>NZ_BMEV01000084.1 GCF_014637175.1 Compostibacillus humi | reverse complement strand
TCAAACCGAAAAGCTAGTAACACAATAATTATGCCTTTTTTACCCCTCAAAACCTTGATACACAAAGCTTTGAGGGGCATTCGTTTACCTAGCAACTGTCGAACTCGGGTTTACCATACAGAATAATAAAAGGCTAAGCAATTCTATACATGCTTAGCCAAATATAAACTATTCTTTTCTATTAATCGATTTTTAATAATTGGGCGTTTATTGCACAAATAATGGTACTGAGTGACATAACTGCTGCTCCAACGGCAGGAGTTATGACAAAACCAATATTGTACAATACACCTGCAGCTAAAGGAATTGCAATGATGTTATACCCAGCAGCCCATGCTAAGTTTTGGGACATTTTCCTGCGACTTGCCTTTGACAATTTAATGATATTTAGAATATCCACTGGATTACTGTTAACTAATACAACATCGGCTGTTTCAATCGCAACATCTGTACCCGCACCAATAGCAATTCCTAAATCAGCTTCCGCTAGGGCTGGTGCATCATTTACTCCATCCCCAATCATAGCGACCTTTTTTCCGTTTTGTTTTAAATCCTTTACATTATTTGATTTTTCATGGGGAAGAACTTCTGCGATGACTTTGGAAATACCTAGTTTTTCTCCTACATAATTCGCTACACGGTTATTGTCTCCAGTCATCATAATCGTTTCAATGCCACGATCATTTAATTCCTTAATGACTTTGTAGGAAGATTCCCGGATGATATCAGCTAGCGCTATCATTCCTTGTAAGACATTATCTTTAAGTACAAATACGACTGTTTTTCCTTGTAAAGCTAGTTGATCATAGGTTTTCTCATCAAATGAGATTTTATTTTCCCTCATTGTTCCGGGGCTTACAACAGCAATTTCAGTATCGCCTATTTTAGCAACTAATCCCTTACCAGTTAGATTTCGGTAATCCTTAATGTCATAGGATTGTAAATTACGCTCTTTTCCTGCTTTCACAATTCCATTAGCTATTGGATGTTCTGATTGTATTTCAACAGAATAAGCCAACTTCAATAATTCTTCTTCACTAACTCCCTCGCTTGGATGAATATCTGTTACACCAAAGTTCCCTTCCGTAAGTGTCCCTGTTTTGTCAAACACTATACGATCCAATTTATACGCACTTTCAAACGCTATACGATTTCGAATTAACAAACCATTTTTTGCTGCAATGGAAGTAGATCTAGATGTTACAAGTGGTGTTGCCAAGCCAAGTGCGTGTGGACAAGCAATGATCAAAACGGTCACCATTCGTTCTAGAGCAAAATCTAGGTCTCCGTTAGTCCACCAGACCGCAAAGGTTATAATCCCTACTACAACGGCAACGTAGAATAACCATTTAGCAGCAATATCCGCAAAACCTTGGGCCTTTGATTTCAATTTTTCTGCATCGCTTACCAATTTAATAACTTGGGAAAGGTAGGTATCGTTTCCTGTTTTACTAACTTTAATTTTTAAAACTCCGTCACCATTCACTGCACCACCAATTGCTTGCATTCCGGGTCCTTTTTCAACAGGGACTGATTCTCCTGTTAGCATTGACTCATCGACGGTAGATTCTCCTTCGTAAATTTCACCATCAATTGGAATCTTTTCACCAGATTTAACTAAAATCTGATCGCCCGGTTTTAAATCTTCGACTGTTACTTCAACAATATTTCCAGACTCATCTAATTTATGGGCTTCTTTTGGCATTAGTTTAATTAACTCTTCCAACGCCTTTGAAGCACCCATAAGAGATTTCATTTCTATCCAATGCCCTAGCAACATAATTACAATAAGAGTGGCTAGTTCAAAGAAGAAATCACTACCTTCAATAAAGAAAGCTGTGAGGGTACTGTATACATAAGCAGCAATAATAGCTAATGAAATTAACATCATCATCGCTGGAGATTTCTCTTTTAACTCATCCCAAGCACCAAGTAAAAATGGTTTCCCACCATAGAAAAAAACAATCGTGGAAAGCAAGAACAGTAAGAAAGTATTACCTGTGAAATTCACTTCATATCCAATTAGCATTTGAATCATTGGAGATAAGTACAAAATAGGAATTGATAAAACTAATGAAATCCAAAAACGTTTCTTAAAATCTTCTACCATATGTTCGTGATGTCCGCCGTGTCCACCATGCCCATGATGTTTAGCGCTATGTTCATGATTGTGGTCGTGATTTTTGTGTTCTTCATGTCCGTGATCATGATGATCATGCATATTTTCATGTTCATAAAGTCGATGACTTTGATGTTTTTGTTCCTCTTGTTCTGTATGGTTATGATGGTTATGTTCACTGTGCATACTGTGATTGTGTTCATTCTTTCCATTTCCGTGGTTATTCATTATCGTTCCTCCTTTAGTGTGGATATATTAGAAAACTTCCTAAATATTTTCTGTGTTCTTCATCCTTCTATTAACATCGTATCATACTATACCCCCATACGGTATTTGCGAAGTGTGAATTTTATGTTAATGATTAGTGTCAAGAAAATAAGAATGTGTTCATAATATAGATCTTTTATGTCTATAATGAAGACTTATTTACCCATTTATACCCAACGCCCCATACAGTTTTTAAATAATCATCGATTGGAAATCCAGATTGACGAATTTTATCTCGCATGTTCCGTACATGGGAGTCAACTGTTCTTCCTTCTGTGTGTGAATCGTATCCCCAAATTAATTCAATTAATTGTTCCCTAGTAAACACTTGGTTTGGTTTTCTCATAAAATAACCTAGCATGGTAAATTCCTTTGGCGTTAACTTTATTGTATTATTTTTATATGACAACTCAAACTCATCTTCATTCCATAAGAGACCATTCACTTCAACCCTCCTCGCAGGTTTCATTCTACGTAATACTGCTTCTATTCTTGCTAATAGCTCAGCTTCGTCAAATGGTTTTGTTACATAATCATCTGCACCTAATTTTAACCCTTTAATAATATCCTCTTTCTGTTCACGAGCGGTTACCATGATAATGGGGATATCCGAATCTTTTCTTATCTCTTGGCATAATTCCCAGCCATTCATTTCAGGCATCATAATATCGATAAGTACAATGTCAAAAGTCTCTTCTTTTAAAAACGATAATGCCTCTTTTGCACTAATAGCTTTTTTACATATGTAATTATGAGGTCTTAAATATAATGCTAATAAATCTAGCATTCGTTTTTCATCATCTACTAATAGAGCTTTAACCATTTTATTCACCTCTTGCTAATTGAATAATAACCCTTGTACCTTTCCCAAGTTCACTTTCAATTTCAATCGTCCCTCCGTGGGATTCTATAATTTCCTTTGCAATAGCTAATCCTAATCCCGTTCCGCCACTTTCTCTGGAACGCGACTTTTCTACACGGTATAACCGTTCAAATATATAAGGTAATTCCTCTTTTGGAATTCCTTCTCCTTCATCTGAAATAGTTATAGTAATTTCTCTATCATTCTGGGTTACTTCTAATGATATAGACTTTCCTTCGGGTGTATGTTTTCTGGCATTATCCAGTATATTCAATAATACCTGTTGGATCCTATCGGGATCAATATTACCTATGATATTTACTGGGCATGAAGCAGAAAATGTAATATTTTTTTCTTCCAATACTGGAGCAATACGTTCTTCAATCGTTTGAATTAGTTGTCTAAAGTTAACATTTTTTCGATTAATTACAAATTTATTTTCATCCATTCTAGCTAGATCAAATAGATTTTTAACCAAGACTGTTAAATGCTCTGTTTCTTCCCGTATAATATCCAGATATTCTTTTCTTTCTTCTTCCGTAATGTCTTGTTTTTTAATGATATCTGCATACCCTTTAATATAGGTTAATGGCGTTCTTAGTTCATGAGAGATACTTGCCAAAAATTCATTTCTGTCATTTTTTAATCGTTCCAGATCACTTGATAACTTCATAATAGAAGCCGCTAATTCTCCTAGTTCATCATTACGTTCCTTGTGTAATTCAACTTTATTTTTCCCTATACTTAACTGTTCGGTTGCTTCTTTCATTTTCATTACTGGTAACGTAATAAAACGAGAAAGAATAAAAACAGTAAAGATTGTTAGAACAATGGTGATTAGTCCAACAATAATAAATTGATCACTCAAATGATTAAGCATATTTTTTACAATATTGGTATTAGCAAACATAAAGACATGCCCTTGATGTTCTCCATCAATCGTAATGGGACTATCAACCGCTATATATTGTCTTTCTGACCAGCGTTGTTCCACTACTTTTCCTACACTGGGTATGTTTTTATAATCTGTATGATCAATCACTTCTAACATTTCAGTTTCAACAGGATCGGAATGAATGATGATATTACCATTGGCATCCGTAATAATAACAGCAAATTCCGATTCAGATTCCATAATTCCAACATGCTCCAACGTAGCAGAATCGAAATTCTTTTCTAAGATAGCACTATGTGTATTGGCACGGGCTAATAAACTATTCATCACTTCATCAATTCGTTCATTTGCTATATTTGTATATAGAATAAAATAAACAAAAATCTCGATAATTAACATGAATACAAAAAATAATAGTCCAATTTTTAAGGATAATTTATTAAACATAATTGACCTCTTTTACCAGTAAGTTAAAGTATCCAGAATACCAATAACAAGAATGATAACCCCTGCAAGTTTCTGCACTAGTAAACCTATTTTTCTGCTTTTCTTTAATATAATGCCACTTGCCCCAAAATACCAAATTAGAAAGATAATGAATAAAAGTGGAAGAGAGGTTCCAATTCCAAAAACAGAAGGTAATACAAATCCATATGATGTTTCTAATACAACTGGCATTAAGGTTAGTATAAATAATACAAACATAGTAGGGCAAAATGCTAACGTAAAACTTGCACCCATTAAAAAGCTTCCTAGATAGCTGTCTCTAAGCCTAGTAGGGATTTTAAACATTTTCCCGGTTTTCCTCCAACTAAATAATCCGAGCATAAATATACCAACTAGTATAAGTAATGGTCCTATTAATTTCCTTAGAATCGGGAACATTTGTGTAAGAGTACTGTGTACTTCCTTTCCGAGTAACCAAATCACTAAACCAATAATTGAAAAAACGAATATTTTACCTAAAACAAATAGAAATACGTGTAACCAAGGGACTTTTTCGATTAATGATTTATTCCCATAAATAGTCATTGCACTAATATTACCTGTAAGTTGACAGGGAGCAACTGCGCCAATTAACCCAAGAAAAAATGCAAATAGTAGCGGTATGTGTTCATATCCATATGCAATTTGCTGAAGTGGTCCATTTAGCATGATGGCTATTTCATTAAAAAGATCGAACATATTTATTCACTCACTTTGCCCTTAATAGTTTTATCCATTAAATAACATATAAAAAATATGTCCATTTTTTGTGCAGATTTCAGCAAATATTAATCAAAGGTAATAATGAAGAAAGAGAATCTCAAAATAATGAAATATTTTATTGTATATATAAGCAAATAGTTATATGCTAATGTTGTAATGAAATTATAAGGAGGAGATGATGTGCTGCAAACAACCATTGAAATGGAAAAGGCTGCAGTTATTTTAAAATTATTGGGTGATAAAACAAGATTAACGATTATGAAATTAATTGATAATCAAGCTTGTTGTGTCTGTGAATTTGTTGAAATATTTCAAGTCAGTCAGCCATCGATTAGTCAGCATTTACGTAAGTTGAAAGACTTAGGATTGGTTAAGGAAGAAAGAAAAGGGCAATGGATATTTTACTCCGTAGATAAGGAAAATGAATATTATTCATTTATTAAACCTATTCTTGATCAATTACCTAATCAAGATTACAAATTAAAAGAACTTGAAGAAAATGGTACACGAATTTCTTGTTGTTAAATTGGAGGTATTATTTTGTCTACAACGCTTATACTCGCAATATTAATTTTTATTGCAACCCTAGTACTAGTAATATGGCAGCCAAAGGGCTTAAACATTGGCTGGTCCGCAATGGGTGGAGCTGTAATTGCCTTATTAGTAGGGGTAGTAGAATTCAGTGATGTTCTTGAAGTAATTGACATCACATGGAATGCAACGCTATCCTTTGTCGCAATTATCCTTATTTCTTTAATACTAGATGAGATTGGATTATTCGAATGGGCAGCACTGCACATGGCACGGGTAGCAAAAGGTCATGGAATAAAAATGTTTGTTTACATTAGTATTTTAGGTGCAGTTGTTGCAGCATTATTTGCGAATGACGGAGCGGCACTTATCCTAACACCGATTGTTCTTGCAATGGTGCGAAATTTGAATTTTAAAGAAAAAATGATATTCCCTTTCATTATGGCAAGTGGATTTATTGCGGATACAACTTCATTACCATTTATTGTAAGTAACTTAGTAAATATCGTTTCTGCAGACTTCTTTGGCATTGGATTTGTTGAATATGCTTCGCGGATGATTATTCCGAACTTATTTTCACTAATTGCAACCATTTCGGTATTACTAATCTACTTTAGAAAAAGTATCCCTAAGAATTATGATTTATCGAAACTTAGGGAACCGAAAGAAGCAATAAACGATATAAAGATGTTTCGCCTTTCTTGGTATGTTCTCGGATTATTAGTAATTGGCTATTTTAGTAGCGAATTCATAAATTTACCAGTATCTATTATTGCTGGGGCCATAGCTATATTCTTTATCATAATGGCCAGACGTAGTGCCGCTGTTAATACGAAAAAAGTTATTAAAGGCGCTCCGTGGAATATCGTTATTTTTTCAATTGGAATGTATGTCGTCGTATATGGATTGGGAAATGCCGGGCTGACCTCTGCGCTCGCAAGTGTTCTTCAAACTGTGGCTGAACAAGGATTATTCGTTGCTACAGTTGGAATGGGTTTTATAGCTGCTTTCCTGTCATCGATTATGAATAATATGCCAACCGTAATGATTGATGCATTAGCCATTGCTGAAACGAATACTTCTGGTGTATTAAGAGAAGCGCTTGTTTATGCTAACGTAGTTGGTTCGGATTTAGGACCAAAAATTACGCCAATTGGTTCACTAGCAACCTTAGTGTGGCTCCATGTACTTTCCCAAAAAGGAATTAAAATTTCATGGGGAACCTATTTTAAAACCGGGATTGTTTTAACCATCCCAATCCTATTTATAACATTAGTAGGTCTTTATCTAACACTTCTACTATTTTAAAAAGGAGAATGAATTATGTCTAAAAAAACAATTTATTTCTTATGTACGGGAAACTCTTGCAGAAGTCAAATGGCGGAAGGTTGGGCAAAAAAATATCTTGGTGATGAGTGGGAAGTAAGAAGTGCAGGTATTGAAGCACACGGACTAAACCCAAATGCTGTTAAAGCAATGAAGGAAGCTGGAATTGATATTTCTGTTCAAAAATCGGAAACCATTGATCAAGAATTTTTAAATAACGCAACATTGGCGGTAACGTTATGTGGAGATGCCAAAGACCGCTGTCCAGTGACACCACCTCACGTAAAACGTGAACATTGGGGCTTTGACGATCCAGCCAAAGCAGAAGGTACGGAAGAAGAAGCTTGGAAAGTGTTTCAGCGCGTTCGGGATGAAATAGGAGAACGGATTAAGCGATTTGCTGAAACAGGTGAATAATAGGGAATGATGAGGCATGTTGATACGCAAGCCTTATCTTTTCGGTTTCTATATAAGTATATAACTATACATCAATAAAGAAGTTGTTCATGATGAAAAAGGTAGAAATGTTTGACCCAGCAAAATGTTGTTCTACAGGTGTTTGTGGACCGAGTGTCGATCCAGATTTAACTAGAGTTGCATCAGCTGTTTATTCCCTTGAACAAAAGGGTGTTACTGGTAATGCGGCTCAGAATGTATTAATTAATATGAGTTTTAAAGAGGTATTTAACCTGTCTGGTGGGAATAAGAATTATCAGAGTTTTAAAAAGGGAAAACAATAATCATAAAACGACTGATAAGTGAAATAAAAGGTAGGGAGAACTTCCAACCTTTTTAAATTTATCTTAACCATTTACTAGTGGGGGCAATTTTATAATAAAAAACCACTTTTCATTGAAGGAGAATACTTTAGTAGGGAAATTTTAATAATATATATCTACTTGACCATGTACTGTAGTACATGGTTTATAATTTTATTGAGGTGAAAATAGTGATTTATCGCATTGGTGAGTTTGCAGATAAATGTGGAGTTAACAAAGAGACGATTAGATATTACGAACGAAAAAATTTACTAAAGGAACCTTCCCGAACAAAAACTGGTTATCGTTTATATTCAGATTATGACGTTAAGCGTGTAGGATTCATCAAGCGAATACAAGAGCTTGGTTTTTCTTTAGGTGAAATCTACAAGTTACTTGGAGTTGTAGATAAAGATGAAGTCCGTTGCCAAGATATGTTTGAATTTGTTTCTAGAAAACAAGAGGAAGTTCAAAAGCAAATAGAGGATTTAAAACGAATTGAAACTATGTTAGGTGACTTGAAACAACGATGTCCTGATGAAAAGCAATTACATGCGTGTCCAATAATAGAAACTTTAACATGAGAGATTAATGAAAGGAGCTTTATTATGAATAAATATAAGGTAAATATTGAAGGAATGACTTGTACAGGCTGTGAAAAACACGTAGAGTCAGCACTTGAAAGTATAGGTGCTAAAAATACTGAAGCAAATTTCCGTCGCGGTGAAGTAGTATTTGAATTGCCTAATGGTATAGAGGTTGAAAGTGCAAAAAGGGCAATTAACGAAGCAAATTATCAAACTGGAGAAATTGAAGAGTTACTACAACAAGAAAATGTGGTGTTAGGTACTAAAGGTAATTATGATCTTCTTATTATTGGTTCTGGTGGTGCAGCTTTTTCTGCTGCAATTAAAGCTATTGAATACGGTGCAAAAGTTGGAATGATTGAGCGTGGAACGATTGGAGGGACCTGTGTGAATATTGGCTGTGTTCCATCCAAGACCCTTCTTAGAGCAGGGGAAATCAATCATTTAGCTAAGATAAATCCGTTTATAGGTTTACAAACATCTGCTGGAGAAGTGGAATTGGCTCCTTTAATCAAGCAAAAGAACGAATTAGTGAGTGAACTTCGGAATCAAAAATATGTCGATTTAATAGACGAATATGGATTTGATTTAATTGAGGGAGAAGCAAGCTTTGTTGATGAAAATACAATTGAGGTAAATGGAACAAAACTTTCTGCAAAACGCTTTTTAATTGCAACAGGGGCCTCTCCTTCTATCCCATCGATTTCTGGACTTAATAAAGTTGATTATTTAACAAGTACAACGCTATTTGAATTAAAGAAAGTTCCAAAACGTTTAACGGTGATAGGTTCAGGATATATTGGGATTGAGCTTGGTCAACTCTTCCATCATTTAGGTTCAGAAGTAACACTTATACAAAGAAGTGAGCGATTATTAAAAGAGTATGACCCGGAAATTTCTGAAACAGTAGAAAAAATGTTAATCGAACAGGGTATACACCTTATCAAAGGAGCAACATATGAGTGTGTCGAACAAGATGGGGAGATAAAAAAGGTTTATCTAACTGTAAACAGTAAGAAAAAAGTCGTTGAATCAGAGCAGTTACTTATTGCAACAGGAAGAAAACCAAATACGGATTCTTTAAATTTACGTGCTGCAGGTGTTGATGTTGGAAAACAAAAGGAAATACTGATAAATGAATTTGCTCAAACAAGTAATGAAAAGATTTATGCAGCAGGAGATGTGACATTAGGACCGCAATTTGTGTATGTAGCAGCCTATGAAGGTGGAGTTGTTGCAGATAATGCAGTTGGTGGATTAAATAAAAAAATAGATTTATCCGTTGTTCCAAGCGTTATATTTACAAATCCATCGATTGCAACAGTTGGTTTAACGGAAGAACAAGCAAAAGAAAAAGGCTATGAAGTAAAAACATCAGTATTACCGTTAGATGCAGTCCCAAGAGCGATAGTAAATAGGGAAACAACAGGTGTATTTAAACTTGTAGCTGATGCAAAAACGTTAAAAGTATTAGGGGTTCATATCGTAGCTGAAAATGCAGGAGATGTGATTTATGCAGCGACATTAGCCGTTAAATTTGGCTTAACCGTAGAGGATTTAAAAGAAAGCTTTGCTCCATATTTAACATCGGCTGAGGGAATAAGATTAGCTGCCCTTACATTTGATAAGGATGTATCAAAATTATCTTGTTGTGCAGGATAAAGCTCCTTATTTATAGGAGCTTTAATTAATACACTTAAACTATCTCACCCTTTACAGGAATAACAGCAATTTAATAGTAATTTGGCTGGTTGCGGTTCAGTAGAATGTGTAATTAATGGTAGAGTATTATTAGGACTTATATCATTTGTTAATGGGTTCGGAATTATAACGAAAATAAAAAACCAATGTCGGAAAATGGTGATGATAATATGTTATCGAAACAAGCAATCCTTGATGAATTATCAAAAAACCTAAATACTTGGAGAGATAAACACGGTGTTAAGCGAGTTGGTTTGTTTGGTTCTTACAGCCGCGATGAACAAAAAGAATCCAGTGATATTGATGTAATAGTAGAATTTAACGACTCGGATTTATCTTTTGATAATTACATGGACTTAAAAATAAGCCTAGAAGATCACTTTCAGAAGCCGATAGATTTAGTCATATTAAATGATATTAAACCTGCTTTAAAGTCAGAGTTTCTATTGACTACTACATTTGTAGAAGAGGGAAAATAATAAGATTATCCTGAATTATTCATACTTCCAATGAAGATTTAATTTGATACCAAATCCAATGATTTTTTGTTATCTAAACAAGTAAGAGCTGTTAATTTCGATAAACATGATAAATGATAAA
>NZ_BMEV01000083.1 GCF_014637175.1 Compostibacillus humi | reverse complement strand
AATAACAGGCCACCAAGCGATGGTAATCGCGCGGTAGCCTAAGTAAGCGTACAAAAATAGAGTGCCGGAAATACTGGTGTGAGAAGGTTACCGAGAAAAGCTTGACACAAACTCTTTATGGCTGATAATAGCATTTTCTTTTTATTATTGATATAATCTGGAAAGGAATCTCATTTTTAAAATACAACATATATTCTGAATCTGAAGTTGTAGAACAGTGGGATTTTGTCTTAAAATAAAATTAGATGACGAACCGTACTTTACATGCTAGTTAAAGGAGTGTTGAATAAAGATGCTAAAAGTGCAAGAAATCCGTGAATTGATCAAATTAATTGATCAATCGGCCATTGATGAGTTTACCTACGAATCGAACGGTACAAAGGTAAAAATGAAAAAAGCATCAGCGGGTAACGTCTCCAATGCACCGGCTGCAACTGAATATAGGAAGGAGAAAGCGGAACCGATGATAGAGACGGTTATAGAGAGAAAACCGGATAACGAGCCCGCAGAGCAAGCGGAAGAAAAAGTCACAACAGAAATAATCGAAGAAAACCATAACATTACATATGATCATGAAATCGTATCTCCGATGGTCGGTACATTTTATGCTGCACCATCTCCTGAAAGTGACCCATACGTGCAAGTGGGAAGCAAAGTGGAGAAAGATACTGTCGTATGTATTGTCGAAGCGATGAAATTGTTTAATGAAATCGAAGCCGAAGTAAGTGGTGAAATTGTAGAAATACTTGTAGAGAATGGCCAGTTGGTAGAATACGGCCAGCCGCTGTTTCGCGTGAAAACCAAGTAAGGAGTTGGAAAGGTGATCAAGAAAGTATTAATTGCAAACAGAGGTGAAATTGCCCTCCGAATCATCCGAGCTTGTCATGAACTGGGAATTGAAACAGTAGCGGTATATTCCGATGCAGATAAAGACGCTTTACATGTGCAATTGGCTGACGAAGCATATTGTATTGGTCCAAAATATAGCAAAGACAGCTATTTAAACATGACGAACATTATGAGTGTTGCCACGTTAACGAATGTGGATGCGATCCATCCGGGATATGGTTTTTTGGCGGAAAATGCCGATTTTGCCGAGCTGTGCAAAGCGTGCAACATTATTTTTATTGGTCCTGAGCCGGAAGCAATCCAAAAAATGGGTATAAAAGATGTGGCAAGGGAAACGATGAAAAAAGCAAATGTCCCAATCGTTCCCGGTTCAAACGGTATTATCCAAAGCGAGGAAGAAGCTCTACATATCGCCAAGGAAATTGGTTTTCCGGTAATTATTAAAGCAACAGCTGGCGGAGGCGGAAAAGGAATCCGTGTTGCCCGAAACGAAGAAGAATTGCTCAAAGGAATTGAGCTGACTCAGAAGGAAGCTGAGACTGCATTCGGAAATCCGGGGGTTTATCTCGAAAAATATATCGAAGATTTCCGCCATATTGAAATCCAGATATTGGCAGACAAATATGGAAATGTCGTCCATTTGGGGGAAAGAGACTGTACCATTCAAAGACGGCTGCAAAAGCTCATCGAAGAAACTCCATCGCCATACATTACGGAGGAAATCAGAGCAGAAATGGGGCAAGCTTCCATTAATGCAGCAAAGGCAGTCAATTATGTCGGTGCAGGAACCATTGAATATATTTTTGACCGGACAGACGGGGCTTTCTACTTCATGGAAATGAATACCCGCATTCAGGTCGAGCATCCGGTAACAGAGATGGTTACAGGAGTCGATTTGATTAAGGAGCAGATCAAGATTGCCGGCGGAGAAAAACTTTCCTTTACCCAAGAGGAAATCCAGTTTCAGGGACATTCTATTGAATGCCGGATTAATGCGGAAAACCCGTTTAAAAACTTTATGCCTTCCCCTGGTAAGATTGAAACTTACCTGGCGCCAGGCGGATTTGGTGTCCGGATTGATTCAGCTGTCTATCCAGGTTTCGAGATTCCGCCTTATTATGATTCGATGGTTGCAAAGCTAATTACCCATGCATCAACGAGGGAAGAAGCAATCAAACGAATGAAACGGGCGTTGGATGAATACATTATTGAAGGCGTGCATACAACGATTCCTTTTCACCGTATTATAATGGAAAACGACGCATTTATACGAGGTGACTATAATACGAAATTTTTAGAAGAAAACCCCATTTTAGAAACGAAGGATTAGCGAGGAAACGAGGAGGGTATATATGAGTGAACAGCCATTGCTGAATGTCCATGACGATTCCGGATTAGGAAAAGTCGAAATTGCCCCGGAAGTGATTGAAGTAATTGCCGGGATTGCAGCGACAGAAGTGGAAGGGCTTTATGCGATGCGGGGAAATTTTGCCTCCGGCATGGCGGAAAAGCTGGGCAAAAAATCCCATAGTAAAGGTGTAAAAGTAGAACTAACAGAGGATGGAATATCTGTCGACCTTTACGTTATTTTAAAGTTTGGCGTATCGATTCCTTATGTTGCCGAACAAATTCAGTCCAATATCCGGCAATCATTAAAAACGATGACTTCCCTGGAAGTTAGCGAAGTAAACGTCCATGTTGTCGGCATTCATATGGAAGATACAGGCGCGGAAGAATAACGATGAAACATAGTAATCGGGAAAAAATGAAGGTGAGGAAAAACCTTCATTTTTTCTTTTCTGCGTTTTCTAGATTTGCTTAAAGAATCATGTTATCATTTGGTAGAGATTGATAAAAGGAGAAAGTAGACCGATGAAAAGACACCAAGCGCGGGAAGCAGCTTTTCAAATTTTGTTTCAAATGGATATGAATGATGTGGAGCCAAAAGAAGCATTAGCTGCTTTTGCAGAGAACCAACAAATCGATACCTTTACTTCCCGTCTCGTCGAGGGAGTGTACGAGCATAAACAGGAAGTGGATGAAAAAATTATTGAAAAACTGGAAAACTGGTCCTTTCAACGGGTAGCTGCGGTGGAAAAGGCAATTTTGCGGATTGCCGTATTTGAAATATTATACATAGATGAAATTCCGAAAAAAGTTTCCATCAATGAAGCGGTGGAATTAGGAAAAAAATATGGTGACGATCATTCAGGAAGGTTTATTAACGGAGTTTTGTCAAAAATTGATGAATAAAGGAGAAATGGAAAAGGATGAGCGTTAACATCTTAAACGGAAAACAGTTGGCCCAGAGATTAAGAATGGAAATGAAGGATGAAGTAGATCAGCTTGTTCAAGACGGCATCAAACCAAAATTAACGGTCGTTTTGGTCGGCAATAATCCAGCTTCCCTGTCCTACGTTAAAGGGAAGGAAAAAGCAGCGAAGGAGGCAGGGATTTTGGCGGATGTAATCCGCTTGCCTGATTCGACATCAGAGAAAGAATTGCTTCGTCTAATCCAACAATTGAATGAAGATGATACTGTTCATGGCATATTAGTACAGCTGCCATTGCCGGAGCATATAAGAGAACAATTAGTCATTACTGCGATATCGCCAAATAAAGATGTTGACGGGTTTCATCCGGTAAATATCGGCAAAATGATGACTGGAGAAGATACCTTTTTGCCATGTACTCCTTACGGCATTATGACGATGCTCGATGCATACGATATTGAAATTGAAGGAAAACATGCGGTAGTAATCGGCAGAAGCAATATTGTCGGCAAACCGGTCGGCCAATTATTGCTGAACCGGAACGCTACGGTTACGTATTGCCATTCCCGGACGAAAAATTTAAAGCAGTATACGGAGCAGGCCGATATTTTAATCGCTGCAATCGGGAAGGCGAATGTCATTACGAAAGATTATATTAAAAAAGGAGCAGTTGTTATTGATGTCGGGATAAATCGGCTGGAAGACGGATCGTTAACGGGGGATGTTGATATGGAAGGGGCAATGGAAAAGGCATCTCATATTACTCCGGTACCAGGAGGGGTAGGGCCGATGACGATTGCCATGTTATTAAAAAATACAATCGATGCGGCTAAAGGGCTGAATCGCGTTGAATGACAAATATTTAACCGTTACTGCGTTGACGAGGTATTTAAAACGAAAAATAGACACGGACCCCCATTTGCGCAATATATGGCTGCGGGGGGAAATTTCCAACTTTAAGCATCATTCCCGCGGTCATATGTATATGACGATTAAAGATGAACATGCGAAAATACAGGCAGTGATGTTTGCCGGCAATAACCGGTTTCTAAAATTCCGGCCGGAAAATGGAATGAGCGTTTTAATCCGCGGGGAAGTAAGCATTTACGAAGCCCACGGCCAATACCAGCTTTATATACACGAAATGGAGCCGGACGGGATCGGCTCTCTATATTTAGCCTTCGAACAGTTGAAAGATAAGCTGCAGAAAAAAGGCTATTTTGACCCGAAATATAAAAAGCCACTGCCTCTGTATCCGAAACATATCGGTGTTATTACCTCACCAACTGGAGCGGCTGTCCGTGATATTATTACAACGATCAAACGGCGTTACCCGATTGTAAAAGTTACCGTCCTTCCTGTGTTTGTGCAAGGGCCAAATGCGGCACCGTCCATTGTACGAGCGATCGAGAAAGCAAATGAAATGGATTTTGACGTGCTGATCGTCGGCCGGGGAGGCGGGTCGATTGAAGAACTTTGGAGTTTTAACGAAGAACCGGTTGCCGATGCCATTTTCCGCTCCAACATCCCGATTATTTCTGCAGTTGGCCATGAAACCGACGTGACCATTAGTGATTACGTAGCCGATTTGCGGGCGCCGACGCCAACAGGTGCAGCCGAGCTTGCGGTTCCGTCCCAGCTGGAAATCCGGGAGAAAATTATTCATTTCGTACAGCGGTTGAATAAACAAATGCAGCGGGAAATTACCGATGCGACAAAAAGATTACATAATTTGCAAGAAGCATATGCCTTTCGCTATCCCTTCCAAGTGATGAACCAAAAGGAACAGGAATTGGATCGATTTGTGGAGCGGCTGGAACGGAGTTTCTCCCATCTGTTAAACAGTAAAATGGATGAGTACCGAAACGTATTCCAGCGGTTACAGGTGATGAAGCCAAGCAGGCAAATGCAAATGGCGCGGGAAACATTAAGAGAAAATGAAAAGAGATTAAAGGTCAGTATGGAAAGATTAGTGGAACGAAACACAAAAGAGCTTGCCTACCGCATCGACAGGCTGACCTTGTTGAATCCGCTGGAAATTATGAAACGCGGTTTTGCATTGCCGTATACAGAGAACGGCAATATTATCCGCTCGGTCCGTCAAGTTGAGCCGACGGACCATATTTCCGTACAAGTAGCAGACGGAACAATATCTTGTGAAATTTTAGAGGTAAAGGAGGAGGAAGAGATTGGCAAGTGAAGAGCTAACTTTTGAAGAGGCAATGAAAAAATTAGAAGAAATTGTTGCCAAACTGGAAGAAGGGGATGTCCCGCTGGAAAAAGCGATTGCTTTTTATCAGGAAGGTATGGCACTCTCAAAAATATGCAGCGATAAACTTAAACAGGTACAGGAGCAGATGACGCTGATTATGAATGAACAAGGCGAAACGGAGCTTTTTAATGTACAGGGGGAAAACTAATTGTGAGAAAAGATCTTAATCGGTATATGAACCATTTAAAAGATGGGGTTGATAAAGCACTTATAAATTATCTTTACCGGTTAGACATACCGGAACGGTTAAAAAATTCGATGATATATTCGGTGGAAGCAGGCGGAAAAAGGTTCCGGCCAATTCTTTTATTATCCGCCTATGACGTCTATGCAAAGGATTTCGAGAAGGCGCTGTCCGCAGCCTGTGCGGTTGAATTCATGCATACATACTCTTTGATTCACGATGATTTGCCGGCAATGGACGATGATGATTACCGCCGGGGAAAACCAACGAACCATAGGCAATTTGATGAAGCGACAGCCATCTTGGCCGGTGACGGATTATTAACGTATTGTTTTGAAATTATTTTAGAGGACCCGTTATTATCGGCTGAAGAAAAGGTAAAAATTGCCCGGCTTCTTTCTGAATGCGGCGGTCCAAAGGGAATGGTTGCCGGTCAAATGCTGGATATGGAAGCAGAAAAAAAGCAAGTGAATTTAGCCGAACTGGAAAAAATTCACGCTCTGAAAACAGGGGAGCTATTGCGTTTCTCCGTTCTAGCCGGAGCGCTGTTAGGCGGAGCAACGAAGCAGCAATTGACACAATTGGAACAGTTTGCATATTATTTAGGATTATTATTCCAAGTGCAAGATGATATTTTAGATATTACCGGTGATGAGGAAAAGTTAGGGAAACCTGTCGGCAGTGATGCGGAAAACGAAAAAAGCACTTATCCAAAATTACTCGGATTAGATGGAGCCATTAAAAAGAAAGAAGAATATTTGTCAAAAGCGAAAGAAGCATTGGCAAATGCGGATGCAGATGCCTCTTATTTAATGGAACTTACCACATTCGTAAGCAGCCGCGAAAACTGACACGATGGAAAAATACATTGAAATATGATAATATGAAGCATGATACATATGCTACTATTTTACAACGACTGATTATTGTTGTTTCTCCTCTGCCGTTATCACGTTAGTGTTAGCGGCTTTTTTCCAGTTTTTTAACAATTGATCAAAAGGATGGAATGATGAAAAAAAGACGGTTAGATGAATTATTAGTGGAAAGACAGCTTGCTGAAAATATGGAAATGGCAAAGCGCATCGTCATGGCCGGGCTAGTATTTTCTGGAACGACAAGGCTGGATAAACCGGGAATGACAGTGGATGAAAAAACACCGATTGAGGTGAAGGGAAATAAAAAGAACCATCCGTATGTAAGCCGCGGCGGTTTAAAGCTGGAAAAGGCTTTAAAGGAGTTTGACCTGTCGGTGAAAGGTAAAATTCTGATTGATATCGGCTCTTCCACCGGAGGTTTTACTGATTGTGCTTTACAGCATGGCGCCATACGGAGTTATGCGATTGATGTCGGCTACAATCAGCTTGATTGGAAACTGAGAAAGGATCGCCGTGTCATCGTGATGGAGCGGACAAACTTTCGTCATGTTACCCCGGATATGCTGAAAGAAGGCATGCCGCAAGTTGCTTCCATCGATGTTTCCTTTATTTCCTTGAAATTGATATTGCCGGTATTAAAACATTTGCTTCGTCCAGACAGTGATATTATTGCGCTTATCAAGCCCCAATTTGAGGCGAAAAAAGAACAGGTCGGCCTGAAGGGGATTGTAAAAGACAAGTCGGTTCACTTGCACGTGCTGGAGGAAATCATCGATTTTGCCAAAGAGGAACAATACGAATTATTAAATTTGACGTATTCACCAATAACAGGTGGAGAAGGAAATGTCGAGTTTTTAGCCCATTTAGGATGGGAAAAATTGACAAGCCAGCCTGCTGAAATCAATATCGAAAATATTGTAAACGATGCCCATAATTATTTTCATATTGGGGAGTAAAGAGGTGGACAATGAGCAAACTACAACGGCTTTTAAAAATACGGGAAATAATATCAACGAAGGACATTGAAACCCAGGACGACTTGGTAGATGGCTTAAAACGTTTAGGGTTTAACGTCACGCAAGCCACCGTATCAAGGGATATTAAAGAGTTGCAGCTCGTAAAAGTTCCAGCGGGCAACGGCAAATATAAATATAGTCTGCCCGCAGATCAACGGTACAATCCGCTGGAAAAATTAAAACGGCTCATGGTTGACGTATTTGTCAAAATAGATACGACGAACCAGTTTATTGTTTTAAAAACATTGCCGGGCAATGCCAATGCGGTTGGAGCGTTAATTGACCATCTGGAATGGCAGGAAATTTTAGGAACGATTTGCGGAGATGATACTTGCTTAATTATTTGCCGGACTAAAAAAGACGCGCAGCAGATAAAAAATCGGCTTATTAGCATGCTTTAATCAAAAGGAGGTGGCAATGTGCTTGCTCAACTATCCATTCGCGATTTTGCCATTATCGATTCCATCTCCATTACTTTTCATGATGGGTTGACGGTATTAACCGGCGAAACCGGTGCAGGGAAATCGATTATTATTGATGCGATACAATTGCTGGCAGGCGGCAGAGGTTCTGTTGGCTACGTAAGACACGGATCAAAGAAGGCCCAAATTGAAGGTTTGTTTATCGTAGATGAGTACGATCATCCGGTACAAAAAGTATGCAAACATTTTGGCATAGAAGTGGAAGACGGGCAAATTGTCCTAGAACGGATCATCACCTCTTCCGGCAAAAGCATTTGTAAGGTGAACAGCAAATTAGTAACTTTGGCAATTTTAAGGGAAATTGGCAAAACGTTAATCGACATCCATAGTCAGCATGAAACACAGACATTAATGAATCCGGACCAGCATATCCATCTTCTCGATTTGTACGAATCGGAGGAAACAGAAAAAGCATTGGCAAAATACAAATTTTTATATGATAAACTCGTCAAGCTGCAGAAAAGATTTCAAGAATTAAATGATAATGAACAAGAGACGGCTCAACGGCTAGATTTACTGAACTTCCAGAAAAGGGAATTGGAAGAGGCGAATCTCGTAGCTGGCGAAGATGCAAAACTGGAAGAGGAAAAATTAATTTTGTCTAATTTCGAAAAAGTGTTCACTGCACTGCAAGACGCGTACAATGCCTTGTATGGCGACGGTAAAGGACTGGATTGGGTCGGACAAGCACTTGCTTCCTTGGAAGAACAACAGCATATTGATCCGTATATTGCTGAGAAAGCAAAGGAAATTGCCGATCATTATTACGCATTAGAAGATTTAACGTATGATTTGAGAAATAAATTGGACAGTCTGCAATTTGATCCGGAACGGTTAAATGAAATCGAAGGTAGATTAAACGAATTGAATCGGCTGAAAAAGAAATACGGTTCAACCGTCAGCAAAATGCTCGAATATTTAGCAAAAGTGGAAGAAGAAATAGAACAGATTGACAATAAGGAGTCCCATTTATCCGAATTGCAGGAACAAATTAATGAATGTAAAAAAGATTTGCAGCTGGAAGCACAGCAATTGCATCATATTCGGAAAAGATCGGCAAATGCGCTGGAAAAATCGGTTGTCGAAGAATTAAAGGACCTTTATTTAGAAAAAGCCACCTTTAACGTTTCCTTTCAGAAAGAAATGGATGAAGCCGGGGAACCAAAGTTGCATAAATTCGGCTTTGATCACATCCGCTTTTTAGTATCTACGAACTTAGGGGAACCGCCAAAAGAAATAAATAAAATAGCTTCCGGCGGTGAACTGTCAAGAATGATGCTCGCTTTAAAGAAAATTTTTGCCAAACATCAAGGAGTGACGAGTGTTATTTTTGATGAAGTGGATACCGGTGTCAGCGGCCGGGTTGCACAAGCCATTGCCGAGAAGATTTTTGAAGTTTCATGCCAATCCCAAGTGCTCTGTATTACCCATTTGCCGCAGGTCGCAGCAATGGCTGATACCCATCTCTACATTGAAAAGAAAGAAAAACAAAATCGAACTGTAACAAGTGTGAAGGAACTAAATAAAGAAGAGCAAATAATGGAATTAAGCAGGATGCTGACAGGAACCCAACTAACAGAAACGGCAAAAGACCACGCAAAAGAATTGCTCGACTTTGCTTCATCGTATAAAGAAAAAGAACTGACCCCGCAAAGGTAAGCGGGGTTTTTTGTGATGTTGCAGTGAAAAAATATCGCAGGGTTGGAAAAGATACACATCTTTTCTTAACATTCTCCAGTTTAAAACCGCATCTTCTAGGTCAAATTAAAGGTACAGATAAAAAGGTGTGGGTAATCAACAAGGAGAGTGGACCGATTGAAAAATATTTCTAACTTAATTCGCTGCAGTATTGGAGTTTTGTTAACCCTAACCATCATGTATACCTCCAACACCCCTATCTCGCATCTTGAGGAAGCAAAAGCTGCACCAAGTCAACATCTTGTTGAGAACCCTATAACAAGAGATATAAATAAAGAACAACCGCTTAGCAGTAAACTCGCCATCTATTCTGACACGATAAATGTAACGGACACTGATTTTAGTGAAAATGCCGTATTTGCAAATAGTGTTCCAACAAAGCAGGTGAACCGTAAAGCTATAGAAGATGTAAAAGTGATTCCCGGCGGACAGTCCATTGGTGTGCAGCTGGAGACGATGGGTGTGTTAGTCGTCGGACATCATCTCGTCAATGGCAAGGAAGGAACGATATCGCCCGGCGAAAAAGCGGATATTCAAGTTGGGGATATTATTTTAAAAATTAATGGAAAACCGGTCAATGAAATGGAAGAAGTAAAAAAGCACGTATTGGAAGCCGGTCAGGAAGAAAAGAGTTTGAATATTACGATAAAAAGAGGGAATGAAACGATGGAAACCCCATTGCATCCGGAATATGATACGAAAGATGACGAATATAAAATTGGCTTATATATTCGCGATTCTGCAGCCGGAATCGGCACTTTGACGTTTTACGAGCCAAAGTCAAAAAAATACGGGGCGCTAGGACACGTCATTTCAGATATGGATACGAAAAAACCGATTGAAATTCAAAACGGCACAATTGTCCGTTCATCTGTTACTTCGATTGAAAAGGGGAATAGCGGCATCCCCGGAGAAAAGCAAGCGAGATTTTCTACGGATAAAAAACAAATTGGTACAATTACTAAAAACAGTCCCTTCGGCATTTTTGGCGAACTGAAAGAAGACGTGGAAAATGGAAAATATGATAAGCCGCTTCCGGTAGCACTATCCCACGAGGTGAAAGAAGGTCCGGCAAAAATTTTAACTGTTGTTGATGATGAAAAAGTAGAAGAATTTGCTGTCGAAATAATAAGCAGTGTCCCGCAAAAATTTCCGGCAACAAAAGGGATGGTTATCCAAATTACCGATGAACGATTATTGGAAAAGACTGGAGGAATTGTCCAAGGAATGAGCGGGAGCCCCATCCTGCAAGACGGCAAAATTATCGGAGCAGTCACCCATGTATTTGTGAACGATCCGACGAGCGGGTATGGAGTTCACATCGAGTGGATGCTGCAAGAAGCAGGCATTAACATTTACGGAGAAAACAAACAGGCAAGCTAAAGGAAAGATTTGTTATGGAAAATGCCATAACAAATCTTTTTTTGGTGTGCCCGGCATGGGTGCAGACTATAGGGTGAAAGTCCCGAACAGTGAAGGCAGTAGTAGCTGTAGCTTAAGACAAGGGCATGGGGGGTGACCGTCATGTCTGAAG
>NZ_BMEV01000082.1 GCF_014637175.1 Compostibacillus humi | reverse complement strand
GCTAAGTACATCCAGCTTCGTTGGAGTCGAATGTAGGTAATGTCAATGCTCCAAACGTGATTTGGATAGTTAATGTTCACTCCTTTCAGTAAATATGGATAAATTCGATGTTGCAGATTCCGTTTACTTAAATTTGGACCCGGATAAACAGCTTGAATCCCCATTTCTCGCATGTGACGTTGTACTCTTTTGCGATTGATATTCACTCCTTCTTGGTTTAGCAGTGCTGTTATCCTACGAGACCCATAAAATGGGTATTTTGTATAAATTTCATCGATACGGTGCTTGATGGCTACATCTTCTGCTGAAGGCCCGACTGGTTTATAATAAAGGCTTGAACGGTTAAGGCTTAATAGCTCTGCCTGTTTTGTAATGGATAATTCTGAGTCTTGCCATTCAATCATATTCACACGTTCTTGCCTAGTTGTGGTAGATGCCAGATTTTTTTTTGAGCCACGACAATTGCGTGGTTAATCGGCCTACTTCAGCGTATAGATTTTCAATTTGTCCTTCATAATCAGCTTTCATCTTTTCTTGATCCTTGTTCTGCTTTTGAAACAGTTGCGGCATTTGTTCTAGAAATTGTGTTTTCCATTTCCGCAGCTGATTAACATGAATCCCATATTCAGAGGACAGCTCAGTTAAAGACTTCTCTTCCTTAAGAATTTCCAATACAACTTGTGCTTTAAATTCTGGTGAATATCGTTTCCTTTTTTGTTTCATAAACCTACCTTAACATATCCTTTCTTGCTGTCTAAAATCTTGGGTCCATTATAGACATCCCTCTTTTAAATCTTTTCACCACAAAAAGGAAAGCTATTACACAATAATTTAGTTTGTATATGCAAATTTTCATAAGCATTTCAATCCACGCCCCCTATGAAGGGAGCGACCGCGGTAGTTCTTTCTCTGCATCTTTCTTTGATTTATTTCAATCCACGCCCCCTATGAAGGGAGCGACAATTAACGCCCCATTTCCCCTCGTACTTATAGACATTTCAATCCACGCCCCCTATGAAGGGAGCGACGATACGTAGGTTCCAGCTGATCTTCGTGGTCATAATTTCAATCCACGCCCCCTATGAAGGGAGCGACATGCCAATTCGTTTAGGGATTGAACAAGATGAGATTTCAATCCACGCCCCCTATGAAGGGAGCGACAATTAGAGATGCATTCCCTATTTTTTGATTTCCAGATTTCAATCCACGCCCCCTATGAAGGGAGCGACTAACATCGCAAGTTCCTTACCGGTGTCTAAAGTATTTCAATCCACGCCCCCTATGAAGGGAGCGACAAGAATACGGCATTACATCAAGTGCCATTCGCATAATTTCAATCCACGCCCCCTATGAAGGGAGCGACGTGGAGCCAAGCAGACTATATTTTCCGAATACTGATTTCAATCCACGCCCCCTATGAAGGGAGCGACGGCCAGGATATGCTGCATAACGATAACATGCGAGATTTCAATCCACGCCCCCTATGAAGGGAGCGACAGAAAAAACAAGGTCACTTATAAGGGCAAGATGATTTCAATCCACGCCCCCTATGAAGGGAGCGACCCTAGCATTTTTTCACCTCCTTAATAATTTGATAATTTCAATCCACGCCCCCTATGAAGGGAGCGACGCATGTCTCCGTTTTTTAAATGACATAGAACGGATTTCAATCCACGCCCCCTATGAAGGGAGCGACTATAAATTTGGAAAATGATGATTCGTAAAAATAAATTTCAATCCACGCCCCCTATGAAGGGAGCGACTGAAAAGGAGAATGTCAAATGGGTAAAGTGTTAATTTCAATCCACGCCCCCTATGAAGGGAGCGACCCGCTCCACAGGAGTGATAAGGGAATGACTTTAGGTATTTCAATCCACGCCCCCTATGAAGGGAGCGACGCGGACTTTCGACTTTAACTTTTAGCACTTTATCATTTCAATCCACGCCCCCTATGAAGGGAGCGACAGCTTATGATGATATGTTAAACACCTTTGAATATATTTCAATCCACGCCCCCTATGAAGGGAGCGACTTGAGTGCCAAATAAATTCACCTCCTATTGATGATTTCAATCCACGCCCCCTATGAAGGGAGCGACATGTCCATTATCTTCACCCCCATGTCCCATTCGGATTTCAATCCACGCCCCCTATGAAGGGAGCGACTTGATTGTTACGGATATTGTTTGAATAACGCTATTGAATTTCAATCCACGCCCCCTATGAAGGGAGCGACCGCGAGATATTGACAAAAACATCTCAAGAACACTATATATTGTACTTAACATTAACTTTTTAGTAAAACAGTATATAAAACTATATTTTTTAACCTTATAGCTTGTTATTTTTTGCGCGAATGTACTTAGAAAAACCTGGGCACTTATTGTTCGCACTTCAGAAGATTAATGTATTTTCTACATCAATTGTTGGCTTAGCACCAACGTGCTTAACTTTTGTCTCATGATTATTTCCCAAACGGTAAAATCGTAAACTGTCGACTTGAGGATCAATAATTGACTCCAAACTTAGTTCTAATTGTCGTAATTGTGTATTGTCGACAACACACTCAAACACTGAATTTTGAACCCTCACACCGTATTCTTCACATTTTTTGGCAACCTTCCGTAAGCGCTTTTGGCCACTGGAGTTTAATGTTTGTACATCATAAGTTACCAACACTAACAGTTCAATCACCTACCTGATTAATATTGGTGGATAAGCATCAAGATCTCCTCTTAAAAATCTTGCTAACAATAATGCCTGAACATGTGGAATGAGTCCCCAAGAAATTTTTTCCTTTAAATATGGATGTGTAATAGTAGATCCCTTGTTTTGCTGCCAAAGTTGGAGAAAATTTCGTCTGGCATCGTCAGTAAGAATGACCGCTTTGTTCTCCTTTACTACAAAATCCTTTGCATGTATTTGTTTTCTATTTATTACCTTCAAAACAAATCGGTCGGCGATTAATGGTCTAAGTTCTTCCATTAAGTCTAATGCAAGTGAGGTTCTACCTGGACGATCTCGATGCAAGAAACCAACATATGAATCAAGACCTACACCCTCTAATGCTGCAGCTACCTCAGTTGTAAGCAGAGTGTACGCCAAAGATAATAATGCATTAACTCGATTCAATGGCGGCCTTCGATTACGTTCAATGAAAGAAAACTCCTGTTTATTTTGCAAAATACACTCATTAAAAACACTGTAATATAGACTTGCTGCGTTCCCTTCTATTCCCCTTAGTTCATCTAAATTAGTGCATTCCATAGCATTTTTCCGTGATTTTTTTAACATATTAACTACTCTCTCAATCCGTTCCGAAGCAACCCTTAGCCCATGATCCCGTAGAGTACGCTTTAATAATTGCTCACAATTAAATATTTTCCCTACTATCATATTTCTTGATATCAATGAACTTAGTTCCTCAGAATCTGATATACGATATTGTTTTTTACGTAAAGTCACATTGCCATTTTGTTCTCCAATTAATCTCCCCCGGAACTTGCCGGTACTTGTAAAAAAAGATAAACTGATATTTCGATTCATGCACTCGGCCATTAAAGCCGGACTAGCACCCTGATGTCCAAATGTACAAATAGCTTGTATGTTATGAAGCGGGATACGGGCAATCGACTTTTGCTCCTTTATTAAATTTAGATTTTTCCCCTTAAGTGCTAAATATATATCTGAATCAGACACATAAACAGTGTTTAATAATTGTTTCATTCAGACAACATCCTATTCATATAAGTAGATACTCTTTCTCTTTCCAACAATTCTGGCAAACAAATATTGCGCAATGAGCATCGCATACAATGTTTTCCAGTACTTACTCTTGGTGTATGTTTTCTTTGAAAATATTGATGCATCTCTTTTGTAATTTCAAATACTTTATCTCGCAAATTGTTTGTGATATCTATTGTTTCTCTGCGTCTGATTTCATGATAATATAAAACGGCTTTATTTATTTTTGTGCCGAGCATTTCTTCCAAACATAAAGTTTGAGCAACTAATTGTAAAATATCTGCATCATGTTTTTTGGGCTTTCCCCTTTTATATTCAATTGGCTTCACTCGATACAAACCATCTTCTCTATCCAGCGGAATTCCTTCATCATCCCGAATAAATTCAACCATATCACAAATCCCATTTATACCTAAAACTCTGGAATGTACAGGAAGAGCACGAACAAAAATAGTATTTCCTCTTTTTTCTCGAATAAATGGATTATCCGCCTTTTCATGAAGGGCATTTCCCTCTACAGTTAATACATTCTCTGCCCACTCCTGTTCAATATGGATAAGAGCCCATTGTCTTTTGCAAAACACAAAATGCTGAATACCAGAAATCATCAAGTAATCTTCTTCATTATAAACCATCATATTCCTCGACCGCTAAACCATCTAATTCTTCAACAGTAATTTCATAATTATCGATTGAAGGAGGCAAATTATCTTTTACCTTTTCTACCTTCACCGTCCTATGAACCTTCGCTGAAGAATACCTTCCTAATTTAGAGTCGTGTTCCCACCAAAATACTTTGTTTACTTCCATGCTGCCGTCTGGTCTAGCTGATGAGGCATCATTGGCAAATAATGTTTTTAATGCCTCTTTTAATTTCTGTGCATCTTCATAAGAAAATCCTGTGCGTTCTGCTAATTGTGGATTTATACTTCCATAGAATACATACACCCCAAAATCAACTCTATGTTTCATTCCCATAGTGTCAGATGTTTTTTGGCTTGGATCTTTTTCGTTTGTCGTAGAATTAACACTTTTTGTAATCTGCATGCTTGATACATTAACTGGTTCAATACTTGTAGCAGTATGTATTGAAACAGGACCCCGAACGCCGATTGACATTTTTGTACCCTTAAATGCAAATACTTGACCAAAAGCACGCACATCATACCAAGTATTACATGCAATCATTTCAGCAGTTTGTTCATCTGCTCCTGTAGCCTTTGATTTGGTCAATAATTTTTTCAACTCTTCTACTGAATCAACTCTATCTTTAATGCTACGATGCTCGTCATTACGCCTTTCATCCGATTGCACAAGAATTGCTTCACCAGCATCTTGCAATCTATTACGTAACTTGCGTTTAATTGCTACATGAGATATTTCTCCATGCCCTGAAAAATCCTGACGGGGACGATTACCGTTTAAAGGATCTCCATTTGGATTCGCTTTATCTACCGTAAGAACCACTGCAAAATCAATTTTTTTCTGTAATGCTGTCATTTTCCTTTTCCTCCTTTTTTGTATATAAGCTTTGGATTTGGCTACTGTACCCTAATAGAAAAACTGGGCTAAGCGGTGTGTCATTCATATTTTCTGTTGTTAACTGGTCTTCTATTTTTCGTAGCAGCATCGAATAGTATCCGGCTTCATAACCTGACCTTTCAAAATAAGGTGTTAGCTGCTTACGGATAACCATCCACGTACGTGCCGGATGTTGTGTGAATGCATTAAAGTATCGTGTGGCATTCGTGGCCCTCTTTTCATCTCGTTCTTTTAAAAATCTGCTTTCCATCACCTCTGCAACACCTAGCAATCTGCCAAATAAATAATCCCTTGAAGTGTTGTCTTCTTGTAAAGCCACACTGTATTCCTCACCTTCATATAATTTATTAATCAGTGCACAAGCAATGTTGAGAACGTTATTCCATGATTCTTTTAATCCTTTAAAACTAGATGGATTTTTAACCCGATTAAAAATGATTTGTACAATGTCCTTTGGTATCGGCTTCTTTTCTACAATGCAAGAAAGCAATCTGGTATATAATTCTTTTTTAATTCTTGAATCAGCTTTACTGCCATATACTGCTTCTGTAATCTGGGATACTGAAGGCGCTCCAACAATACGTTTTACATTATTACTACTATCACGATAGACTTGCAACCAGTGGCATGTATTATGCCAATGATCAATTGCATCAAGGAAGAAATCAGCATGTAATTGCTGATAATAGACGATTGCCAGCCTCCCCTTTGTTGCTGCATCAACAGCTAAAATAATAATGTTATCTAAACGATTCTTTGTAAGTGAATGTTTCCATCCATGTAACGCCTTATTAAACTCTGCAGCAACAATTTCCTCTGTAAATACTTTTTCTTCTTCTTTAACCTGAAGAATATCCATTAGTAAATCTGCCGTACCAGCCAAAGGATCAGGTGTTTCTGGCTGCTTTATTCCAAACGAAACAAAATACCTGGAATCAACATATGTTCCTTGTCGTTGAAGAAGCCATCTTAATGCATGATGGGCTTTTTGCGAAACATCGTACCCAATTTGAACCGCTTCTTCGGGTTGGGAAAAACGGCCGCGATACGTATAACCCGAACTATCATTTGCAGATATTAATTTCGCCATATCACCAGCATTTCTAATACGAGCGCCATGCTGTGTCGTTAAAAAAGTATGTTCACCAGTTACATAGCAATACCCTTTATCCATGTCAGCTATTGTATCCAGATAGCGAATATAGTCTTGAAATAATTTTTTATCCTCCCAAACTACTGGTTCCTCTGGTGATTCATGCATAACATCAAATCTGACAAAGGCAGATAATATACCTTCAGAAGATACCTTATATATCAGTGGTTTCTCTTCATTTGACTTCCATTTATCAATTACTTTATTTTCATGATCTACAGGCAGTATTCTCTCACGCACCAAATCTTCTATTACTTTTCCCTTTTTAATATACTCATAGATTGCTCTCACCTTTTTTGGCGCTTCTGGACGTTCTGCCCATTGTTTCATTTGATCGAGATAATCTTTATGATGTTGTTCACGTTTTATATCCCCACTATAATCTACATAGTCGGCAGCAACATAAAATAATTTATCATGGATATAATGCGGGGCACTTTTACTGCTTCTATTTGCAGAACTCGTAGTTGCAGGAACAATCGTACGCGCATCTTCTTTTTCAACTACTTTTGCACTTACAAAGTCTCCATCCGAAGTCACTAATATTTCAATTTGTGCGCTTTGCATGACATGGGAAACTGGAAGTAATGTAATACGCTGATTATCCCGCTCCTCAAAATTACCAACATGGGAATGATTATTGTCGTAAACTTCGGCCAATTGCTGCATCCAGCTCATTATCACACCTCCTTATACATTTCTTTATATTCCTCATCAACACTCTGAAAATTTTTTCCCTTTATAAATTCCTTGACAGAACCAGTACGAATATCTCGAATAATTTCGCACTCATCTGGTCGAATAAAACGAATAATCCCATCTTTCATTGTAGGAACCCATAAACGGGCTTTTAATGTTTTTTGATCTCCTTCATCAGGGTAAGTAAATCCATGAAACATCGGTCCAAAGCTTACTTCACCATAACCATCATAAAAACTTTCTCCTTCTCCAAATCGACATTCTTCTACATATCCTTGACACTCTCTCGTCCCTAAAAAGATGTCTCGGCGTCCGCCTCTCTCCACAGAACGCTTGGCGATATTGTGATGTTTATTTTCATTCCAGTCATTAGATAAATCTGGTCTATTCTTGTTAAATTCAAAATGTGCCCTTACTTGATAAGCGGGTTCACGCAAATAAGTGTAGTACATCAAATCATTATCGGCATTTTGATATTTTATAGGACGCACTCCTTTTACCTCTGTCCGTATCGCATTCATCACACGCACCTCATCGATATACCAAATAATACTTGGCTTCCAGTAAATTGATTCTACAATCCCTTTCATGGCCTGGTATGTTGGTATTTGGTACGTAAATTTCTCCCCACCAATCCTTGTTACCGGATCTGTGAACAATGCATATTTTCCATATACTACAAACTCAATCTGGTTTCTCATTTTATCACCTCCTTAAAAATTATATTGTGGTAATGAAGCATCTCCTTCTACCGTGACGCCAAAATCTTGATCGTAAGCCTTTTCCGTTAAACAATAAATGGAATCATTATACAGCGGTACAATTAAATTAGCTTGACTCAGCTTCTGTAACTCATAATCATATATATTGACAGAAAATTGCTGAGCTTCCTTCGCCACTTTATTAAACTCTTTCACATCATGGTAGTCTTGATTGAGAGATGCTATGATTTCCTTTCCCTTGCCATACGGAACAACAATAGATGTGGTTGGCGACTCAATTGCTTCAAAATGTTCTTCTAACGTCTTAAACATACCCTTTGATTTCGTTTCTGCACTCCTAGCATTTGGATGAGTACCATTTATTAATTGAATAAGTTTATAATTCAATTTTTTTGGGGTTTGTTTTATTTCACGTTTTGCTTGGCTATCAAAATACCTAAAATATGTATTCATCGCATCAGGACCTAAATAATTTCCGTTAAACTCTGGATTATTTAAAATATAGTTTCTAGTTACTTCCCCGCCAATTCTAATTTCAGGCAAATTGGAGAGATTTTCTTCAGACGAATTTATAATATAAACTTTCCCTAGTTTTTGCTTTCCATTACGATTACAACGTCCCGCAGCTTGGGCAATCGAGTCCAAGCCTGCAAGGGAACGAATAACGGTTTCAAAGCTTATATCGACACCTGCTTCGATTAATTGTGTGCTGACACAAATTATCCGTTCTTTTCCCAGTTTTTCTCGAATCTCATCCAACTTCTCTGTTCGATGTGCAGGACACATGGAAGTACTGAGATGGTAAACTTTGGCGATCTTTAACGCTTTGAGCAATTTATATAATTCCCTTACTTCCGCCTTTGTATTTAATATGATCAGTAAGGAGTCATTTTCTGTCATTATTTCTTCAGCAAAGGAGGCCAGTTTGTCCATTCCCCAACCGCCACTTTCCACTTTATTAATAATTGAGACCCTTTTGAAGGCATTAACTGTCTTACGAAGATTTGGAACTATTTCAGCATCTTCTTTCAAATTAATTTCATACTCCATATACTTTACTGCCGGCTGTGTAGCTGTGCAGAGTAAAATACTGCTGTTGCCAACAAAATGCAAAAAGTTTACCGCTGTATTAAATAGACTGAAATGTTTATAAGGAACTGATTGTACTTCATCAAAAATAATGACGCTATTCATCAAATGGTGTAGACGCCGACTCTTTCTCGTTCCCTTTTGAAAGAAAGCATCAAGAAATTGCGCCATTGTTGTAAAAATAATTGGATAATCCCAATTGTCCCTACCAAGCTGTAATTGTTTGTGATATTCCTTCTGATAAAAATCAGGCTCCTCTTCTAAACTTGTATCATCAATAACGTTAGCATGATGCTCAAGAACTGCATTCTGATTATTAATAATATTTCTTACCGCTTTAGCATTTTGTTCAAGGATGGTGGTATAAGGAACTATATAGATAATCCGTTCTTTCTTATAACGAATGGCATGCTTTAATGCATACCGTAAACTTGCAAAAGTCTTCCCACCACCAGTTGGAATGGATAACGTATAGATAGAAGACGGTTCATCAGCCACACTGCCGCAACTATCTGACATTTCATTCCTCAACTTGGTAATTGGATGGTCATCGCCTTTCCAATTGTTTATTTGCATCATTAAATGATGGTATCCCTTTTTAAAAATATCGCTGTTATCGGCACTGCCAGTAGAAACTTCCCCTTCCTCAAAGCATCGGGTATCCGTTCGATCTGCATCAATTAAGCAGCTGAAGACAAGCTTTTGCAAATAACTTAAATATACAATTGGTTCTTTAATGTTTGCTTCTTTTATGTTTTTCAGAAATGCTATAAATTCCTCCTTGGCTTCGTTCATTAACTTATCAACTCTTTCGACGTTGCCTTCTACGGATTCAAAATTATGTACAGCTTCTTCGTAGTATGGCAAATTTGCGTTTGTAACCCGTCGAATATAATCAGATTTACTGAGATCAGTTTGAACAAAGTTCTGCAGCCCCGAGTGGTGGGACAATATAGCCATTCCTACTGTTTCAACAACAAAATCTTGTATAGAATCATTCTTATCGTAATATTTATCGTACAAGTATTTTGCTCCGGCTGTAGAATGATCGATCTTTTGGTTTGCAACTCGATGAAACAGCACTGCATTTTTTATGTAGGATGTAAAAGCCAAAGTATACTTTCCTAAATCATGCAGGAGACCAGAAAGTTCGCAATGGGCACCTAGATTTATTGGATCACCGTATCTACGAGCCAGAAGTGCAACTCCATCTAAATGCGTTTGTACCGATTGTTGCATATAGTCACTGCCTCTAATATGAGCGATAAACAAACAAGTTCCCCTCCTTCTATACACTATCCAGACTAATTGTAATAAAGTGGAATTAATGGATATTTTTAGTTATTTAGTTCTTTATTTAGAGATTGTAAACATATTTTACTAAATAGGCTATACATTTTTTGTATACCCTCTTGTCTTTTTTATCATCCATCTTGAAACAAAATACTAATCTTAAATAATAGAGCCCATTGGATGTGTATGCGTTTTCAAAAAATTTTTAGTGCAACGCTATCCATGACTACCCTTTCTTTTAAATTTTCACCCGAATAAAGGAAAACGTTCACAATGCATTCAAGTTTATGTATACTTACTATTAAGAATTTTAATTATTTTAAGAGGGGAGCGATAAAGATTAGAAGGAAAAGTTGCTGTTATTACTGGGGGTGCTCGAGGTCAAGGTGCTTCACATGTTCGCACGTTCATATAGGAAGGTGCAAGGGTTGTCTTTTCTGACATTCTTGAACAAGAAGGTGTGGCATTAGCAGAAGAGCTAGGTGAAAATGCCAAATTCATCCGGCACGATGTTACGAATGCCGAAGACTGGAAAAAAGTCATCGGGAAAGCTGAAGCCTCCTTTGGTCCTGTAAACATACTAGTGAATAACGCCGGCATTGTAACCCCAAAGACTATTGAGGAATTTACAGAAGAAGAATTTCGCAGAGTTATTGATATTAACCTGATCGGTGTTTTCCTCGGCATGAAGACGGTTCTTCCTTCCATGAAAAAAGCAGGAAATGGTTCAATTATTAACATATCCTCCATTAACGGATTTCGAGCAGCACCAGGCAATTCAGCATATGATGCCTCCAAATTTGCAGTTCGGGGAATTACAAAAACAGCTGCATTAGAATTTGCTGAATTCGGCATCCGTGTAAATTCCGTTCACCCCGGCCCAATCCAAACTCCAATAATCCAAACAGAAGAGACACAAGCTATGATTGATGAAATGGTTAAAGGAATTCCTTTAAATCGAATCGGGACACCAGAAGATGTTTCCAAACTAGTATTATTTTTAGCATCAGATGAGTCGAGTTATTCCACCGGTTCAGCATTTACGATTGATGGTGGCGTAACTGCATCCAACTAATTCAGCAGGAAACTGATACAACATACGATACACAAAATCAGAACATCCTTGGAGAATTCCAGGTTGTCCTGGTTTTTGTTTCAACAGAAATCATCTCGGCACCGTCTAACCAATTCCTTTTATTACTGAAAAAACTAATTTTATGCCTCTGTATCCTTTTTATATTGGGATTTAGCCAATCATTACTGCAAATGTTCTTTCACTTCAATGAAAAGTTCCTGATCAATTCGTAGCACTCAAAACTTCGAACGACTGACTATTCATATTACAAGTGGCTTGGATGAAACCAATCCCCTTTCATTTTTTGCTTATAAGGGAGAAGTTCGATTAGCTTTTAGGCCTAGATTATTGTTAAATCTTTCGCTAAACTCCAAATAAGCAGTGCGTCTTTTCTTTGAACTCCTGCTTCTTTCATGGCACAAACTAAATTTTTGATACGGATTACCTGTATTGGACTAGAAAAATTTTCATTTATGAATGCTTGCTGATCTGACTCATCGGATAAAAAGTATGGAATGTTTGCTGTTTGCGCAAAAGCAATAGAAACAATTTCTCCCCAGCGGCTGCCATTTTCTCTCGTTTTTTTGCTTTCCGTAACTTTTCGATGGTATCCTCATATAATATAAGTGCATAAGGTCCTATTTCGGAAATGTCATCTTCATTAACTATTTCAGCACGGTCTTTTTTTATCAACTCATCAATTTGATCTTTAGCGCTTTTTGGAATTAAGATCTCATTGGAATAGACATATTCATGGATGAATATTTTTTGTATGTAAAGAGGTAAGATTTCTTCGATTACTTTGTACTTTTTTATTCTTCCTAATTTGATTGCGAAATCAGCATCCAATATTCCTTTAGACCAGACAGGGGATGGCAATTTACTCACCATCCTCTTCGTTTAATAGTCTGTCTATTTCTTCTTCAGATGGAAGCTGGTTTGAGGCTTGAATACCAAAGTCTGCAGGATTTTTATGAACAAGACTAAGGAGATTTTTTAATTTTTTATACGATAAGTGACCGTGTTCGTATAGAAATAGATTTAAGTTTACCCAAAAATAAAGCTTGACTTTGAAACAAAAACAGGCATCCGAAAATTTGGTGCAAAAGAGCACTTTTGGATGCCTGTTTTTCTCTCTATGGATCCAAAATG
>NZ_BMEV01000081.1 GCF_014637175.1 Compostibacillus humi | reverse complement strand
TTCAGACTTGACGGTCACCCCCCATGCCCTTGTCTTAAGCTACAGCTACTACTGCCTTCACTGTTCGGGACTTTCACCCTATAGTCTGCACCCATGCCGGGCACACCAAAAAAGAGGACTGCATAAAGCAAGTCCTCTTTCTCTTTACTGTCTATTTATTTTCGCACCCCGTTCAAATATAGGGGATTCAATATAATCCCTAATTTCCTTATCACTATCCGTTTCAGGTGGCGGAAAGTCATACTATTGATAACCGTCGTCCGTTTCATGCGATAGTTCATACACACAGTGATGCCGCGATGCCGCTGTTCCAATATATATAAGAACAAAAAACACCCCTGGAAAAACAAAGAAGGGGTGCTTTCATTTTAATGATATTTCCATGTATTTAGGATTATCGCTTGAAATGAAGTCTTCCGTTCCGTTTTGGAATGTGACTCCAATTTTTCCGTTCGGTAAGGAAGACTGGTAAGCAATATGAACGATGTCTGTCGGCTTGGGCCGTATATCAAACATAAACGAATGAACATTCATAACACAATTGTTATAAGGGGAGTTCTCCCGACGACCTATTACTCCCAGTTGTTTCCCATAAATCCCAAGGAAAATCATGTGGCGGCCAGGAATGGGTCTCTATCAGTTCTTTCCTTACGGGATGTTCAAACCGAATTGCATGCGACCACAAGGCAATCTGCTGCCCTTTTTTATTGACATGTTCGCCGTATTTTTGGTCTCCGAAAAGCGGATAGCCCGCATTCGACAATTGAACGCGGATTTGATGGGATCTGCCTGTATGAAGATGCACTGAAAGCAGGCTTAAGTCCTTATACGATTCCATAATTTCATAGTCTAGCACCGCCCTTTTTGCCTTTGGATGATCCGGTGTAACGACAAACACTTTATTTTGCCGTTTATCCTTATAGAGATAATTGACAAGCTGGTCTTTTTTCTCCTTCGGCGTTCCGTGAACAACAGCGAAATACTTTCGTTCCAGTGCCTGCCTGCGGATCATATCCGATAATCTCGATGCCGCCTTGGACGTTTTGGCAAATACAATTGCCCCGCCAACCGGCCGGTCCAGTCGATGGACAAGTCCCAAATACACATTGCCGGGCTTTTGGTAACGTATTTTTAAATCCTTTTTTAATATCGTTAATAAATCCGAATCGCCGCTTCGGTCTCCCTGGACAGGCACGTTGACTGGCTTTTCTGCAATCAGCAGATGATTATCCTCATATAAAATCGGTATTTTCATGGATTTGAAGTCTCCTTCAGTTATTAAGATCATAAATATCTGGATATATCACTGCATATAATTATAGATAAATTAATTTACTCTTGCCAATTGGGCCGGAACAGGTGCTAAAAATGTTTATATGATTCACGATAAAGATAAGGAAGGATACAATGCGTCTAACAGAGGCGAATCATTTTGTGAAAATCGGACTGGAAACTTTCCTGACCTCAATACACTTTTTCTACAGTCGCGGAAGTTTAGTGTTGCTTTCTCTTATTCCTTCTTTCACCCGTGCACTGCAAATGTGGTATTCGGAAACTCCCTTATGGTCAGAGGCAATCGTTGGAGCAGCAAGAGTTATTCTCTTCTTTCTGATTGTTACTCTCCTTACAAAAAGCAGCTTTCACACTCTAATAGATAAAGGATTTTGGAATAAGCTTCTTCAAAAATGTTCCAAGCAGTTAGAAAAGAATTGGCCACAAGGTGTAATTTCCCAAATCGTTGTCTTTATCGTACTTTTGTATGGAGCAGGGAATGTGTTAATTTTACTAGTCAGCACATTGTTCTTCTCTGCCATGGACTCTATTGGGATAAATCTTGCTGATGCAGCTGCTGCAAAGGATACCTTCATATTCCTTCTGAAAAATATGAGCGTTATTCCCCTTGCCATTGTTTTTATTCTTAAGATGCTTGGAGTAAAGCCGATGAAGGATTAACTTGTTCGGCAGCCAGCATGTAAAAAAGGCGATATGAAAAGGCCTTGTCTGCTTCAATCAAGGCCTTTTCCTGCAATAAAAGTATTAACATTGCTCTTTTATCATTTCCTTAAGCAATTCTTTATTTCTCTTTTGGAAAATGTCGTTATGGGAGGACACCATAGCAAATTTTTCTGCAGCCGGCTGAACATACTGTTTTGCTTTATTCACTGCATTTGCCGCATCTTGGAAACATCCGGCAATTAAGTGCAGCTTGCCGGGAAAGGTAAGGATATCTCCTGCGGCATAAATGCCTTCCACGGAAGTTTCACAGCTGGAATTGCCGGCGATGTAACAGTCATTTTCCAATTCTATTTTTATTTTGCTGTTTTTTAGTAAACTCGTGTCTTGCTCATAGCCGTGATTAATAATTATATCATCTATCTCCACATACTTTTGGTCACCTGTTTCCTGATGCGTGAGTTCCACCGCTTTTACCCGATCATTGCTTTCATTGGGGATTAGTTTCGTAATACATGATCTAGGCAGGCAATGAACGGAACTGTTACATAGCTGGGTAACTTGTGCCTCATGGCCTGAGAGATGTTCTTTTCGATAAGCAATATACACCTTTTTCGCAACGGGTTCCAATTCATTGGCCCAGTCAATGGCGGTATTTCCCCCGCCAGAAATGATAACGGTTCTATCTTTAAAGCGTTGAAGGGATGGGATGGAATAGTGGAGACTTACTCCTTCAAACCGTTCCGCTCCTTGGACTTCCAGTTTTTTCGGACACAATATTCCGCTTCCGATAGCGACGATTACCGTTTTCGTACACTGGACTTGGCCGGATGCTGCTCTCAGCACGAATAATCCGTCCTGCTGGCGGGAGATGGATTCTATTTTTTCATTCAATACAACGGTCGGACTAAAGGTAAGCCCTTGCTTTACAAGCCGCTCCATCAGCTCCGCTCCGGTAATCGGCGTGACCCCGCCAACATCCCAAATTACTTTCTCAAGATAAACATTGAGCTTCCCGCCAAGGTTCGGCTGACACTCAATCAGTTTCGTCTTCATTTCCCTTAAGCCGCTATAGAAAGCGGAATATAGTCCTGCCGGCCCCCCGCCTATTATCGTTACATCGAATACATCCTTTTCCTTCATCGCCGTTCACTCCTAAACCGAATGTAATTGATAATCATTTTCAATTATAAAACATGAAAGCACTTTCTACAATCCTTTTTTAAAAATCATTTCCATCCGGTAAACAACAATAGCCTAGCGAAGCACCTATCATAAAAAGATGCGGAAAAATATATTTTTAATATTGACACACTAAAGACACGATTATATATTAAAAATGGTTAGTGATAATGATTCTCATTATCATAATATATTTTTCTAAACATACCCATAAGAGGGGGATAAACAATGACTCGCCTTTCCTCAGAACAGCTGCATGTCGGCTACGGGGACCGTTCCATTATAAAAAATTTAAACTTAACGATTCCCGATAAAAAAATTACAACGATTATCGGAGCAAACGGGTGCGGCAAATCAACTTTATTGAAAGCGCTTATCCGGATTATTCCGTACCAGTCCGGTTCTGTCCTTTTGGATGGGAAAGAAATTTCTCGGGAAAAAACAAAAACAGTCGCAAAAAAAATGGCCATTCTTCCTCAGACTCCGGAAAGCTCGAATGGGTTAACAGTCGGCGAACTGGTATCTTATGGCCGCTTCCCATATCAGAACGGATTGGGGCGGTTAACGAAAAAGGATTATGAAGTGATCGATTGGGCCCTTGAAGTGACCGGAACAGCGGAATACAAATACCGTCCGATGGATGCTTTATCCGGCGGCCAGCGCCAGCGCGTCTGGATCGCGATGGTCCTCGCCCAAGAGACGAACATCATTTTTCTCGATGAGCCGACTACGTATTTGGATATGGCTCACCAGCTGGAAGTTTTAGAATTGCTGCAAAAGCTGAATCGTGAACAACACCGCACGATTGTGATGGTTCTTCACGATTTGAATCAGGCTGCCCGTTTTGCTGACTATATTATTACTCTGAAAGACGGGGAAATCGTCAAGGCGGGCACGTGTGAAGAAGTAATCGTTCCCGAAGTGCTCCGGGAAGTTTTTCGGATAGATGCAGTTATCGGCCGTGACCCGAGAACAGGCAAACCGATGTGCATTTCCTACAATCTATTAAAAGGAGATAACGAATATGAAGAAAAGACTCATCATTCCCGTTTTGCTCTTCCTTATGCTTCTTATTAGTGCTTGCGGAAATGGAGATACAGTTTCTAACGATGCAGAAGAAACAAGCCCAGAAACTAGAACGTATGAAGCGGAAACCGGACCGATTGAAGTACCGGCCAATCCGCAGAGGGTCGTTGTGCTGTCAGGGTATACCGGCAATGTTTTACATTTAGGGGTCAATGTTGTCGGTGTAGATACTTGGTCGAAAAACAATCCTACTTTGGAAGAAGAGTTAAAAGATGTAGAGGAAGTTTCCGAAGACGATTTGGAAAAAATAGTTGAACTTGACCCGGATTTAATCATCGCGTTGTCAACGGTGAAAAATATCGATACATTACAGGAGATTGCCCCAACCGTAACGTATACATGGGGGAAAATCGATTATTTAACACAGCATATCGAGATCGGTAAACTTTTAAATAAGGAGGAAGAAGCCCGGGCATGGGTGGAGGACTTTAAGCAGCGGGCCGAAGAAATCGGCGAGGAAATCCGGGCAAAAATTGGAGAAGATGCAACGGTTTCGGTAATTGAAGCATTTGACAAAAACATTTATGTTTACGGAAATAACTGGGCCCGAGGAACGGAAATTTTATATCAGACGATGAAACTGAATATGCCGGAAAAGGTAGAAGAAGATGCTTTAGAAGCAGGATATTATACATTATCTGCGGAAGTGCTTCCGGAATATGCCGGGGATTACATCATTTTAAGCAAATATTCGGATGCGGATTTGTCTTTCCAGGAAACGGACACGTATAAAAATATTCCTGCTGTAAAAAATGGCCGTGTGTTTGAAATGCAAGGGGAAGGGGCGTCTTTTACAGACCCGTATACCCTGGAGAAACATTTAGCATTCTTTAAGGAAGCATTTCTCGGAAAATAAAAAGGAAGATTTTTAAAGGGGATGCGAAAAGAAAGGCTTTTCTTTTCGTTCATCCCTGTTCTTCATCCAGAAAGGAAAGTTACAGCTGATGAAAAAACTTTCATTTCCATCCCAACTGTTTTTCGCATTAGGTGTTTTTATCCTAATGTTTTTCGTTGCCATGAGTTTTGGCGCAGCCGATGTCTCTTTTAAAGATGTATGGCTCGCCCTGACATCTTCAGCTGCCAATGACAACATCGCAATCATACGGGATATTCGTCTGCCCCGGGAAATTGCTGCTATCTTTGTCGGGGCTGGTCTGTCTGTTTCTGGCGCCATTATGCAAGGGATGACGAGAAATCCTCTTGCGGATCCGGGGTTATTTGGATTATCCGCAGGTGCCTATGCTGCGCTGGCAGTAACGATCGTTTTTTTTTCCGGCAGCAAATTACTTTTGGACGATGGTCGCCGCACTTGTCGGTGCTTTCCTCGGCGCTCTCTTCGTCTTTGGCATCAGTTCAGCAGTAAAGGGAGGCTTCTCGCCAACACGGATTGTCCTGGCAGGTGCTGCGGTTTCCACTTTTCTGTACGCTGTCGGGGAAGGAGTCGGCCTCTATTTTAAGGTTTCGAAAGACATTTCCATGTGGACTGCCGGAGGGATGGCCGGAACAAACTGGAAACAGCTTCAAGTTATTGTCCCGGTTATCATTTTGGGAATTGTACTGTCCTTTTTCCTTGCCAGACAGCTTACGATTCTCAGCTTAAGCGAGGAAGTTGCGACAAGTTTGGGGCAAAATATTTTCATCGTAAAAGTTGTGCTCTTTATTATCATTATTGTTCTTTCCGGGGCATCCGTCGCCCTCGTCGGAAATATGACATTTATCGGACTGATGATCCCTCATATTGTTCGTGCTTTGGTAGGAACGGACTACCGGTTTATATTGCCGATGTCTGCCATAGTCGGTGCTATTTTTATGCTGTTTGCCGATACGCTCGGCCGCACTTTAAATGCACCGTACGAAACGCCCGTTGCCGCCATTGTGGCGATAATCGGTTTGCCGTTCTTCCTGGCCATTGTACGAAAAGGAGGGAGAGCCTTGTCATGATACACCCAGCAGCAATAAAAAAGCAGCGAATCATTTTAACTGTTTCCCTGCTTGTTACTGTCATTACCGTTATCGTCAGCATGGGGACCGGACATGCCAGTCTATCCTTTGACCGGCTGATTCAGACCATCATTGGCCAGGGGACAGTGAAAGAAGAATTGATATTGTTTTCCATCCGGCTGCCGCGTATATTGATTACTTTGTTAGCCGGAATGGCCCTCGCTCTATCCGGATCGATTTTGCAAGGAATTACAAAAAATGATTTAGCAGATCCTGGCATTATCGGAATTAATTCCGGCGCCGGGGTTGCCATCGCTGTTTTCTTTTTATTTTTCCCTGTTGAAGTCGGGCTGTTTGCTTATTTCGTTCCATTAGCAGGCTTTATCGGTGCCATTATTACAAGCATATTTATTTACCTTTTTGCCTACAGCAAGCATAACGGGCTGCAGCCCATCAATGTCGTTCTCATCGGAATCGGATTTTCCATGGCATTATCCGGGGCAATGATTGTCATTATCTCTGCTGCGGAGCGGACAAAGGTTGATTTTATTGTCAAATGGCTGTCAGGCAATATTTGGGGGGCAGATTGGCCGTTTATCTGGGCGCTCCTGCCCTGGCTCGTCCTATTTATTCCTTTCACCCTTTACAAAGCTAACCGGCTCAACTTATTAGGATTAAACGATTCCCTTGCTATCGGCGTTGGCGTTTCCATTGAAAAGGAAAGAATTATTTTATTGTTTTCCGCCGTTGCCTTAGCCGCTGCAGCCGTTTCTGTAACGGGAGGCATCTCTTTTATTGGCCTGATGGCTCCGCATATTGCGAAAACCCTTGTCGGTCCAAGACATCAGCTGTTTCTTCCTGTTGCCATTCTCATCGGCGGCTGGCTCTTATTGTTCGCCGACACCATCGGCAGAAATCTGCTGGAAAGCCCCATTCCGGCCGGTATTATGGTATCGATTATCGGCGCGCCCTATTTTATATATTTGCTATTGAAAAAGTAAGAAATTAGACTGGATGAAGGGAATTTCCCTTTTCGTCCAGCCTCTTTTTTAATTCATATAGCGGCGTAATACCGCATCAATCAGCTAATTTAGTTCGTTGATGTTTACTTCCTTATTATATTTGTCTTTTAGACTGTATTTATTTTTCAGTTTCAGTATCCTTTCTACACTTTGGTCGATTCTTTCCTCCGTTATTTCGCCGTTTTCCACTGCGGTTGTGAGTGCTGTAATTGCTTTTACCACGTTTTCAAATTCATGGGCCACCATGACAATATCCGCACCGGCCTTTACTGACATTACGCTTGCCTTTCCGATATCAAAGCTGTTCGTAATCGCCTCCATCGTCATATCGTCGGTAATGACAACACCATCGAAACCGATTTTTTCTCTTAAAAGTTCGGTAATAATTGTTTCCGACATGGAGGATGGGAATTTCGGATCAATTGAAGGCAAGAGTATATGAGCAATCATCACCATATCTGCCCCCTCAGCGATTGCCTGTTTAAATGGAATCAGCTCCATTTGTTCCAGTTCTGCCACCGTTTTTTGGACAACAGGCAATTCAACATGGGAATCAACGGAAGTGTCTCCATGGCCAGGGAAGTGTTTAATCGCAGGGATTATATTCTCTCCTTGAATGCCTTTCATCATTTGAATGCCTAACTTGCTGACAACATCCGGATTGATGCCGAAGGAACGGTCGCCAATGACCGGATTTTCCGGATTGCTGTTTATATCAAGTACGGGGGCGAAATTTACGTTAAAACCGAAAGAATTTACCAATTTTCCTAAAACCGTACCTATTTCGAGGGCGAAAGAAGGGTCGTTCTGTTTGCCGATTTCGAAATGGGAAGGAATCGCTCGCAAATCGCCAGGCAGCTTTGCTATTCTGCCTCCTTCCTGATCAATGCCAAAGAATAACGGAACGTTATTTTTATTTTCCTCTTTAAGGGAATTCATATATGCCACCATTTGGGAAGGACTGGTAATGTTCTTTTTATTAACAATTATACCGCCGACTTTGTATTGATGAATCAGCTTTTCCTCTTCCGCACCGAGTTCTGTTCCAGAAATCGAGGAAAAAATCATCTGACCAATTTTCTCTTCAACGCTCATGTTTTCTATGACTTCGGAAATAGTTACCGGCAGTTCTTTTTCTGGATATTCCGTGGCTACTACTGAAATGTGATGAACCGTTGGGTCTGGTTCATATTCCGTCGGGTTATCCAAAATCCACTTTAACTGATATTTGGAGTTTGGCTCATAAATTAAAATAATATGATGATTGTTTTCATCTTTGTAATATTTGATATCTGACGGTTCGCCTAATGCATCAATTATTTCCTGATAGCGGATATGTTTCAATTCGGCAGCATTTAAACGTAAATCAACGGCAACTGAATTGCGGTAACCTATCGTTACGTGCCGATTAGGGTAAAGGGCATAGTCACCGACAGATGTTTTATCCACCCGTTCCGGCTCACCGAATAGTTCCATAATTTCATCATTTTTCGTTTCTCCCGCCACAAAAGGCGCACCAATAATCATGCCATCTTTGGACAGGGAATATATATCATGTATCCAATCAGCTTCATCCAATTCTTCAGCTTCATTCTCCGGGGGCTGTTCCTTTTTCTCTGGCGGCGGCTGATTTTTTTGATCAGCATCTTCGTTATCGTTAAAAATATAAAACGAAACGGACACAGCCACAGCTGCCAAAATAAATAATAGGATAATTTTTTTAAGCATAAATAGCCTCCAATAATTTAATCTATCCTAATATATTCGTCGGAAAATATCCGTATTATGTTTCCCTTTATTTTATTATTGGTTTATTGCAGGTGTTTTGAATGCAGCCAAGGCTAGCAATTAATCGATGCCCAAGCAAAAAAAGATAAATTTTCCCCCTCAAAAACTAAAAAACAGGGATTTTTTCAATCCCTGTTATATCAATCTTTATAAGCATAAAAAACTAAGAAGTCATTAAAGTAAATTTACTAAACAATGACTTCTATTTTGGAATTCACATATTGCTTTTTAATCGTTTTAAAATACGTTCGCAGTCGTCACGGTCAATGCCTGGAGCAAATTGTTCCGGAAGTTCTGGAAAATCTGGTACAGGTGTCCCTTCAGGCATTCCGTCTATTACTCTCAACGGTTCACCAGTTTCTGGGTTTTGCCTTTCCAAATTTGACTGATATCCCGATATTCCGGCTCTCCCCATGTATACCATACATTATACAATCCTTGTTCCATAAATTTTCTAGCATAGTCAAACTTATTATTATCTAAACTCGGAACTGGCAGCATCTTACCGACGTCTACTCCTGTAGCTACTTCAATTGCTTTTGCGTAAGCAATAATGTGCGTTCCGCCTCTAACAAGCAAGTAACCAATCATCGTCAAGGCTGTAGGATGGGTTGTCATTTCATACACCCTTATTTTATGGGTCCTTGCACCAATTTCAAACATATAATTGAAAAGAAGATCTTCCACGAGCACACCTGTGTTAGTTACGAATTCTCCATTCCAAGGTCTTCCCATCCCATCGCCCTGATAGGATGTTTTAAGCTCAATAAAACACCCTATAGAATAGATTTTTATCTGTTCAATAGGGTGTTTTTTGGATTACGCGAGGTTTTTAAATAATACGTTATTTTCTAAATGGATGTGCTGGAAAGTGTCGGCTTCCATTTCTGCCAGACGGGCATAGGTGATGCGGTAGGAATTACATGCATCTGCAGGCGGTGTAAAATCGTCAGTAATCACTCTCATTCGTTTTAATAATTCACCTACTGCATCGTGATCATCTTCTAAGCCGCCATTGGCGATGCGGATTTTTTCCAGCAATTCTTCACTTGGGTTTTTTTCGTATTCTTTAATTAGTGGAAATACTTCCTGTTCTTCCTTGATTGAGTGCTCTTCCATCTCTACTTTAAATTCGTTATATAGGTGATACAATTCTTGCAGGTGGGGATGATTGGCACCGTGTACCCGGTATATCTTTGTGACAAATTGACCTAAAGGCGTTAATTCCTGTTCTAAATAGGCATGGTGTGTATGAACGATATGGTCAATCAATTCGGAAGGCGGAACACTGTCCCAGTCTTTGACTTCATGGTCTTCTTTTGACCATTCTTCATAAAGACTGTTTAATTCGGCAAGTACCGTATTTCCGTCTAAACTTTTTTCTTTAAACACATTTTCCAATGGTTTGTTTCCGCCGCAGCAAAAATCGATACGGCGTTCTTTAAAGAAGTCGCTTGCTTTCGGAAATATTTTCACAATCTCCGCCGGAGTATGTTTATCCGTAAATTGGTTCATTTTGGCGATACCCCCTAAATAGGTCTTTGCCTAAATGATAACCGGTTTCATTAAATAATTCCGTGATTCCCGTCACTTGATGAATGGTTTTCTATGACTTGCCGTTGTAATCTGAGCATAAAAAAAGGTCATTGGAGTTTCATCCGATAACCATTTTCTTATTTTTCCATTTAAGTGATATATGTTAATTAATTTGAACAGCGATGAAAACCATACTCATCTCTTAAAGAATAAACAGACCATATTCATTCATTTGAATAGCCTTTCAGATAATGCTTTTTAATGACATCTTCCGCTGGCAAGTGTAACGGGGAGAAACTTATTTCATTGGAATCTTGGCCAATTGTGACGACCCACCAATAAATCCCTTGAACTCTTGGCTTCCATACATTATAGGTTGCCTCATAATAGTTCACTTGGGCCTGCGGGTCATACCTTTTATTAGGCAAATCCCATAAATAAGGAGTTCGATAGGCGCCAGCAATTGGGATAATCCCCGCCTCCGTTATGATAATTGGATGTTGCCACAGTGAATTTTCCATTTGCTGAATCTGCCTCTCCCATTCCTTTTCCAACATATCCGTTGAAGCATTATCCGGCAAATTCAAAGGGAAATAGGCATCAACTCCGATATAATCGAGCAGCTTTACAAATTCAATGGAATGAATTTCATGGACCGTATCAAAATTAAACGAATAAAGCAGTTCTCCATCGTATACTTGACGCACTTTTTCAATAAGCTGGATCCATCGGTCCTGGTATTGATTTTGCATAGAATTCAATTCCGTACCAATATTTAACGATTTCGCATTGGTTAACTGTGCCAGCTTAGCATAAGAGAGGATTAACTTTTCGTAGCTGTCAAACCAAACGTCAGGTTCCTTCGGTTTAATTTGCCCCCTCCACATATTGGAGGGCAAAAAAGCTTGTTCATCCATAATTGGTCTGATCATGACACTTAAGCCTGTATCATGGGCTTCTTCGATAACAACTTTGAGCTCTTCGATGGTTGGGGTATTGACCGGGCTGGCAGTTACCTCATTTGCTTGCCAGTTCGTTTGGTAAAAGGGAAAATTTATGGAGATACTGTTGATGCCCAAATTCCCCAAATGGTCAAACACCTTTTTAACCTCAACTATGTTAGGATGACCGTAGATAAGTATGTTCATTCCCGCTTGAAATTCATCACTGGTATATTTAGACGGAGAATTTTTTATTGCCTCTTTCTGCCGCGGGAAATCCGGCAAGGTTTTTTCCACAACAGAGGTCTCCCTTTTAGAAGTTTTCATATGAACTTCTTTCTTTATTAAAAACAATTCTTTACCTGAGAAGAATATTAATAAAAGAAGCGCAGCAAGTATTACAATAATAAATAGCCCGCTTTTAAACATATGTTTTACACCTCTTATAAATGGAATTGAATTCATGACTAGGTGCCATTTTTAGGCAGAAGAGGGCTTCCAATTTTTCTATACTGACTGTTTCTGTTTTTCAATGCTTTTGAATCGCTGGGTTTTATACCATTTTACTTCCTGCCTCAATACGATGCGCTTCATCTCTAAAAATGATGAGTAAATAACGAGAAATATCCACATTTGCGAATAAGTCAAATACATAAATACAACAGTCCAAAAGTTTTTAATCGTTAACTGATTCCGCTCCATGGACAATGCCAAGCAAACTTCGGACACAAACAGGAGAAAACCGGTAATTAATAAGACATAGGACACCATTCCAATGGACAGCTTGAGATCAACAATGAAATTAACAACGAAAATGATGTGGGAAAGCAGTACCCCGCCGAAGAATAAAAAATAAGTAAATAAGAAATAAAATAAATCGATAAAAACCTTCTTATTTACCAATTTATTTAGACCGAATAAATATTTAAAAATTACATATAGATTTCCCCGTGCCCACCTCCGTATTGTCAAAAGTTTTTAGTAAAAAACTATTAGTATTGCCTATTTTATGCGTTTTTATACAAAAAAACTTGCCACCCCCTTAAATCTAGGTTATTAATGAGGTTACCACAC
>NZ_BMEV01000080.1 GCF_014637175.1 Compostibacillus humi | reverse complement strand
AAGGTTTTAGAGAATCCGATTTTCTCATCGAATTCCCTAAAGATAAATTCACCTGTATCAGAAGAAAGAGAACCCCCATCACTTGACAATTTAATTTGACGATTGAAATCTAAAGTTAATTGCGGTAAAGTAGCCATTATAAGAATCCTTTCTGTGGTTATTTTGTGGTGATTTAACTTTAACAGAAATGGATTCTTTTTTCATTTATTTGATGCATGATCAATTCGGTTGAAATGCTTGATAGATAGGCATTCAAAATTTATCAAAAGTTTTCTATGAATAATTCAGGTTTTAATAATAGAAGGGGAGACTTAACATGAAAAAGACAGCGGGAATCCATCATATTACAGCCATTGTCGGCCATCCGCAGGAAAATATTGATTTTTATGCCGGAGTTCTTGGGCTTCGTTTAGTAAAGAAAACAGTGAACTTTGATGATCCGGGAACATATCATTTTTATTTTGGCAATGACAGCGGCAAGCCGGGTACAATTATTACCTTTTTCCCGTGGGCAGATGCTTATAAAGGGAAAATCGGCGGCGGACAAGTCGGGATTACGACATATGTCATCCCTCCCGGAAAAATGCCATATTGGGAGAAACGATTGGAAAAATTCGATATTCCTTTTACTAAGGCAGAGCGTTTTGGGGAAACATACCTGCAATTTGAAGATGTCCACGGACTACAATTGGAGCTTGTAGAAAGGGCAGAGGGAGAACAAAACAACTGGACCTTTGGCGAAGTGACACCGGAAGTGGCAATAAAAGGATTTGGAGGTGCAGTTTTATTATCAACAAATCCGGAAAAGACAATGGAAGCTGTTCAGGACGTCATGGGACTCGACAAAATGGATGAAGATGAAGAGTATATCCGTTTTCAATCTTCTGCTGATATTGGCAATACGATAGATATCAAGAAAACGCCGATGGAACGGGGCCACATGGGAGTAGGAACGGTACACCATATTGCTTGGCGGGCTAAAGATGATGAAGATCAGCTGGATTGGCAGCAATACCTTATCGAAAAAGGTTACCATGTAACGGCGGTACGGGATCGGAACTATTTTAATGCGATATACTTCCGGGAATACGGGGAAATTCTCTTTGAAATTGCCACAGACCCTCCTGGATTTGCCCATGATGAATCTTACGAAACGATGGGCCGAAATCTGATGCTTCCGTCCCAATATGAAATGTATCGGGAACGATTAAACGAAATGCTGATTCCGATTAAAGTCAGGGAATTGGACTAAGGAGGTATTTTCTTGCTATCCTTCGATCCGAAAGCAAATACGGAGAGAGAGAACTATAAACTATTAATCGGTACAATTATTCCAAGGCCCATTGCTTTTGTAACAAGCAAGGCTGAGGACGGAACAATTAATGGAGCGCCATTTAGCTATTTTAACATTGTCTCTTCCAAGCCGCCGATGATTTCACTGGCGATACAACGTAAAGAGGGACACATGAAGGATACTGCCCGCAATATCCTCCGTCAAAATGAATTTGTTGTTCATGTTGTTGATGAAGCGAATGTAGAGGCCATCAATCTTACTGCAGCTTCCTTGCCGCCAGATGAAAGCGAGATTGAAAAAGCTAATCTAACGCTTGTTTCAAGCAAAAAAATTTCTGTCCCTGGAATTAAGGAAGCGAAGGTCCGTTTGGAATGTAGATTAGAACATGCTTTGGAATTGGGGGGAGATGGAGAAATCAGTACAGATTTTATCATTGGCAGAGTTGTCCATTTTTCCATCGATAAAGATATATATGATGAGGGGAAAATCAATCAAAGCAAGCTTCTCCCCGTCAGCCGCCTTGCTGGGTCCAGCTATGCCAAGATTGGAGAAACCTTTTCCTTAGAACGGCCGAAATAATCTTAGCTTAATATTAAATTTACGGAAAAATGAGCCAAAAATAATTGGCTCATTTTTTATGCCTAAGATTCGTTATTTTTCCGTTTTAGGGAATATAAAATAAGATACAGAGATGATTAAATCGATGATGAGAACAGCAGTCCACGTTGCTAATACTCTTAGCATTGCTGCTGTTCTTTCCAAATCATGGATGAAAACTACGGTTAATCCGATTAACCCGGCTCCAATCAAGTAAGCTAGCAAATGCCGTGACCAGCCTTTAAATTCAATTTTTGCATATTCCAAGCCGTATAATTTCTTTCGCTGTACTTGTTGTTTTAATACGTGGGTTTGAAATTTTTCATCTGCCCAGCGAATCATCTGCTTTCCGAAAGCTACCGAAACTCCAATGTAAACGGCGGCCAAAGCGTGGGCAAAAGTAGCATGGGCACCGTGATACAAGTCAATTCCTGAGACAATCAGAAGGACGAGATCGACAGCGGGTGTCATCGCCAAGAAAAAAAGGCCGAGTGTTTTTTTTCTTAAAATGTATCTGGAAAAGAGTCCTAACATAACAAAGACCCAAAAACCGATTTCGCAAGCAATGATAACGCCGATAATCCAATTCATTTCACCGAAAATCCTCCCCAAAACAATTATTGAAACTTTTATTTAATACAACCGTATTAAAATATACCACGAACTTTTATTTAATACAACTGTATTATGAAATATGCTAAAATAAAATTATGCCAAAAATTGTAGATCATGAAAAAAGAAAAGAAATGATTGCGGAAGCGACATGGCAAGTGATTTTAAAACAGGGAATGAAAGGAGCGACGGTGAGAAACATTGCAAAGGAAGCCCAATTGTCATTGGGTGCATTGCGGCATTACTTTTCTACCCAGGAAGAGCTTTATATGTTTGCAATGAATCTTGTAAAGGAAAGGGTGTTGAAAAGGATAGAAAAAATCGTTGCCAGTGACTTGCCGCCAAAGGAAAAATTTATTTCTTTTCTGGAACAGCTATTGCCGATGGATGAAGAATCAAGAGCAGATATGGAAGTCTGGCTTCATTTTACGAATTATTTTCTTGGCAACGAAGAGTTGCTGGATGACGGGATTCGGGAAGGTATTGAAAATGCATTGTGCTTTTTGGACTGCCATCAATTATTAAAAGACAATATAGATATAGAAATCGAGACAGAGAGACTATACGCCTTAGTTGACGGGCTCGCCCTTCACCGGATAATGGACAAGAACCGACCGACAAATGAAATGATGCACCAAGTTCTGACAAAACACGTTGAAACATTGTTTAAATAATCTTTTGTTTCATATTCCTGAAATCAGGGGGAGTGTTAAATGTTCTTGGTAATATTATTCATGTTTTTCATTATTATTATCGGGTTAATTGTGTATAATCAGCAGCAAATAAAAATTGCTGAGGCTTCTTATCCGCCAAAAGGAAAATTTGTCGATACATCCTTCGGGAGAATCCATTATTTGTCTGCAGGAGAAGGGCAGCCGGCTGTTTTTCTCCATGGCGGGATATTATCCAGTTATGATTTTAAAGATGTTATTGAAGAAGCATCTAAAGAAGGATATCATGCTATTGCCTTCGACCGGCCGGGATATGGGTATAGCGAAAGACCGAAAGAGAAGATTACTCCATTTGATCAGGCAGAAGCAGTAAATGAGGCTTTGGAAAAAATTGGAGTGAAAAAGCCGATTTTGCTTGTTGCCCATTCATGGAGCGGAACGATGGCACTTTCATATACATTGAAGTATCCGGATAAAACAGCGGGAGTAGTTCTTTTAGGTGCTGCTATGTATAAGGAAGGATATCCTGCGGAATATGGAGATCCTTTATCTAAAATCATCACTATGCCAATAATTGGTTCCATGATATTGCATACACTGTTAAAAACACCATTAGGGAAAAAGCTCGCCTGGTCCATGACGGAATCTACCTTCGCGCCGGAAAAAGCTCCGTCAGAGTATATAGAGGCGGTGTATGCGCTGATGTTCCGTCCGGGCCAATTCCGGGCAAACCGGGAAGATGTACTGGCTTTTCCGGGAGCATCGAAAAAGATAAGCGGGAAGTATCGTGAAATATCCGTCCCGGTATTGTTGGCTGTAGGGGAAGAGGATCCATTCGGGACCATTGAACAAGCGGAACGTTTCAAAAAAGAAGTCCCCCATGCAAAATACTTTCGGATTCCAAAAGTTGCCCATATGCTGCCGGAATTGCATCCAAAATTAGTTGTAGAATATATGAACATGCTGAAGGAAAGTCTTCGTCGTCAGCTGCCAGAAAGGAAATAAGTCCGTAAGTTCGTAAAGGGGAAGGGGAATGGAATTACAAACAGAAAGGCTAAAACTTATTCCTTGTACTGAGGAATCCGCAGCTGCAGCAGCGCTAAACAATTATGAGCTAGGGCCCCATATTAAAATGTACTTGGCGGAATTAAAGTCAGATCCGACCTTGCTAGGATGGGGCGTCTGGTTTGTCATTGACAAAGATACAAATACAGTTATTGGGGATATTGGCTTTAAAGGAAAACCAAATATGGAAAAGACGGTGGAAATCGGGTATGGGATAAAATCATCAGCACGAAATAAAGGTTATGCAACCGAAGCGGTGAAAGAAATCATTGCATGGGCTTTTTCCTCTGACGAGGTTGCAACAGTAATTGCTGAATGCCGTGAAGATAATTACCCGTCAATGAAAGTGCTGGAAAAATTAAATATGGAGCAAACCGGCAAGGAAGGGCATAAGTTAAGATGGCAAATATGCAAAGAGAAAAGAGACGTACCAAATTGACGTCTCTTTTTAATTCCAATAATTTTTCATGATAGTCTCCGCCCAATTTGGCTGCTTTACTTCCGTTCGCGGAAGAAATTCCTTCATAACCGGTTTAATGTCGATAACAGGGGTTCCATCGATGGCATCGAGACCTTTGACCGTCAATGTTTTTCCTTTGGCACCAACAAGCTCTACGATCGTTGCACCTAGTTTATTTGGACGGTTTTTCCCTCGCTGCGCAAAGATTCCTACCTTTGGAAAGGCAGGGTTGTTGCGCGGATGCCTGGAGTCATATTGTTTTTTTCATCCGCCACTTTATGAAAGTAGTAAATGATTTCCAAATGGGAAAATTCTTCAATGCCGTCAACTGCAGTTTCCTTTATGTCATCTGCCAGTTCAATTGTAGAAATAACGTTTCCCCAGTTATCATCGAGAATCTCTTTCCGGCTATTTTTTACAAAAGCGATTGGCTCAATTGTGTATTTCAATATTTCCCCCTCCATTTCTAGTAAATATATTCAATGGTACTTTGCTTCCAATATATTTGATTGTGGGCTTTGTGTCTATCATAAAAATCTAGTCGAGAACAGGAAAATAAAAGCATAGGACGAAGAGATTGGAAAGGTATAAGAATGGATATTTAATCTGGTGTATGAATATTCTTCGCAGCAGTGATTCTCCATCATCTATCAGTCCGTTTGAAACATTGCAAAACTTTTATTATACTAGAACTATAAGCGAATTTAAATAGTTCTTCGCTAAAAATTTTATAAAATGAAAGGTGGAGGCTAAATGAATACGCTTGTAGCTCAGAAAAGGATAGATTTTCGCAAATCTGTACTGAACAAATTAAGAAATAGCGGAAAAATTCCTGCTGTTGTGTACGGGAAGAATATTGATACCGAATCTATTTCAATCGGAAACACAGATTTAATGAAAGTAATGCGGACTGTCGGCAGGAACGGGATTTTCACCCTCGATCTTGACGGCGAGAAAAAAGATGTTTTCCTAAAAGAATATCAGGTTCACCCGATAAGCGGAAAATTGCTGCATGTCGGGCTTCTGCAAGTGGATAAAGAAACGGAAATTGATGCAAAAGTCGCAGTAGTTCTGAATGGTACATCAAAAGGCGAGAAAGACGGAGGAATCGTACAGCAAATACTTCACGAACTGGATATTACCGCTAAAGCAAGTGATATTCCGAATGAAATTGAGATCGACATTGCTGATTTGGAAATCGGCGATACGTTGAAAGTTGCGGATATTAAAGGTAATTATCACAATTTGACATTCCATCACGAGGATGACGAAGCTATTGTCACCATCGATATTGTGAAAATGGAAGAGGACATCGAAGAAGAGACAGCAGAAGAAACGGAGCCATCAGGAGTTTAATATATATGAAAAGCGGAGCAGCAGCCTGCTCCGCTTGTTTTATGTTATTTATTATTTTTCTCCGCCGATTTCTACAAGAATTTTCGCTTGAGACAAGTCCCCGGATAAACTATGGAATCCCTCTTCTACAAGGTCATCCAGCTGAATTTTCTTCGTCATAATCGGTTCAACATTTACATTTTCATCTAACAGAATATCGATAGATTTTTTAAATGTTTCATGTTCGTAACCCATGGAAGAAGATAATTTTACTCCGGAAGTCATTAATACGATTGGGTTAAATTCAAAGTTGCGTGCATGAATGGCAACAACGACAACATTGCCTTTTGGTTTTGTAGAATTAATGGCAGAGTCGAAGGTTGGTTTAACCCCGGCAACTTCAAGGGATGCGTCAACACCTTCAGGGAATCTTTCTTTAATGAATGCAACCGCATCTTTATCTTTTGTATTTAAGACTTCTGTAGCTCCGACTTGTTTAGCTTTTTCCAGGCGTTCATCGGATAAATCAAAGGCTAGAATGTCTTTTGCTCCAGCTGCTTTTGCTGCTACGATAACGAAAAGACCGATTGGGCCAGCACCAAATACAGCGACAGAATCTCCTTCTTTTACTTCAGCTTCTTTTACAGCTTGAGCAGCAACGGACAGCGGCTCAACTAATGCTGCTTTATCCAGCGGTAAGTTGTCAGGAACTGGAACGACGTTGTCTTCATTCGCTACAAAGTATTCTGCAAAAGAACCGTCAGTATGAAGTCCTGCAGAATAGAACTCATAATAGCGGTCTACTTCTGGTGCATGTTTGCCGGAAGTAACAACAGGGTTTACGACTACCCGGTCGCCTTTTTTGAATTTCGTAACGTTTTTGCCTACTTCTTCTACTACACCAGAAAATTCATGTCCTAATACAAGCGGTGCTTGTTCGCCAGTCATTGGATGCGGCTTATCTACTTGCACAAGCAATGGACCAATTTCATATTCATGTAAGTCGGTTCCGCAAATTCCGGACCAGCTTACTCTCACTTTTACATCATTATCATTTACTGGCTTAACGTCTCTTTCTTCAATACGAACATCCTTATTTCCATAAAATACGGCTGCTGAAATCGCCACCCCAAAGGCATTGCCTAAGGAACTGGCCATTTTGTAAATACCGGATGCTTCTCCAACTTTATGGTCCGGTGCAGCGGCAACAGCCGTATCCGTAGATGGAGTTGCGTACATCCCCAGACCTAAGCCGAACAGAATAAAACCGACGAAAACAACAATTGTGTAAAGAAAATCGGGCAAAAAGGTTAATGCCATGATGGATACCCCGATTAGTGTAATAATCGTACCCCAAATCATCGGATTCCGTGCCCCGACACGCTGCATAATTTTTTCCCCTACCCGTATCATGGCAAGGACCGCAACCAAATAACCGATGGACAGCATTCCAGCTTGGAAAGATGTAAATCCTCGCCCGACCTGGACGTACGTATTGGCAACAATCAAAGTACCTGCTACCGCGTTTAGCAGGAAATTGGAAATTGTCGCTCCGGTATACGGTTTGTTTTTAAACAATTTAAAGTCAATAAGCGGGCTCGTTTTCCGTTTTATTTCATACCGAACAAATACGATAATCCCGATGATGGCAATAGCTGCAAGACCTAGAGAAATAAGGCTTGTCCATCCTAAATCCTCACCTTGTGTAACGAGGACATTAATTGCAACCATCGTTACGATAAAAATAGCCAGACCGCCACTTTTGTTCTGCTCTGCTCTCTGGCACATCCCGTATTAACCACATGGCAAGCAGCGCAAAAATAATGGAAAATATAAAGATCCATCTCCATCCCATATACGTAGCGATAGCGCCGCCCGCAAATGAGGTGACACCGGAACCGCCCCAGGAACCGATGGACCAGTAACTTAATGCCCGCTGCCTATCTGCGTCTTCAAAATATGCTTTAATTAATGCAATCGTCGCAGGCATAATACATGCGGCGGATAATCCTTGTAAAACCCGGCCGATGATTAGGAGAACTGCCCCCTGTGCCAACACGAGCAATAATGAGCCGACAATGCTTAATATTAATCCGAGGTACGTTATTTTTTTCCTGCCAATCCGATCTGCCAACCCTCCCGCTACGACGATAAATAGTCCAGAAAAGAGGGAAGTGAGGCTAATAGCAATGTTTAATGGCTCAGCTCCACACCTAAATCACCTTGTACGGCAGGTACAATATTTACCATCGCCTGAGCAAATAGCCAGAACGTAATAACTCCAAAAACGATACCGATAATCATTTTATTTGAACCTTTATAGGCTCTATTTTCCATCATAGCTCCTCATTAAGAGTCATTCAAAGTGACTAATACTTATCAGGAAGTAGATTTAGGATGTGCGGACAGGAAAAAATTATTCTTATGCGTTAAGTTGGGAGACGTTTAAATATTTAAAGGTTTAAAATTAATAATTGGGATGATTCGTAATATTTTTTGGTAAAATATTTTTTTAAGAAGGTAAATAATCTTGCAAATAAGAGACACCAAAATGAAGTTCAAGAAAAGAATTAAATAAAAAGGAGCATTAAAAATGAATATCATTATCGCGCCAGATTCATTCAAAGGGAGTCTCACGTCAATTAATGCTGCAACTGTAATGAAGGATGCGGTTCTGTCCGTGTTCCCGAATTGTCATGTTGAGTTAAAGCCGATGGCAGACGGCGGGGAGGGAACGTTAGAATCCTTATTAACATCCTTAAATGGAGAAAAGGTCACTGTACGGTGCATGGGCCCTTTGGGCGATTATATTCAGTCATCTTACGGGATTGTAAAAGGGAAAACGGCCATTATTGAAGGTGCAAACATTGCCGGACTTCCTCAAGTTCCGCTGGAAAAGAGGAATCCAGATCTAACTACTTCCTATGGAATTGGGGAAGTACTGCTGGATGCAGTGGAAAAAGGCTGTACATCATTCATTATCTGTTTAGGCGGCAGCGCGACAAATGATGGAGGGCTCGGTATGCTGATGGCACTAGGATTGAAAGCTTGGGACGAAAATGGAAGAGAGGTAGGGCCATTTGGTTCCGACTTGTTAAAGGTTGCCAAAATAAGCTTCACCGAACTTCACCAAAATTTAACATCACTGGAGTTTAAAGTGGCGTGTGACGTGGACAATCCTCTCTGTGGAGAAAGAGGTGCGAGCAGAGTGTTCGGACCGCAAAAAGGTGCAACAAAAGAGCAAACGATTCGTTACGATAACGCTTTGGATAAATTTGGCAGTTTAATTGAGGCTGAAATGAATCAAGAATTAAAAGAAATACCAGGTGCGGGTGCTGCTGGCGGCCTTGGTTTTGCCTTTTTAGCATTAGGAGCAAGTCTTATCTCGGGAGCAGAACTCGTTGCCAACACGCTAAACTTAGAACAGGCAATAAAAGAGGCAGATTTGGTCATTACTGGAGAAGGGCAAAGCGATGAACAAACGTTGTATGGAAAAGCCCCTGGATTTGTTGCAGATTTATCCAACAAATATCATGTGCCAGCTGTATTAATTTCCGGGAGCTTGTCTGGGAATATAGACCGTTTGCGCAAAAAATTTGCCGGCTGCTTTTCCATTATAAACAAACCGCTCACTTTAGAAGAATGTATGGATCGCGCTGAAGAACTGTTGTATGAACAGACAAAACAAGTAATTCACTTTATGAAAGTGATTCACGGCAAAAGAAAATAAAATGATGAGACGCCTGTTAGCTTCCTGCCGCTTATTTATTGTTGCTAATATAAGGTAAAATTTATCCAGTAGTATACTTCTTCATCTTGTATGGCTGGAGCTTTAGGCAGTATGATTGTTTATTATTCCTAAAGTCAATTCATATATCTTTTTATTTCACATAGGATTTAGTAAAATTAATTGAAGAAATATTAATAAAATTTAGTCATGCGGTTTCAGCGCTTCAATTAATTGTTTTCACTTTTGTTGATAGGACTTATAGAAATAAACGCTCTCCGGTCTATTTTTATGGAGGTGGATAGATGAAAATTGCCGTAATTGGCAGCGGAATCGTAGGTGCGAGTATAGCATATCACTTGGCTAAAAAAGGAGCGGAAGTAGTAATCGTCGATGATGGACGGGAAGGCAGAGCGACGAATGCAGGTGCGGGAATCGTCTTTCCGTGGGATAAAACAAGAGGCAATGATTGGTTTGCCATCGCTAAAGCGGGAACATTATATTATTCAACGCTAATCACAGAGCTAAAGGATCTTGGAGAGACGGACGTCGGCTTTAAAAAAGCAGGAGCTTTATTAGTAAGCCCTGATATGGAACAGCAGGCGAAAAAACAGAAATTACTGGAATCCAGAAGAAAGGAAATACCGGAAATTGGGGACGTAGTACGTCTAAGCTACAGGGAAGCGCGAAATTTATTCCCGTTATTGCATCCGGATTTACATGCTGTCTATGTTTCTTCCGGATATCGGGTGGATGGAAACCTGCTGCGGGGTGCGCTGGAACGGGCCGGACAGGAATATGGCGTCATCTTAAAGAATGGAAATGCAGCTTTGCTTTTGGAAAATGGCAATGTAAAAGGTGTCATTGTGAATAGGGAGAAGATCTATGCTGATATTGTCGTCGTTGCTGCCGGTGCATGGGCGCCGGACATTATCCATAAACTGGGAATGAAACTTATGATTGAGCCGCAACGGGGGCAAATCATTCATATAAAATTAGACGAGCAAGACACATCTAATTGGCCAATTATTTTGCCGGATAATGATTATTACTTGCTTGCCTTTGATGATCATCGGGTTGTTGCTGGGGCGACAAGGGAAACTAATTCTGGATTTGATTATCGGGTGACAGTCGGCGGTGTCCAGGAAGTTATTTCCGAAGCGTTAAGTATGGCTCCCGGATTAAAAGAAGGAACTTTACATGAAATCCGAATTGGCTTCAGGCCGATGGCTTCTGATGGACTGCCGTTGCTTGGAGGGCTAGGTCCGTATTCTAATTTGCTTATTGCTGCGGGAACGGGTCCATATGGTTTAACAATGGGACCATATATTGGCAAATTAGCAGCTGAAATAGTTATGGACCGAAAAACAGAAATCGATCTTTCCCCATATGATCCGATGCGGGCAGTAGAAGTGTTAGAGGAAGTTTGATTAGGCAAGACAAAGGAAGAGCCTCGACTTTTTTAAGAGTCGAGGCTTATTATTAATTTGGTACCTGTTTTACTTTTTTATGAATCGTTTTTGCCTTCTGAATCGGCTTATGGCCTGTATCCACCCGTTTAACGAAGAAAGCTAAAACGAGTGCAACGATGTTGACGATGAAGGCGATAAAAAATGAATATTGAATTCCAGCAAGCAAGGACTGTTGCTCAATTGATGTTTTCACAGCTTCAGACACCGCTTGTGGGTCCGTTTTTCCTATTAAGCGTGCTCCCTCCGACAGTGCAACTTTATTCATGATTGTTACAAAAATAGCTGTACCGATGGCCCCTGCAACTTGCTGTGCCGTATTATTTACCGCGGTTCCATGAGGATATAGCTCCTTCGGCAATTCATTTAAGCCGTTTGTTATAATTGGCATGGATACCATTGACATGCCAAACATACGAAGCGTATAAATAAAAATAATGTAAGCATAAGAAGAATCCTGCTGCAGATGGGACAATAAATAAGTTGCTACCGCCGTAATGGCTAATCCGCTAATACTTAAAGCCTTTGGACCGTATCTGTCGAATAGCCTCCCGGTTATAGGTGACATAATCCCCATCACAATGGCGCCCGGCAATAACATTAGCCCGGAGTGAAGGGGTGAGATTCCCCTTACTTCTTGAATATAGACAGGGGTTAAGATCATTCCGGAAAACATCGCCATCACATTAATAACGGCGATAATAAAAGCCAGCGTGAACATCGGATAATGGAAGGTACGCAAATCCAATACCGGCAATTGCAAATTCAGCTGCCGGATAATAAATAAAATTACTGCTATTCCGCCGGCCAATAAAGGAATGAGGACGAGGGGGCTGGTCCAGCCCAGGCCCCCGGCCATACTTACTCCGTATAATAATCCCCCAAACCCAATTGTTGATAAAACAACCGACCAATAATCCATCGTTGCATTTTTATTCGATTCCATTACATTTTCTGATTTCCAAATTGCCAAAACGAGGGAAATGACAGCAAGCGGCAAAATCATTTCAAATAGAAAACGCCAATGATAGTACTCAACAATATAACCGGATAATGTCGGTCCAATGGCAGGAGCAGTAATCATGACCAGCCCGAAAACACCCATCGCTGTTCCGCGTTTGTGGGGAGGAAAGCTGACCAGCATGACGTTCATTAATAATGGACCCATCACAGAAGATCCTGCCGCCTGAACCATTCTGCCTGCCAGCAAGATGGAAAAATTCGGGGCGAAAGCAGCCATTGCCGTACCCAAAGTAAATATCGCCATTGCGGCAATAAATAGCTGTCTGTTTGTAAAACGGATAATCAGAAAGGCAGAAGCCGGAATTAATATCCCGCTAACTAACATATATCCAGTGGCAAGCCACTGAATGGTTGCGTAGTCTACTCTTAAGTCTTCCATCATCGAAGGCAGAGCAACGTTTAATAATGAGTTATTTAAAAATGAGACAAATGCACCAACAAATAAAACAGCCAACATGACATATGGAGGCTTGTTTTCAACATGGATTTTTGACGTCATCGAATCCCTTCTTTTTTATAAAAATAAATTATGCAGATGATTATTTTATACGAAAGGTTCAATTAAGGCAACAATTTTAAACTATAACCTGAATTATTCATACTTCCAATGAAGATTTAATTTGATACCAAATCCAATGATTTTTTGTTATCTAAACAAGTAAGAGCTGTTAATTTCGATAAATATGATAAATGATAA
>NZ_BMEV01000079.1 GCF_014637175.1 Compostibacillus humi | reverse complement strand
TTTGTGTTGGTAAAAATAAACTTTTTCCACACAGAAATATAAATTCAAGTTTCTTCGATTAAAAAATACGAATGGATTGAAGGTATAACAAAGAAAATCGGTAAACTTAAATTAATTTGACGATTGAAATCTAAAGTTAATTGCGGTAAAGTAGCCATTATAAGAATCCTTTCTGTGGTTATTTTGTGGTGATTTAACTTTAACAGAAATGGATTCTTTTTTCATTTATTTGATGCATGATCAATTCGGTTGAAATGCTTGATAGATAGGCATTCAAAATTTATCAAAAGTTTTCTATGAATAATTCAGGATCAAGTTTTTTTGCAGAAACTATATATTTTACTGTCACATATCTTTTCTGAATATTTATTTGGACTTGTATTTAGTCGTTAGGATACATTAACTAATGAAAAAATCATTTAGAACATCATTTTTAAGATTAATAATAACCATTCATAAGGGAAATAACTGAAAAAACCCCCACTTTTTAAAAAGTGAGGGTTTTTGTTTTAATAATATGCTATTCAACTGGTGAGAGTTCTTCTTCAGTAACCCATTTATGGTAATTAACTTCTTCACCTGTTTCTGTATCTGTATAACTTACCATATATACAGTAGTGTTTTCTGCAGAATCAATTGTAGCTGTAGCTCCTTCCATGCCTTCCATATGATCTGCCTCAAGAACAACTTCATCTCCTGGCTCATAAGGCTGTTCTTCTGCATTCTCAATTTCTTCATGGATCACCCATTTATGATCTTCTACCTTTTCTCCGCCAGTAGTTGGTGTATAGGTAACGGTATAAACAGTTGTGTCATAAGCACCATCAATGGTTGCTACAGCTCCGTCCATGCCTCCCATATGATTCGCATGAATTACTGCTTCACTTCCAACAGGATATGTAGGATCTTCAGCCTCTGCTAAATCCTCTGGAACTTCACCTGTACTTGAATGGTTCATACCAGAATGATCCATACTTGAATCATCTGTTTCTTCCATGGAATCAGATTTTTCTTCAGACTGAGTTTCTTGATTCGTTTCTGCGTTTTCGGTTGAGTCATTTTCTGTATCAGTATTACTTTCAGGCGTAGTCTCGTTATTCCCGCCGCAAGCTGCTAACACAACAGCCATAAATAATGCAATGATACCTATTATTAATTTATTACTCATAGATTTTACCTCCATTTAGTTTAGTTATTTTTAAGAGCAGAGCACTGATTGCTGCAATGATGCTCACACTCACTAAAATCGCTCCAACTGCTAGCTTAATACGATGCTAGGTTCAGAGACTACTACACAAGGCTATACCAACTGAATGGTAATTATACAAGTATTGTCACCTTCAAAAGTAGAAATTTCAGATTCTGCCGTTCTTCCTTTATGTTCAATTTTTACCTGGTATGTCTTATCCCTTGGTAGCCATAAATCGATAAATCCATTTTCTAATGATGTCATGGTTTCATCAACAATTACATTACCCTCTTCATCCTGAATATATACATCGAATTCTTCTTCAACCAATTCACCCTGACAACTTGTTAAGACGTGATTTGTACACGGATGGGTTTCATTTATGAAAGGGGCAATAGAAACAAAAAATTCATCCTTTGGAAGGTCATAAATGGTCTCTTTATTATCACTATCAGTTACAATTAGTTCATTTGATGTAATAGAGGCTGACACATCTTCGAAATTACCAACGCTATAATTGTTTACCATTTCTTTGATATCTGGCGTTTCTTTTTTGTTTGATGTACTTTCCTCACAAGCAACAAATGTTAAGGTGAGTAACACTCCAATTACTGCCAGTAAAACTTTTCGCATATATTTTGTCAACTCCTGTGTTATTATTTTCAAGATGTAAACTGGTATTATTTTAACATATGTCTATTTAAATAGTGAAATATCCGCGAATTTTCCATAACTTTGTAAAAGTCTTTTTATGTTGTTCATAAGCACTTTGAATGGTTCCGGAGATCGTTCATTCCATTCATATGATTAGCGACCACCACAACTATTGGATTTTCAGCCTCTGCTAAATCCTCTGAACATTCACTTGAAGTTGAACTAGTCCTGGAAGGATAATTTATACCTTAATAACTAAGGCTTCATATATTGTAACCTGTAAATTTGCAAAATATATGCAGATATTATGAAATATTATAGAACTATAATCATTACTCTCTTTCCTAACTTTTCTGCACAAAAAATGGATATGTTTTTTTTATGATATTTTATAGATAAAATACGAAAAACCAATCTATAAAGTGAGTGGATAGACATGTTTGACTTATTTAATCAAATTAGTGGTATGTTAAGTGCGCAGATCCATGGATTGACCTATGGCTTTGAGCATATTCCAATATTATTTGCTTTTTTTCTAGGGCTGGTTGGCGCTGTAGCGCCATGTCAACTAACAAGTAATGTAAGTGCAATTACTATTTATGGGAATAAATCATTGATAGATAAGGTTCCCTGGTTACATGTATTTTTATTTATTATTGGTAAGATTGTAGTTTTCTCTGCTCTTGGAATAGTCATCTGGTTGCTAGGGAAAGAAGTGAGCAGTGTATTAACGCAATTTTTTCCAGCCATCAGAAAAGCTATAGGACCATTATTAATCCTGATTGGGTTATTTATGATTGGATTATTTCGATTTATCAAACCACTAGGCAGAATTAAGTTACCGGAAAAATTTAAAGATAGCTATTTAGGAAGTTTTTTAATGGGAGTAAGTTTTACATTGGCATTTTGCCCCACAATGTTTGTACTGTTTTTTATGACATTAATGCCTGTCGTTATGACGACAACATCGTATGGATTTATATTACCGTCTATTTTTGGAATTGGGACATCCTTTCCACTTTTGTTGGTAATATTTCTGATTTGGTATTTTGGTGCAAGTGGGATAATCTTAAAGAAAAGCAGAAAAATAGGGGCTGTTACTCAAAAAGTTGCGGGTGTGTTACTCCTTATTATTGGTATTTTTGATACATTAACCTATTGGTGAAAGAGGTCAATTATGTTTAATAAGTTATCCCTAAAAATTGGACTATTGTTTTTTATGTTTATGTTAATTATAGAGATTTTCGTTTATTTTATTCTATATACAAGTATAGCAAATGAACGTATTGATGAAGTGATGAATAGCTTATTAGCCCGTGCCAATACACATAGTGCTGTCTTAGAAAGTAACTTTGATTCTTCTACGTTAGAGCATGTTGCTATTATGGAATCAGAATCGGAATTTGCAGTTATTATTACAAATGCTGAGGGCGATATCATTATTCATTCCGATCCTGTAGAAGATGAAATGTTAGAAGTAATTAGGCATACGAATTATGAGGAGATACCGAGTGTGGGTAAAGTAGTCGAACAGCGCTGGGCAGAAAGACAATACATTGCAGTCGATAGTCCCATTACCATCGATGAAGAACATCGCGGTCATGTCTTTATGTTTGCTAATACCGATATTGTTAAAAATATGGTTAATCATTTGAGTGATCAATTTCTCTTAATAGGGCAAATCACGATTCTTTTAACAATTTTTACTATTTTTATTCTATCTCGTTTTATTACGTTGCCATTAATGAAAATGAAAGAAGCAACTGAGCAGCTAAGTAAGGGGAAAAATAAAGTAGAATTACATACGGAGCGAAATGATGAACTAGGAGAGTTGGCTGATTCTATCATGAAGTTATCGAGTGATCTGGAACGATTGAAAAGTAACAGGAATGAATTTTTGGCAAGCATTTCTCACGAACTTAGAACGCCATTAACTTATATTAAAGGGTATGCAGATATCATAAATAAGCAAGACATTACGGAAGAAGAAAGAAAAGAGTATCTGGATATTATTCGGGAAGAAACAGAGCATCTGACAGTTTTAGTTAAAAATTTATTTGACCTAGCTAAAATGGATGAAAATAAATTTATTATTCATCGAAAGAATGTAGAACTTAGACAACTAATCCAAACGATTGAAGAACGAATAAGTCCGGTACTGGAAGAAAAAAATATTCGATTTTCTGTTTCTTGTCCAAATAATATCCAAGCAAATATTGATTCTGAGAGGATCCAACAAGTTTTACTAAATATATTAGATAATGCCAGAAAGCATACATCTGAAGGAAAACTAATATCATTAGAGGTTTCCCAAAATGATAGAGAAATTATGATAATTATTTCCGATGAAGGAGAAGGAATTCCTAAAGAGGATATACCATATCTATTTGAACGTTTATACCGTGTAGAAAAATCCCGTTCAAGAAAAAGTGGTGGGACGGGATTAGGATTGGCTATTGCAAAAGAAATTATCGAATCACACGATGGTTCGATTGAAATCGAAAGTGAACTAGGTAAAGGTACGAGAGTGATTATTCATTTACCAAGGGGGGAATGAAATGGTCAAAGTTCTCTTAGTCGATGATGAAAAAAGAATGCTCGATTTATTAGCTTTATATTTAAGACCACATAATTATTCATGTAGAAAGGCAGTAAGTGCCAAAGAAGCATTATCTTTTTTAAAAGATGAAATTTTTGATATCGTACTGATCGATATTATGATGCCTGAAATGAACGGCTGGGAATTATGCCAAGAAATTAGAAAAAATTCAGATATCCCTATTATAATGGTGACTGCCCGTGAACAAAAAGAGGACATCATAAAAGGATTAAAATTAGGTGCAGATGATTATGTAACAAAACCCTTTGATGAAAATGAATTATTAGCTAGAATGGAAGCATTATTACGTAGAACAGAACCTTTAAAACGGATTGAGGTAAATGGACTCTTATGGAATGAAGATGAGTTTGAGTTATCTTACAAAAATAATGTAATCAAGTTAACACCGAAGGAATTTACCATGCTAGGGTATTTTATGAAGAAACCAAATCAAGTGTTTACCAGGGAACAATTAATTGATTTAATCTGGGGATACGAATCACAAACAGAAGAAAGAACAGTTGATTCACATGTACGGAACATGAGAGAGAAGATTCGTCAGGCTGGTTTTCCCATTGACGACTACTTTAAGACCGTCTGGGGCATAGGATATAAGTGGGTTATGAAACCTTAATCATATTTTATAAACACTTCTTAGAAATGAAATGTTTCATTTCTAAGAAGTGTTTAATTTTATGCTTATCTTCTTCCCATACCGTTATGCTACACTTTTACAAGCTTCTGCACATTTAAAGCAAGCCTCAGCACATTTCTGACAGTGGTCATGATCATGCTTTTTACATTCATTGCCGCATGCCTCGCAGATTTTTGCACAAACAGCAGCCAACTCAGAAACAAATGGTGTATTTCTTGAAAGAGCCTGTTCAAGGTAATTACAAATATCCGCACACTCTCTGTCCAAACGGATACATTCAGCCATCATCTTAGTATCCTCTTCCTTTAAGCATGCATCATAGCAGTGGTTACAAGCAGTCATACACTCATGTAGGGTTTGAATTAATTCTAAATGTTGTTCATGTGACAATTGTTCAATCCCTCCTATCAAATTTAAAATACAATATAACTGTTACCTCAAAAGATTAAAAGTAAACCCTATACGAAAAACTCCACAAAAACTGCATTAAGTCTTAATAATTATTTTGGTTTAATTATACCTAACAGGGGTATGGTATGATATGATTTGAATAAGAAGATTGAAAAAGTGAATTATAAGTAAGAATCTTCTTAATAACTGTTAAAGGAGTGATTCAACAATGAAAAACCAAGATAACGGAAAAAGTAAGCACAAACATGAACATGCGGGCCATGGGCACCATGACCATAGTAAACATGGTATTCATGAACATCACAATCATAAAGAACATAACCATCAAAGCAGTGATGAAGAACAGGGTCATTATAACCACAACGACCATGCTCACCATCATCCCAATGGACAAAAGGGACATCAACAACATAGCCACGACCATCCTCACAGTGGACATGGCGGTCATCATGAACATATGATTAAAGATTTTAAAAGACGATTCTGGGTGTCTTTAATTTTAGCTATACCCATTTCCTATTTGTCGGAAATGATTCAAATGCTATTTGGGTATGAAGTAGACTTTACTGGTGACACTTTATTATTATTCTTGCTTTCTACTATTGTCTTTTTCTACGGTGGAAAACCTTTTTTGCAAGGTGCATGGGATGAATTAAAAACCAGAACACCTGGAATGATGATGTTAATTTCTTTAGCTATTGTTACTTCCTATGTGTACAGTACGTTGACAGCTTTCTTTATTGAAGGCAGTGATTTCTTCTTTGAATTGGCCACGTTAATTGTTATTATGCTGCTGGGACATTGGATTGAAATGAAATCCATCATGGGTGCTTCAAAAGCTTTGGAAGAGTTAATAAAACTTATGCCAAAAGAAGCACATAAAATTGATACAACGGGAAACATTGTTGAAGTTTCTGTCGAGGATTTACTTCCGGGGGATCAAATTTTGGTTAAATCTGGAGAAAAGATTCCGCTTGATGGTGAAATTTTTGAAGGAGAATCAAATGTTGATGAATCCATGCTCACCGGTGAATCTGTGCCTGTCGAAAAAGGTCCTGGAATGGAAGCAATTGGCGGTGCGGTTAATGGTGAGGGTGTATTAAAGATAAAAGTTAGCAAAACGGGGAAAGACACCTATCTTTCCCAAGTGATTCAATTAGTCAGTGATGCAGAACAAACGAAATCGAAGGCTCAAGGATTTGCTGATATTGCTGCCAAATGGCTATTTTACGTTGCAGTAGTTGTAGGGGTTATTACGTTAGCATATTGGATGACAACCGTTGATTTTGAATTTGCCTTGGAGAGAATGGTTACTGTCTTAATTATTGCTTGCCCACATGCACTTGGATTAGCAGGACCATTGGTTACTTCAAGATCTACATCGATCGCAGCTAAAAAAGGATTGTTAATTCGCAACCGCACTCCATTTGAAAGTGCTTGGAAAGTGGATCGGGTCGTATTTGATAAAACAGGTACTTTAACTGAAGGAAACTTCGGTGTTACAGATGTACACCCAAACAAGGGTGCAAACGAAGAAGAATTATTAAAATTGGCTTACTCTGTTGAGACACAATCGGATCATCCAATTGCCAAGGGAATTGTGAAAGAAGGCAAGGAACGCGGTCTAGAACTTTACGAGGTAAAAGATTATCAAAACTTAACAGGAAAAGGACTCGTTGCACAAGTGAATGGAGCAGAAATTGCAGTTGTAAGTCCAGGTACAATGAGAGCAAACCATATTTCGTTTGATGAAGAGACCTACAATAAACTTGCCGCGCAAGGTAAAACGGTCGTTTTCGTATTAAAAGATAATGAGCTGCAAGGGATGATAGCCTTAGCAGATATCATCAGAGAATCTTCTTATCATGTGATTAAAGCACTGAATGAACGTGGCATTGAAACAGTTATGATGACAGGGGATAATAGCCGAGTAGCAAATTATGTCGGTGAAAAACTGGGACTTTCAAAAGTCATTGCCGAAGTTTTGCCACATGAAAAATCCAATAACGTTAAACAGCTAAAGCAAGGCGGCAAAAAAGTTGCCATGATTGGAGATGGAATTAATGATGCACCGGCGCTAGCAGAAGCCGATTTAGGAATTGCGATTGGGGCAGGTACAGACGTTGCGATTGAAACAGCGGATGTCGTTCTAGTAAACAGCAATCCAGTTGATATCCTAAATATTATTAAGTTATCTAAAGCAAGTTCTAGAAAAATGGTTCAAAACCTAGGCTGGGCTGCTGGCTATAATATTATTGCCATCCCTCTGGCTGCGGGAGTGTTATATAATATAGGCATTGTTATAACTCCAGCTATCGGGGCGGTGGTTATGTCATTAAGTACGATCATTTGTGCAATTAATGCTCAACTGTTAAAGATTGACTAAAGCTAAAGGGTATGAGGTCGGAACATACTCATATAAAATAAATAACCGCATGAAATCAATCATTTTTAAAAATTTTGATTTCATGCGGTTATATTTGTGTTTTAGACTTTTCATTTCCAGCTTCGTTCTCTATTCTAAGTTTCTTATGTTCATAAAGATTTCATCAAAGCTTGACAGATTATGCACATATTTTTCTTAAACTTAAACGGACTAAGCTGTGATATTACGGAATGGGAAAAGTAAGCATCTATTCGAAGTCGATCCTATCCCAGGTACTTTTTTGTTAATCCAGAAGGAGAGCGAGGTAGTTAATGGAGCCCTTACATTAGCTAATCTTGAAGATTCTTTGCAAAATATCTTACCGAACAATAATAGCATTAAAATAACTACTGTGAGGGATTAATAATGAAAGAAATAAAATGTGAATGTGGACATGTCAATCCATTAGGAACGGTACTCTGTGAATCTTGTGGTAAGCCAATTGCTGAAAATCAACATATTGATGGGAATGAAGGTAAGAAATTACTCAATATGAGGTATGACGGAACTGCCCGTCGTTCTAAGACATTTAATAAATCATTCATCGATAGAGTATGGAGTTTCTTCTCATCAGTAAAAGTAGGGGTTTTACTAATTATATTAGCTATGATTGCTTCTATGATTGGTACTATATTCCCGCAAGAAATGTATATACCTCCTTCTGCATCTTTAGCTGGTGCTATTGCTTTAGCAATTGGAATTGGAATTCAAAACTTGCCAGAAGGAGTAGCAGTTTCAATGCCACTTTTTAGAGATGGAATGTCCCGTAAAAAGAGTTTTCTTTATGGACAGTTTTCGGGGATGGTAGAACCCATTTCCGCCATTATTGGAGTTTTGGCAGTTGCATTTGTTGAGCCGCTTTTACCTTACGCCTTAAGTTTTGCAGCTGGAGCAATGATATTTGTTGTTGTTGAAGAAGTAATTCCTGGATCCCAAGAGGAAGGAAATAAGGACCTTGCTTCTATGAGTTTAATGATTGGTTTTACTGTAATGATGATTTTAGATGTTGCACTTGGATAAAGTAATAAACAATTATCCTTTATAGTGTTATTTAAATTAAAAAGAAAAAGGAGAATGCAAACCCAAACTATAGGGAGTGCAATCTCCTTTTAATTTTTTCTGTACATTTACTTCCAAAGTAATCAACTTATACTATAGTTTGATCTTTCTGATTATTAACCGTATACAAGCAAACCTGGTTGATAATCATCCAAGCGTACTTTGCCTTAGTAACTGGAAGAAATGGCTATGAAGACGTATTGGGTTTGCTTTATCCGTACTGTTGTTTGCAGTATAAATTTCATAATATGTCTCCTTCGTTTACCTTCAAGAGTGGTACATCTGGATAGGTTTTTCTGTTTATTGTCCAAACTATCATATTTTACCTTCGAACTCATTTCAGTAGCAAGCTCCATCCCATCTTATTCTCTACATTAAGTTCAATATCTAAAGGTAATATTGATTTTTTTCTCCAAGTTTCGTAATAACTACGATTTTTTGTAAAAGAATTTGCATTATTTCTCGATATCTGTTGGCTATAATTATTGCGAGAGAATGAATGGCAAGGAAGGAGGAAGATGTTTTAAAGGCTGTTTTTTCCATATTTCTAAGTGAAGCTTCACAGATTAGAATAGGCGGGCGCTATCATACAGAAAGATTCAGAGGATACTTCTCGGAGTGATCATTCTAAACGAATACCGTATTTAGTTGAAATGTAAAATGTGAAAAACGAAATGGACTTTTCAGCAACTTATACATGGCTAACAAAGGAGAGAAGAAATGAAAAGAATTATATTGGCAAGCGCAGGCCTGTTGCTAATATTGATGGGCTGTGCAAATACTACCACAGAACAACAATCAGAAGAACAAAACATGGAGCACGGACAAATGCAACATGAAGAAAATATGGATATGGACCATGGGGACATGGAAGGTATGGAGGGACACATGGACCATGAAGATGTCCCCCCTCTTCAAGCTTCCGAAGGAACTCAGGAGTTGGTAATCCCCCCTCTGTTAGAAAAACAGAAGGGCTCAGAATTCGATTATGAGGTAGTTGCACAAGAAGGTACAACGCAATTCTTTGATGGCTCTCCAACCAAAACTTACGGATATAATGGAAACTTATTGGGGCCGACTATACAGCTGAAAGAGGGAGAAACAGTCAAAGTAAAGGTCCGGAATGAACTGAGCGAACCAACTACATTTCACTGGCATGGCCTTGAAATACCGGGGACTGAGGATGGTGGCCCGAATGATGTAATCCAGCCAGGTGAAAGCAAAATTGTCACCTTAAAAGCAGATCAGCCGGCAGCGACATTGTGGTATCACCCACACCCGCATGAATTGACTTCTAAACAAGTGTTCAAAGGGCTTGCAGGAATGCTCTATGTGGAGGAGACGGAAACGGATACTGCTTTGCCTAATACTTATGGTGTAGATGATATCCCTCTTATCTTTCAGGATCGTCTCTTCGATGAAAACCATCAACTGGATTATGAGAATCTGATGAACAGCGACGGAACAATCGGAGATGTATCGCTCGTCAACGGTACGCTCAATCCGAAACTGACTGTGACCCAACCGCTAATGCGTTTTCGAATCCTTAACGGTGCGAATGCTCGAAATTATACGTTCCGTTTAAGCAATGGAGCAACATTCACTCAAATTGCTTCAGATGGTGGGTTATTGCGTGAGCCGGTTGAAACGGATGAGATTACACTGTCCCCATCGGAGCGCGCTGAAATCCTAATCGATTTTTCAGCGATGGATTCTGATGAGCCAATTGCCATCACTGATGAAGAAGGCAATGCCCTATTGCCTTTTGATTTGGATCTTAATGGTGAAACGGGAGGGATGGAATCCATATCTTGGACTGCCGACACTGCCTTTCTTACGGAAGAAGAGAAATCCTTGCCGGTCACCAAGGAGATCGAACTTTATGGAATGATGGACATGGTTACCATCAACGGTAAGAAATTCGATCCTGACCGGATTGACTTGCGGCAAGAGAAAGGCGTCCCGGAAGTTTGGGAAATCTATAATAAGCCGGACGAGATGGGTGGAATGATCCATCCATTCCATATCCACGGTACCCAGTTCAAAATCATATCGCGTGATGGAAGAGAACCGGCTCCGAATGAACAGGGTCTAAAAGACAGTGTTCTTATTGAGCCGGGTGAACGGGTCAGGCTGCTCGTTACCTTCCCGGAAGAAGGAATTTATATGTATCATTGCCATATTCTCGAGCATGAAGATAACGGTATGATGGGGCAGGTAGAAGTATACTAATCTCATCGAGTAAACATAAGAAGGGCTGTACAGAATCCGTACAGCCCTTCTTATCCTGCTGACAATTGATCTTAGGTTATCCCTTTATGTTTCTTTACCTCCTGATCGCTGAATTTTGCCGTGAAGTCAACCATCATATATGAGTTTATTATTCAAAATGCTGTATAGATGTAAATAAAGTAAAGACAATTATTACATATTGATAACAATGTTAAGTATCTATTTCAAAGTCTGAGACTTCATATTTTCTGCACAAATAGGAATTAAAATTACGACAAACCCTTTATGAAATCGAGGCACAACAAACAAAGATATTTTTAAGCAGGTGAATTAATTGAAGAAAAATATATTTCTTATAACAACTATGTTCGTTATACACTTATTATTCCCTTTTACTACTTATGGACATTCTAACACAGACCCTCTATCTTTAAAAAGTGAAGCAGCGATTGTCATCGATGCTAAAACCGGTACGGTTATTTATGAAAAAAATTCAAAAGTTAAAATGTATCCGGCCAGTCTAACTAAAATTGCGACTGCCATTTATGCAATCGAAAATGGCAATTTAGATGATATTGTAACAGTTAGCAAACATGCAAAAGGTACAATTGGCTCAAGTGTATACTTAGAAGAGGGGGAACAAGTTACCTTAAAAAAACTATTACAAGGATTATTGATTAATTCAGGAAACGATGCAGGCGTTGCAATTGCAGAACATTTAAGTGGAAGTGTTGAGCATTATTCATCTGATCGATTCGTTATATGGAAGTGAATAATTACTTACCTGACCGTGTCAATGTACTATCCAGTAGCTCTGGCAAGAACGAACCAGATATCTTGCTTCAATATGAAACGATGAATTTGGATGTTGATAGTAAGGAAATCAATATCTTAATTCAAAGAGGAGAAAACGAGCAAGCATATAGGAAACTATTTGTTGCACAATGTAACAACCTAAATAAAGTACTGCCAACTTTATTTGAAAAAATAAACGACTATACTGAGTTACTACTTCCGGATTATTTATTGGATAGTGAATTTATTATTTCTAAATTAATCGATAACGAAGAGTTAACTAATAGTTTTAACGAAGTAGAAGTTATAGGTTGGTTGTATCAATATTATAATGCAGAGCCGAAAGATGCAGTTTTTGCTAAATTAAGAAAGAATAAAAAAGCAGAAAAAAGTGAGATACCGGCTGCTACTCAATTTTTTACACCAAAATGGATTGTACAATACATGGTTGAAAATTCTTTAGGTCAATTATGGATGGAAGCTAATCCAAATTCAGATATCAAAAAGTCATTTAAATATTATATAGAACCAACTGATCAAATAAAGTGGACCCCATCGTCAAGACAACTTTTTTATAAATTTAAGGTGCATTGAGTTTTGCTCCTTCCCATCTTGCCAACCATGCCTTTCATGTGGCAGGTTCTGTCAAGGGCGTATTCTCCCTTGACAGGTTCTGTCGCATGAAAGATAATTTCTCAAAGATGGGAAGGGCAATGACGAACCTGTTTAATTAAAATAAACTGATGATGGTGTTTTATAATCTAGCGATTGATTTGATGAGGGCGATTGTAATTAAAAAATCAATGTAATCTCTTATATTTATTCTAGCCTCCCTTGGACTTTCATAATCTTTTAGATATACTTCTTCGTACTTTATGTTGCGCCAAAAACGTTCTATGATAATATTGTCCAAAGCACGTCCTTTACTGTCCATGCTGATTGAACTTCCTTAGAGTTTAGTAGATTGATATATTTGGGACTGGTAAAATGGCTGCCTTGATCACTATTAAAGATAACGGGTTTAGCTATAGAGAAGGCCCTTTGAACGGCAT
>NZ_BMEV01000078.1 GCF_014637175.1 Compostibacillus humi | reverse complement strand
TCCGCTAGATATGAAATTTTGCGTCATACATAATCTGGAACCGCCGTATACGGAACCGTACGTACGGTGGTGTGAGAGGGACGGAGGTTAGTCACCTCCCCCTATCTCAATTATCATCATCTTTACGCAGCATGATCCCCTTGATTGCCGATTAGTTTATCGACGATTAGCGCGATGGCACCGTCTCCGGTGACGTTTGTTGCTGTACCGAAACTGTCCTGTGCCATGTATAAGGCAATCATTAGACCTAGTGCGGTTTCATCAAATCCTAGCATGGATCCAAGCAGCCCTAATGCGGCCATCACCGCTCCTCCAGGGACTCCTGGTGCGGCAATCATAATGATTCCCAGCATGAAAATAAATGGCATCATTGTTCCAAAGGTCGGCAGTGATAAACCATTTTGAAGCATCATAACAGCAACTGAACAGGTGACGAGCGTAATCGTACTTCCGGATAAATGAATAGTCGCACATAAAGGAACCGCTGAATCGGCAATGCCGTCACTCACCTTATTATTTTTCGCAGAACGTACAGTTACAGGGATAGTTGCAGCACTGGACATTGTACCCAACCCGGTAAAATATGCAGGGAGCATCGTTTTTAATGCGGTAAAAGGATTTTTTCCAGTAAACGATCCTGCAATTACATATAGGATGATTAGCCACACCCAGTGCATAACGATCGCCATGACAAGAACAAGACCGAATGTCTGCAACGTTTTAAACACAGCACCATCTGCAGCAAGCTCTGCAAAAATACTTGCGATGTAAAATGGCAAAATTGGGATAATTACTTTCCAAATGAGCTTCTCAATAATTGCTTTTCCTTCATCAAAAAATGAACGTAGAGTCGGGCTTTTGATTCGAGTGACCCCAATTCCGAACACAAAGGAAAGAATAAGTGCTGTCATGACGTCGGCAATTGGTTCAATCGTTAGTTCGAAAAGAGGCTCAAACCCTGCTGCTTCTTCTGCGCTTCCTCCACCGTTGCCAACGAGTTTAGGAATAATGATTAGTGCAACGATAAATGCCATCGTACCTGCAATAACACTGGAAACATACGCAAGTCCTCCGGTAAGCCCCAGCATTTTTCCAGACTGTTTGCCGAAACTGGCTATTCCGCTGGCGATAAAGAAGATAATGATAAGCGGAATAGAAAATCCTAAAAATTGCCCAAAAACTTCTTTAAAGGTAACAATAACCCGAATAATTGCTTCCGATACAAATAATCCGATTATAATACCGCTAATAATACCAATAACTAATTTTCCGATTAGTTTCATTGACTTCCCCCTTCTAAATTTTTAAATAATGGCATTTGTCATAAATATAGCATTAAATCATTTAATTTCAAGGGAAGATGTTGGCATAAAGGAGAGATAACTTCCCTTTAAAAGATTTAGATTAAGCCTAAGCGATTACATAAAAGCCCTAGTTTCTCAGTCAATTTATTAAAATAATAGAAGGAGTGATGGTTGAGCTGATTAGTATATCAAAATTTTTAAATTATTATTTTTTCCATCCCTGCATTATCCTGTTCATCCTCGGGTTAGTTTGGGATATTGTTGATGGATCGATAAAAGTTTGGAAGAACAGATGATTGGCAATTTTGAGGGGATCAATCCTCTCTTTTTTTATGCATAGCGTATTATGTTCGGCATTCTAACGTGTTAAAATGGGAGAGGAGTATTGCTGAACTGCAAAAAAAGTCATTTGGTAAAGGAGAAGTCATCGATGAAAAAGGCATCATTTTTCTTATTCTTTATTCTTTTATTAGCCGCCTGCGGAGATAAAGAAGAAGGGATTGCAGAAGAGCCTGCAGAGAAATCTTCACCCTCTCCTGTTCTGGAAGCGAAAATGGAAGAGCAAGCGGGGAATGTTACGATAGACGCGTATTTAGCATCAGAGGAATTGGCTGCCGACGGATATGTATCTGTCTTGATTGTCGGAAAGAATCATGGTGACGAGGAGGTTACCATCGATCCGGGCGATTTTACGTTATTAAATGTTGAAGATTCGGCAGAAATCGGCGCAACTATCTATCATAGCGGCAGAGAGATTCCGATTGTTGCGGAAGAATTAATATTGGCACCAGGGGAAGAAGGGTATACTTATGGCTATTTTGATGTTGCTTCGGTGAAACCTTTAATTTCTGCCATTAATACAGATGAATATGTGCTGAATTATTGGGGAGATATCGAACTGGAAAACAGTAGAATTGTATTAAGTTTGGACCAGCCGGCGGAATATGAAGAACAGATTGCGGCATTGATAAACGAAAACGAAATCGCGAAAAGCGACGAGAATCCAATATTGAAAGGACTGTCAATTACTGTCTATGGTCCGCTGGATGACGAAGACGCCTATATAAGGGTAGAAAATACATCCGACGAGGTAATTTACTATGATGCGGATCAATTATATGTATTTGACGATGTAGCAACATATGGCGTTGACCCGAAAGTGACCGATTCAGCATTTGATCCTACGATGCATCTGGAACCAGGTCAGATTGTTGATTATCGTGAATTCTTCATGTTGGAAAACGATTTGGATCAGGACAAATCCGAAATTGCAGAAAATATCCATGGGGTTGTATATTATGCCCCGGATAACGGACCAATCATAAACGGCACTTTATCCCATGAAGATAACTTGCCGCATGACTTTTTAGAATATGAATAATTGGATGGAGAGGCTGAAAATACCTCTCCCTTTTTTATGGAGACAAGGAGAGGTACACAAGAAATATTCAAAAATATTTGCAACAGGGAGAATATCTATAGAATGGAGTGGATTGGACAGGATAATGGTAAGTGTGTAAGAACATGGAGGTACATATGAATAAACAACATCTGAAAAATCCAGTGTTTATCATTTCTGCTGTTATTGTAGCCTTTTTAGTCATAATCGGTGCAGTATCGCCGAATCGCTTCGGTGCGGTTGCTGAACAATTGTTTTTATTTGCGACGACTAACTTTGGCTGGTTTTACCTGATTTCTGTTTTTATCGTTATTATATTTTTAATAGGCCTTGCCATTAGTAAATTTGGGAAAATCCGTTTAGGCGGGGAAAATGAACGGCCGGAATTCCCTTTTTTCACCTGGGTAGGCATGCTGTTTTCTACCGGTTTTGGCTCTGGATTAGTGTTTTGGGGAGTTGCAGAGCCGATGTCCCATTTTTATGAGCCCCCCTTTCCTGATCTGGGCAGCCAGACAGAAGAAGCAGCACGTGTAGCGATGGGCTATTCCTTTTTTCACTGGGGAATCAGCCAATGGGCTATTTATGCAACAGTAGGGTTAGCGATTGCCTTTATACAGTTTAGCAAAAAAGACAGTGCGTTAATTTCGAAGGCAGTCGAACCGATAACCGGGCATAGAAAAGCAATAACAAATACGATTGACTCGCTGGGGGTTATTGCTACGGTAATGGGAGTGGCTACCTCTATTGGCTTAGGGGCATTGCAGATGAATGGCGGGCTTTCTGTCGTTGCTAATATTCCGTCATCAGTTTGGATGCAGCTGATTATCATTTTCGCTGTTTTTTTAGCTTACACCATCTCTGCCGTCACTGGCATAAATAAAGGAATGCGCTTTTTGAGCAATGTGAATTTAGCTTTATGTTTATTGCTTCTGCTGTTTGTGTTTTTTGCGGGACCGACCGTGTTTATACTAAATGCATTTACTTTAGGCATTGGCGATTATATTACACAATTTATCCAGTATAGTTTAAGGCTGGAACCATACGTCGGCGGAACGTGGGTACGGGATTGGACCGTTTTCTATTGGGCATGGACCATCGCTTGGTCGCCATTTGTCGGAGCTTTTGTAGCACGGGTGTCGAAAGGCCGGACGATTCGGGAATTTATTTTTGGGGTAATGGTCGTTCCGCCGGCAATTGCCTGCTTTTGGATTGCAGCATTTGGCGGAACGGCTCTGTATAAAGATTTAAATGAAAATGCAAATATTGCTGAGGTTGTTAATAATGACATAACCGTTGCTTTATTTAGTGTATTTGACACCCTTCCAATGTCTTTCCTTATGTCCGTTCTATCCATATTGCTGATTTTTATTTTTTTAGTAACGTCTGCAGATTCCGCTACTTATATTTTAGGCAGTATGACAACAGGAGGAAGTATGAATCCGCCGGTTTTTCAAAAATTAGTGTGGGGAGTGTTAATCTCGGCGATTGCAGGTGTATTATTGCTGGCCGGCGGCTTAAATGCACTGCAGACTGCATCGTTAGTAGCAGCTCTCCCCTTTGCCGCTGTATTGCTTATTATGCTGGCAGCCATCTACCGAATGTTAAAAAAAGAACCGATTCCTATTTCAAAAAGGGATATACGGCGCTATCGTCGAATCGAAAAAGCAAGTACAAAATTGGTGGAAAAAAAACAGGATAAATAAAAAGAAGGGAACCTTAGATGGGTTTCCTTTTTCATGTTCCCGTATGACAGTCTTTAGACGAACAAGTTTACTGCTTGCATATTGCGACTAATCGTTGTGTATGAAAAATATTTTGGCAGGGAAAAAACAAAGGCATCTTCTGGAAGTATTGGATAATGCTGTATATCGGTGAATACAAAGGATATCCTTTCCTTTGCATTTTCCTTATTATTACAGAAGCTCTTAAATGCTGATATATTTGCCATCTGTGAAATTTCCAAGCGGATCTCCCGCAGATAATATTTAAATCTATGAAAAACTCTGATAAACTATAAATAGATTCATTTATCAGGAAGATGCGGGTTATGGGGGGTATTTGTTTTAAGATTTATAGAGTATCCGCATCTGTTCTGCAAATATTTTAAAGTATAAGGAAGGATAAATATGAGCAACGGAGAAACGAAAACAGATGTCATCTTAATCGGTGCGGGGATTATGAGTGCGACATTAGGTACAATCCTAAAAGAATTGGCACCGGACTGGAACATTACCGTTTTTGAGAAGCTCGGCAAAGCGGGAGAAGAAAGTTCGAATGAATGGAACAATGCGGGAACGGGGCACGCTGCACTTTGTGAATTAAACTACACGCCGGAAAAGGATGACGGCTCCATCGATATTGCAAAGGCAGTGAAAATTAACGAGCAGTTCCAAGTATCCAAACAGTTTTGGTCTTATCTCGTCAAGAAGAACTTAATTGAGAATCCAGGGGAGTTTATTCAGCCATTGCCTCATATGAGCCTTGTGCATGGGGAAGACAATGTGAATTATTTGAAAAAACGTTTTGAGGCACTATCAGAAAACCCGTTGTTTGAGGGTATGGAATTTTCCGATGACCCGGATAAATTGAAAGAATGGATTCCTCTGATTATGAAAGACCGTACGTCGAATGAACCGATTGCTGCGACGAGGATTGAATCTGGGACGGACGTAAATTTTGGGGCGCTAACCCGGAAATTGTTTGAACATCTTGAGAAACAAAAGGTGGAAATCAACTATCGACACCATGTCGAGGATATTAAACGGACGGAAAATGGCGCATGGGAAGTTAAAGTTCACGATATGGAAGGCGGAAAAATCGAATATATTACGGCGAAGTTCGTCTTTATCGGCGCCGGGGGAGGAAGCCTCCACTTATTGCAGAAATCCGGCATCCCGGAAGGAAAGGGAATTGGCGGATTCCCTGTCAGCGGGTTGTTTTTAGTATGCAATAATCCGGAAGTGGTGGAAGAACATTTTGCGAAAGTGTACGGAAAGGCAAAGGTTGGGGCACCGCCAATGTCTGTGCCTCATCTTGATACAAGATTTATAGATAATAAGAAAACCTTGCTCTTCGGGCCGTTTGCCGGATTTTCGCCAAAATTCCTTAAAACCGGTTCTATGCTTGATTTATTTACCTCCGTCAAAATACACAATGTGTTTAACATGATTGCTGCCGGAGCGAAAAATTTTGCGCTGACAAAGTACTTGATCGAACAGCTAATGTTGTCCAAGGAGCAGCGGATGGAAGAACTGCGGGAATTTATTCCAACGGCCAAAAGCGAGGACTGGGATATTGTCGTTGCCGGACAGCGGGTGCAAATTATCTCTGACAACGGCGCATTGAAATTTGGTACGGAAGTGATCAGTGCAAGGGACGGTTCCATTGCTGCACTGCTTGGCGCTTCACCAGGTGCGTCCACTGCTGTTTCCATCATGCTGGAAGTCATTGAGAAGTGCTTCCCGCAATATGTAAACGAGTGGGAGCCGAAAATTAAAGAAATGGTGCCATCCTATGGCATGTCCCTTACAGCGAATCCGGAGCTGGCCCAGGAAATTGAAACAGATGCAGTTGCTACCCTCGGCCTGAAAGATGCCCGCACCCTTCAGGAAGCGTAAAATGAGGACTGTCGATGCTGACAGTCCTCTTTATTTTTCAGATTAATAGATTCCTACTTGGTCAAATCCGCTTTCTACTGCCTGTACTTCAGCGCTTCCTTCTCCATACAGATCAATGGCTGACTGGACAATGGCATTTCGGGCGTCGCTGAAGTTCGATGTTGGTGTTAAGTATACGGTTAACGCACGGTAATAGATTTGACCTAATTTTTGTTTTCCGATTTGCTCTCCAATTAAATATGCTGCATGGTTTGGAATGGAAGAATTGACATGTACTCCCCCGTTGTCTACATTAAGCGGCATGTCATAGTATTCATCCATATGTTCAGGATAATAGCCGCTGCCATATGGAGCTCTTTCTTCCGATACCGGGAATTTGCTTGGCTTGCTTAAGCTCCGCAATGCTGTTCTGCCTTCAGCTTTTGCTGCAGGAGCCATAATATCCTCTCCGATTTCCCAATCATCTTCATCCACAAGCGCCCCGAATACATCGGCAAAGGACTCATTTAGGGCGCCAGGCTGGAATCGGTACTGCAGATTGGCCGTATGGGTGATGACTCCATGGCTCATTTCATGGGCGGCAACATCCAATCCGGCGGATAGCGGAACCATAAATTCTCCGTCTCCGTCACCATAGGCCATAAAGCGGCCGTTCCAAAACGCATTATTGTAATTTGTGCCGTAATGGACATAGGAGATAATGGCCATTCCGTTATCATCTAAAGAATTCCGTCCGTGTTCTTCCCAATAGTATTCGTATACTTTTTCCGAGTTGTAATGGGCATCTACCGCCGGGCTTTGATATTCATCTTTCCAGGAAGCGCTGTTATTTTCAAAAACTTCAAGAGTATTGTAATCGTAAGTGTATATTCCTTCTAGTCCGTCATGGGACTCATCATACAGTTTAAATATTGCCCCTTGTCCTTTCATAATTTCCTTTGTTGTATGGAGATGGCGCAAGTCTCCATGCACGCCATTCCCTACTCCTTTATGATGCTGTTTCTTGATTATATCGGCATGCAGCAGCGCATTGACTTTGTCGATCACTTTTCCGGAATGGGCATCAACATAAACGAACCAGTTTCCCGGATTATCTCCCAAAAAGCTCAAGTTTACTTTGTACGTTAAATAATTTTCCCCTTCAAAAGGATAGACGACTAGTTCAACGGTTGGTTCAAAACTTAATTCAGAAGGGGCTTGGACACTTGCTTTTGCAATGTCGAGGGCAGCATTCTCCTTAATGGCAGCTTCTGTATTTATAGACTGTTCTTCAACATTTTTGTTATAGTGGCCATTTACAGTTACTACTTCATTGTTTTGATTAAAGTGGACGATAATTTCATTCCCGTCTACAGGGACATCGTCTTTCACCTGCTGGAAACGAATGTGGGTCATTCCTAATTCATCCGTTTCCGCACTTTTTATTTTTAAATTTTCCTCCGGACTTTCAATCCCGACATCCGTTTCATCTAAATAATTTAAAGCGTTGGCAGGATTGCTTGATGCATGTTTTTTTGCTAGCTTTTCCTTTACGAAAATAGGCACGTTAGCATTTTTGTTCCAGAATGCTTGTTCATGCTTAAATTCCGGCTCAGCGAAAACCGGATGGACAAATAAAGTGCCTGCTATCAACATGGATGATAGAAAGATAGATACAATTCTCTTTTTAATCAAGCAAACAACCTCCTTTTTATGCTTTATAATCTATTGTAGATAACAAGGAAGTATATTTCATGATTATTTAGAACCTATTAAACCTTCCGTAAAATAATCTTATCTGCTTAGAATTTTACTAGATTTGGTCCTTTTTAATTGGTAATTAATAACTTCTCTCGCATGCGTAAATAGAGTCGAGCTAATAGAAAAGCACACCATAAAAGGTGTGCTGTTTAGTTATAAGGGAATTAAGAAGCTGTTTTTTTCCATTGTGATGCTTCTTGGACCGGATTCTGTTCCTTTGTCACGAAATGCAAGGCAATGCCGGTCAGTATACAGCCGCTGAGGAAGTTGCCGATCGTTACAGGGATTTGATTCCAAAGCCACCAGTCTCCCATATTAATATCTGCCCCGAGCATCATCGCTGCAGGAATCACAAACATGTTGATGACTGCGTGCTCGAATCCTTGGGCAAAGAAGATAAATACAGGAATCCACATTGCTGCAATTTTCCCGACGGTTGCTTTAGAGGTAAATGCCATCACTGCCCCCAAAGTCACCATCCAGTTACAAAGCAATGCTTTGACGAATAAGACAACCATTCCATCACGACCGAGCGTTTTATATTCCAGCGTTTTGCTTTCGGCTACCGCTATAATTTTATCAATGATTAATGAGTCCGTGACATGACCTAATTTTGTAATAAAAATGGTGTATAAAAATGCATAAAAAAGGCTGCCAATAAGATTGCCGAGAAATGCCCAGGAGAAATTTCTTGCCATTAATGGTATCGTCGTTTTCCCGCGCAGTTTTGCAATTGGCAGCATGGCAAAGGATCCGGTGACGAGCTCTAAGTTTAACAGTAAAATCAGGATAAATCCGGCAGGGAAAATTGCTGCCCCGACAATGTCCAAGCCGGTTTGAGTTGCAGCCGTGTAGGCGAGGGTTGTAGCATACCCGAGAAATGCCCCGGAAAGAGCACCTTTCACTAAAATGTTTCCAGCCGATAATTGGGCTTTTTCTCCTCCTGCAGCGGCTATCGATTGTACGAGTTCTTTCGGTTTCACATAGTCCATTTTTTCATCTCCTTCACTCTCTTGAATACACGTTTTCCATTAGTTTAAGAAAAGCAAGAGAAAGAACGTGTGAAAAAAATCACATTATTTCAGGAGTTTATGGATAGATTGTGGAAAAAATGTGTAAAAATTGTGTATATTCTTCGCGAACTCTCTTCTGATGTTTCGTTCCTTCTCCATCTTATTTCCCTGAATAAACTTGCCGTTATGTATAATAAAATTATGAAAAAGACTTCTAGAGAGGAAGATTTGGTGGAAAACAGCTGGTGGAGTATGCACTCCCCCTTTATCCGGCCTTTTGATGGAAATCATTTGCTCTATATCGGAATTGTTGTATTGTTATTTATCATATTGTTTCGCTTTCGTGAGCAAATGAAATCCCGGGCAAAGACGGTGGGGTATATTATTTTAGCGTTTTCCGTGTTACAGCAAATTTTTCTTTATTCCTGGTATATGATCGAAATGAGGTTTGACGTTTCCGAGTCTCTGCCTTTGCACATTTCCCGGATTACTTCGCTGTTGGGGATTTATTATTTGATAACGAATAACCGAAAAGTAATGGATGTTATTTTCTTTTTCAGCCTGTTTGCATACGGCTCTTTTCTTTATCCGCAGCGAATTTACGAAATTACCCATGTGATCGGCATCTCCTATTTAGTAAATCATGCCATTACGATTTTATTGCCCTATTACGCCTATTTTGCCTATGGCTACCGGCCGAATTTTCAAAGTTTTAAACGAGCCTATGTCGTCTTTTTCTTTTACTTTTGGTTCGTCTATTTCTTAAACCCGCTCATCGACGGAAACTATTTTTATTTAAAATATCGTCCCTTTTTCCGCGAATGGCCCGACTATCTTTATGTGCCAACCGTATTGATAGCCGTTTTATTCGGTTTTTATTTTGCTTATCGGATTGTAAAGCGGATAAGCAAAGATTAGAAAGGAAAACAGGCGGGATTTCCCCGCCTGTTTCCGCTTATAATTCAAATTCTGCCGATGCCCCTTTGGAAATATCCTCCCCGTCTTGATTTCGGAACGGACCAATTTCAATCAGGAAGGATTTGTCCTTCCATATTTTGTCGTACTGCTCTTTATCCAGCGTATAAATTTGCAGCAATTCCCCGCTTTCTCCCGCTTTAATGACGTCATCATATGAGTAATTCAGGAGCATTGCCTGGTCGAACATATATTGCATGCCGTCATTGACCGTCAGCTTCGTCGAAACGGAGGATAAGGATATGTCTTCTTCCCCTTGATTATCCAGCAAAAATTTTACCGTAAGGAGGACGATGCCGTTTTGGAAATCTTCAAAACGTGGCGCTTCGATTTCATTCGGGATAAATTCGGTAAATTGATACCCGTCTAAGGTAACTGTAACGTCCCGAATCTTTTCTTCTTTCCCGATGTTATCCTCTTCTTTCAGCATAATTTTTTCGCCCATATCATCGGTCGTTACTTTATCTTCGTAAAATGCTGAATTGGCAGCAACTTTTTCTTCGCCTGCTTCATTTAAGCTTAATGTAAATTGGCCATCCTTTCCAATCGGATTGCCAAACTCTCCTTTCTTCTCCTGGGCAGCTGGCACTTCTACGATGGCAGTAGATACTTCCAGCATTGCCTCCAAATGGGTTTTGCCGAACGGGTAGGCAATGTATCCTGTAACCGACTCCCCTGCTTTGAGCAAGTAGTCATTGCTTGGGGATAATTTTTCGGTAATCTGTTCTTCCTCCGGAATTAAATATTGATAATGATAATACGCCTTGTCCGCACCGGTGAAATTCAAATAAAAGGAAGGCATATAGTAAACGTCTTTATCGAGACTGTTCGTTACCGTATATTGGGCGATGATTACTCCTCCGTCTGTTTCATCGTTGAACGGGATGCTGAAGTCTACATGAAAATCAGTTAGTTCCACAAGGGTATAGCCGTCTAACGATACAGTAACCCCGTCCAATTCATGTTCCTGCGGTTCTGTATTTTCATACATGACATTGGCAATTCCTTCTGTTTCTTCTTCCATATATGCGATGAGGTCGGCAAAACTGCTATCCTCAGAAGGCGCTGTTTCTTCTTCTTTTGGCTCTTCCTCTTCTTCCTCCGCTGCCTGCTCCTCCTGTTCCGTTTCGCTTGTCTCTTCCTGTGCATTGCTGTCGCTCGCGGTGTCTTGTTCGTCATTTTCACCTTTTCCACATCCGCCGATAACGAAAAGTGAAAGGATGAAAATGGCAAGTACCCAAAGTTTCTTCAATGAACGTTTCCTCCTAAACTTTACTAGCCATTCTTTTCAAATGGCAAATAATAGTGAATTTTCCAATATTATTTTAGTTATTGGGTACCCTTTTTTCAATATAAGCCGGCGAAAATCGTGCGATAGAACTAAAGGAGTTTAATAAAAGACAAGCCTTCATCCCGCAGGCCGGCTTCGGTTAATGACTTTGATACCATGCTAATTTACTCGTTGTGCGCAAAATTGCTTATGTCAAAATAAATAACCGCATGAATTAAGTTCATGCGGTTATGCTATGGCTGGTGGCAAATCGGCTTATTGTTCCTGCACTTGAACCGGCTTGCGGATAAAGAATTTATCCCAAGCATACCCGGCTAGCGCTCCGATAATGGCAGGGATGACCCAGCCGAGACCTAAATCGAAGAAAGGGACAAAGCCGATGACTTGTGCGACGCCATCCATATGAAGTCCGAGACTGGCTAAGACGTCATAGACGGCATAGACAACGGTTAACGCGACAGAAACGCGATACATCGTTTTTCCGTTTCCTAGGACTGGCTGCAGCATAGATAAAATCATAAGGACGATTGCTACCGGATAAATGAATACGAGTATTGGCACAGCGATATCCAAGATGATGCCTAATCCGAGGCTGGAAATGGCAAAACCAGCGACAGTAAGCACACGAACGTAAAATTTATAGCTGAATTTCGGATATAACCCTTGGAAAAAGCTGGCGCTGGCATTGATTAGACCGACGCATGTAGTCAAGCAGGCAAGGATGACGATGGCGCTAAACAATATGCTTCCGGTGCCGCCGAATAGAAGCTGAGAAGCGGCAGTTAAGATTTCCGCACCATTTGTAAGTTCTGCGGTTCCTGGCATGACTGCCCCGATCCAGCCTAAAGAGATATATACGGCAGCTAAGCCGGCTGCAGCGATGATTCCTGCAATCATTGTTCCTTTCAGCTGTTCCCTCTTCGTTTTCACTCCGCTGTCTTTAAGCGCATTAACGACGACAATTCCAAAGGCTAGCGCTGCAACCGCATCCATCGTAAAATATCCTTCAATAAAACCAGTAACGATTGGATTGTGCAAATATTTTTCCGTTACAGGGCCAGTCGAGTTATCGAGGAGGAAAAAGGCCCGGACGAAAAGAATGGCAAGGGCAATGAGCAACATCGGTGTTAATAATTGTCCGACCCGCTGAACTAATTTTTTCGGGTTTAGGCAAATGTAGTAAGAAGCGCCGAAAAACAGAGCGGCGAAAAGAACGAGGGTCCATTGGCCTCCGCCCGTATAAAACTGGTGAAAGCCTAATTCATAGGCAACGTTTGCTGCACGGGGGATGGCGTAAAATGCCCCGATCGATAAATAGATAACGACAGCAAAGGCAACGCCAAAAATTTTATGAACCCGGCTCCCGATGGAAACGAGACCGCCGTTGACTGTTGCAACAGCTAGTACGGCGACAAAGGGAAGGAGAACCCCGGTAATGAGGAACCCTGCCATCGCCGGCGCGAAATTACCTCCCGACTCCATCCCGAGAAGCGGCGGGAAAATTAAGTTGCCCGCCCCAAAAAATAATGAAAATAGCATTAAGCCTGTAAAAAATACTTGATTTTTCATGTTGTCCACTCCTTTTCTTTTTTGAAAAATAAAAAACTCGCCCCTAAAAATAGGGACGAGTTGTAGCTCGCGTTACCACCCAAATTCCGTATAACAATATACGGCACTCTGTCGCGTACCATCATACGCGCTCCCTGTAACGGGGGATACCGTCAATGCCTACTCACGTTCAGCATTGCATCTCGGGGATGATTTTCAGTTATAAATTGTTCATCGGCTCCCACCAAATACCGACTCTCTGGAGAACAAGGGTTATAACCTACTCTTTCCCGTCAACGATTTTTTAAATGTTGTATATTAATCTAGCAAAAGGAAAAATTTAAGTCAATATAAAAATTCATTTAAGTTTACCGATTTTCTTTGTTATACCTTCAATCCATTCGTATTTTTTAATCGAAGAAACTTGAATTTATATTTCTGTGTGGAAAAAGTTTATTTTTACCAACACAAAT
>NZ_BMEV01000077.1 GCF_014637175.1 Compostibacillus humi | reverse complement strand
AAAGAAGGCTTTTCGTAGTAACGATGAAATAAAGGCAAATGCGGCATGATCAACTTAGTCTGCATTCAAATATATCAAGGGTTTAGAGCAATTTTAAGCGTGCGAAAGTTGAGATAATTATAAACGTAATTTACATTCCTTTCCAATCCAATTTCTGGCTTTTGACCTATCCTAATCTTATTTCAAGCTATTTATTATAGTATACTATCAGATATAGCTATATAATAAAGGAATCGCATAACAATTTAACAGGAAAGGATCCAACCGTATCATGATTATTGCGAAACAATTTTTAAAGAGTTTGCCGAGACATTCCAGGCTGACTATATTAGACAAACTAGCAAACTTTGAGCAGACATTGCTCGATGTGCAGGGTGTGCTCTATGAAATTCCAGCCGGATTCTGGATTTGCAGAGTTAAAAATACGAAATATCTTTAAATTTCGCCTCAATAATAGTGACCGTATCCTTTTCACCTTCTTGCCGGACAGAAAGATAGACAATTCAGAGGAAAGCGGCCACCAGATTTTATTTTTAAAATATGTATCCCATGATCAGCAAATAAGAGATGCGAAGAATATGGACATTTCTAAACAAATAAGAAAGCATCTGGAAGTCGATTCCAATATATCAAACGACATGGAACATCAATTTGCTATGAACCAATCATCCTATCTGGAAGAAAATAGGGATAAACAAATCGATCACGAGATTACAGAAAGATTCCACGAGACGAATATATTTGATATCCCTGCAATCATCGTTGATGATGATTGCTTGTCCATCATTGCCGACGAGAATAATGAAGACTACATATATTATTTATCCGATGATCAATATAAAGCATTGCAGCATTTCGGAAAGCCGATGATAGTTTCTGGAGCTGGAGGAACAGGAAAAACGGCAATTCTTGTAAATAAACTGCTAGGTTTAGAGAAAAGCGGTATAAAGACTGCCTACATAGCCTATACGGATTTACTTGTGGACGATACGAAACGAATTATCCATAAATACAATAATAAATGTGATAACTGCGACTTTTTTCCATTAAAAACTTTTACGCCAAACATTGCCAAATACAGTCCGGACAAATTGTGACATACTATGATTTTCTCGAATGGTTTAAAACAGTTCGATTTAAGCATAAAAACCTTCGTCACGTTGATGAGTTAGCCATCTGGACGGAAATAAGAGGGATTATAAAAGGTTATTTGGGGCTGGAATATCAGGAAGTCCCCGCCTTGTCAGCGGAAAAATCTATTCGAATCTTACCCTTGGACAAATATTTTAGCCTGCCCCGGGGCTATTCCCACTTTTCCCCAGCAGACCGGAAGGCACTATATAAACTGGCCTTGGAATATAACCAATGACTTTCTGACAGTGAATTAGTCGATGAAAATGATGCAGCGCTGGAAATTGCCCGAAAAATAGAAGCCGGACAAATCGAAAAATATGATTATCTCATCATTGATGAAGTTCAGGATTTAAGTGAAACGCAAATCTATATGGTCAGCAAACTTGTGAAAAACAGAGCAAACATTATCTTTGCCGGTGATGTTCATCAAACTATCAATCCTACCTTTTTCAATTTTGGCCGCGTAAAAAACTTATTTTATACGTATAACACCGATATGGAAGATGTTATCCTGACGAAAAACTATCGGAACCCTAAAGAAGTAGTAGAAATGATGAACACCCTCGCCCATCTGCGGCAGCAATTTATCGGAAAAACTGCTTACGACTATGAAACGAAAGCAATTCGGTCCGGAGAACAGCCGATTGTTTTAAATCCATCTGAACAAAATTTGGTACAAATATTAGAAACGATTAAGGACAAGCATTATGCAGCCATTATCGTTCCCGATGAAGCGGAGAAGGAAAAGCTTGCAAACATTCATCCGGAAGCGCTAGGGAGAATTTTTACCGTTTACGAAATTAAAGGGTTAGAATACGAAACGATTTTTTGCTATAACATCGTTTCAAAACATGCAAAAGCTTGGCAACGTATATTTTCCGGTGAGGAAAAGCGAAACGACCAGCTTCGGTACTATATGAATCTCTTTTACGTTGCCATAAGCAGGGCGAAAGATTATCTTTATATTTTGGAGCCTCATCGCAATCAACTGCCGCCGGCTTTATTTGCACCGTGCGCCAAAATGGACCGTTTTAATCAAGAAGCGTCACATATTTCGAAGCAATCGACGAAAGAAGATTGGGAAAAAGAAGCGCACCGACTGGAACAAACCGGAAACAAAGAGAAAAGCCGTCTTGCCCGTGACTTTGCGAAAGAGGAACAAATTCAAAGCCTAAATCGATTATTTGACGGGCGCATCGTCGTTCAGCCGAATAGTCCGCAACTAAATTTATCTGTAGATAAAGAGAATAAATCCTTAAAGGAAGGAATAACCCTTCTGCGGCTGCAGCAATATGGCAAAGCAATTCAAGTGTTAAATCAATTCATTGAGGAATATCCGGAAAACCCGGAAGGTTATTACTACTTAGGCATGGTTTACACTTATGCCGCATCCGGTACCGATTACTCCATCCGCTTCTTCGATGAAGCACTCCGGTTAAAGCCGGACTGGTATGAAGTGTACTTGGACAAAGCATCTTCCCAGCGATTTATTAATCAGCGGAAAGAAGCAATCGAAACTTTGGATGCTGCGATTGAAATCAACAGCAAAATCGGAAATGCTTATTTTATTAAAGGCATGATTCTGCAGGAAATGGGAAAAACCGCTGAAGCAAAACAATACTTTAAAAAAGCTTTAAATCGGAAATGTTACACTTTTGACAGCATGAATAAAGCATGGAACCGAAATCCTTCAAAACAAGAAGAGCAAGCATTTAAAAACAACATTAAACGAAATTACTTAGCACAGAATTCCGGAAGCATTACTTCTGTCCAGGGAGATACTTGGAAGGAAATCGAAAAACTCTTTAAGAGGCTGGCAGAAGAAGCAGCGGTGAAGCAGCAGAGAGAACCAAAAAAGCGAAAAAAACCCGCTAAAGTTTCGAATGACCCAATTGACTATTCATTGTTTATTTTAGATGAAGAAGGCCGCAGCATTGCCGGATGTACAGAAGGTAACGTACCCCTTCAATCAACATATAATGCGAAAACGAAAAAATATACAGTACAGTTTGACAAAGAACTTTGTAAAGTGTGCGATAAATTTGCTGTCTGTCCAGTGAAGCACACGAACAAAAAAGGCGAATTACAACTTCGCAAAAAAGATTTATTGAAATAAATAAAGTAAATCCTGATTCCGACATGAATCGGAATCAGGATTTTTGCGTACACTTTAATCAAAAAAATATTTTACGAACTCATTTTCCTTATGATGCAGCTGAGTATGCCAATCCGTGTAAAGCTCGATTAAAAATTTGTTTTGCAAAGCAATTGATTCTCCTGGAGCGTGTTGAATATAGTTGGAAACATTAAGTTCCAGCACATTAAGTACCAAATTAGAACGGATAACAATATCGGCTATATGGTCATTTTCTATTTTCTTTGGCCCCGTTTCGTGGGATGGAGTATTAAACATCTTTTCACGGAGCACCCGGTCATAAACATCGACAATGCCATGAATAAAGTTTTTATCTTCATACGCTATAAAGGTAAGATCTTCCACGTCTTTTATAACGAGAGTATGGTTGATGAACAAAGTATATAAAGGATTTGCTTTCGTCTCCAGCAAATCTTGAATGGACAGCACGCCTCGCTCGGCGACCTTATTCTCCAATTCTTCAAAAGCAAATTTTTTCTTTTCCAGCAGCTTAAGCTTCAAATTTGTCGCACTTCCTTTTCTAACGTAAAAAATAAGTACTGAAACATTTCAGGTTTATCACGGCAATAATAAAGGACCCCTTCTTCATACAAGAAGGGGTTCCAGCTGTCGCAATCTGAAAACAAAATGAAAGCATAAAAAACATTGCCAAGAGGAGGCAATTATGGTATCGTTATGTAGATAGCTTCTGTATAATTAAAAACAACCAATAATATCCCTATTTTAATTATACAGTGTATTTTTATAGCTGTCAACCCCAAAAATAAACTTTTTTTAAAGGAGTGTTTGCAGTGAATTCCAATTTTCAACAGGAGCAAAAGCGGGTAGATCATGTTATTGAAACGATTGAGGAACAAATTCAAAGACTGGAAAAAGAAACGAAAGAGCGGCGCGACGAAGTAATTCATATTCGCAAACACTTTTGGGATGACATTAAGGTGAATATTGACACGTTTGATGATTATTTAGAGACGATCATCGGCTTAAGGCAAGAGGCCCAAGCCCTTTCCGTTACCCAAAGCACCCATAGACATGCGGCCAAAAGATTATCCATGCTGCGACGGATGAAAGATATTCCTTACTTTGGCCGTATTGATTTCGTAGAAGAGGGTACTTCTGCTCCGGAACAAATCTATATTGGCATTTCTTCACTAATGGATTCCAGCGGGGAAGATTTTCTAATTTACGATTGGAGAGCTCCTATTTCAAGCATATATTACGACTACCAGCCAGGCCCGGCAGAGTATACTGCCCCCGAAGGAACGGTGAAAGGCATGCTGGAGAAGAAGTGGCAATATTTAATCCGGGACGGTCAGCTTGAATCGATGTTTGATACGAGCCTTACCATTGGCGACGAAATCTTGCAGCAAGTTTTAGGGAAAAGCACGGATAAACATATGCGCAATATCGTAGCGACAATCCAAAAGGAACAAAATCGGATTATCCGTCATGACCGCGGAAGGCTCCTTGTCGTCCACGGTCCGACGGGCAGCGGGAAAACATCTGCCGCACTGCAGCGTATTGCTTATTTGCTCTACAAATATCGGGACCAGCTGAATGCCAGTCAAATCATCCTTTTTTCGCCAAACTCCATATTTAACAGCTATGTGTCGAACGTACTTCCGGAACTGGGTGAAGAAAATATGCAGCAAGTTACGTTTCAAGATTATTTGGACCATCGGCTGCGTCAAGATTTTGAAATCGAAGATCCATATGATCAATTGGAATACGTATTAACTGCAAGCAATACCCCTTCTTTTGCAATAAGGATGGCCAGTATCCGTTTTAAAGCATCTACCCATTTTTATGAGGCAATTACATCATACCGGAAGGCGCTGGAAGATGCGCGAATGTTGTTTAAAGATATTCGTTTCCGGGGCAAAACGATAGTTACAGCGGAAAAAATTACGGACAAATTTTATAGCAATGATACGTCCCTTAAGTTCCACAACCGGCTGGAAAAAATTCAGAACTGGCTCCTGGAGCAGGTAAAAGAAATGGAAATGAACGAATGGTCTAAACCGTGGGTACAGGAAGAAATGGAACTCATCAGCAACGAAGAATACTATAAAGCCCGCGCTTATTTAGCGAAAAAGCACGGCTATCAAAGAGAAGAAATTGCCGATTATGAGATGGATCCAAAGGATCTTGCCAAATTAATCGTCCGCCGGAGACTAAAGCCTGTAAGGAAACAAATCCGCGAGTTCCGTTTTATCGACATGAAAGGATTGTATAAACAGCTTTTTGCTGATTCTTCTCTCATCAAACAGTGGCTAAAAAACAAGCTGCCTCATGAATGGGAAGAAATTTGCCGGCTGACAATGGAAAAACTTAATGATAATAAATTATTTTACGAAGATGCTACACCATTTTTACTCTTAAAGGAACTTATTTTAGGCTTTCAGACGAACAGTTCGATTAAGCATGTCGTAGTCGATGAGGCACAAGATTACTCCCCGTTTCAGTATCAGTTTTTGAAACGTTTGTTTCCTTTCGCAAGAATGACGGTGTTGGGCGACTTTAACCAAGCGATATTCCCCCATGCCAGTGAAATGGCAGATTTTCGCACCCTTTCAGACCTGTACGGTCCAAAGGAAACGGATATGATTAACATGGAACGGAGTTATCGGTCCACCAAACCGATTATTGAATTTACTCGCCGTCTTCTTCCTGAAGGTGAAAAAATTATTCCTTTCCAACGCGAAGGAGAAAAACCGGGTCTGACAACGGTATCAAATCATGATGAACTCCACCGGCAAATTGCAAAGAAAGTTGCTGCTTGGAGAAAAGAAGGTTACCAAAGCATTGCCATCATAGGCAAATCAGCGAAAGAAAGCCAAAAAGCATACGATGGCCTCTCTAGTATCGATGGCATTAAACTTTTAAAGAATAGCTCCATTGAATATGAACAAGGTATCGTCGTCGTACCATCTTATTTATCCAAAGGAATCGAGTTTGATGCCGTTATTATTTATGATGCATCGGAAAAAGTGTATGGAGATGAAAGCTTGCTAAGGGTTTTTTATACATCCTGTACGCGGGCAATGCATGAATTACATCTTTATAGTGTTGGAGAACCTACCCCGTTTATTGGCGAAGCAGTGCAGGAAGATCTTATTCAAATGAAATAAAGATAAAAGCCGTACGATAGCAGATATTCTGCCTCCTTACGGCTTTTTCTAATGATTCAAATCTTATAATTTATTTAAAATCTCTCTAATAAACGCTGGTTCGTCTTTCGGAGTTCGGGACGTAATAATATTTCCGTCCACAACGACTTCTTTATCCATATAGTTGGAGCCGGCATTTTTCAGGTCATCCCGGATTCCGACAAAGGAAGTAGCATTTTTCCCTTTCAGGATATCGGCACTAATCATCACTTGTGGTCCATGGCAAATACCAGCAATAACTTTGCCTTGTTCATTTGCCTGTTTTACAAATTCAACTACTTCATCATTGATTCGAAGTGCCTCCGGTGCTCCGCCGCCAGGAATAACGATGGCATCATAGTCGTCTGCTTTCACTTCACTGATAGAAAAATCGGAAGTATAAGATACCGTTCCCTTCTTTCCTTTCAGTTCCACACCTTTTTCGAGACTGACAATGTCAGCCGTATGTCCCGCTTCTTTAACAGCTTCATACGGATTTTTCATCTCTGAGTCTTCATAACCATTTGCAAGCAAAAAGCATACCTTCGCCATACTTTGCACCCCTTAAAATGTATATTCACATTAATTTTATATTATTAATCGGATTACATTCAAACAAATTGCCTGCACCATTCTTTAGTGTAAATGAAGATTCTTCATCATAATTTAACCTGATCGTTTTTCATCTTCCATAAAAAAGTATGACAAATTGCATTTTCGATGACTTTTGTCGAAATACGCTTTTCTGCCAGTGTGAATTTGTATATACTAGGATTAAAGGAGGTGAAAACCATGGACAATCAAACACTGCTTCAAGAAATATTAAAGGCATTTCAGTTGTACGGGGAGCGTATGGATAAGCGCTTTGAGCAAATTGATAAAAGATTTCTGCAAATCGATAATAGGTTTCAACAAATTGATGTTAGATTTCAGCAGATTGATAAACGATTTCAACAAGTAGATAATAGATTTCAACAGATTGATAAAAGATTCGAACAAATGGATTCCAAAATGGATAAAATTAAAAATGAGCTGGAAGACAAGATCGAAATAGGCTTTAATCGCTTAAACAAAAAGATTGATGGACAACAAGAAGAAATTGCGGATTTGAAAGAAACAACCAATTTTCTCCTCAGCAAAGCTGCTAAACACGAGAAAAAACTTCAACAGTTATCGGAACACCACACATGATTTCTTCAGAAAATAAATTTCCCCAATATGTAGAGGACGATTTCCGTTCGGAATACATAGAAACATGCCGGGAGAAAATCGTCCTCTGCTATTATTAATCCATCATAGCCCTTAGATTCTCTTAATAGATTAGTTATGATTGGATACAGTATTCTGCTCTCTGCAGAGGAGCTTGAAATGCCAAGCTCCTTTTATTACGCTTAATTCCACTGATTGACTTTTGTACGCTGCAAAGGAAGCCTGTATTCAATTCAATCGGCTCTATTCATAGGAAAGTCCAAAATTATATTGATACCGGTTTCCTGCCTTATCCTGATATGGATACGACGGGTCTTCGTCGTACCCCGGCACGTCGCCTGCTTCATTATTTACTGCTTCCTGGCTTGCAGGTATTGTAATCGGGAGTCTTCCGACCGGATTAAACCTTCCGCGGATCATATCAACTACCGCCTCTGCCTTCGTCCCGAATGTTCCAATTACTGCCGCGGCATTTGGCTCAATCGTATGAATAAGCCATGGATTAGAAAAGTTAATTGCAGTAAATGGGCGATATCGGCGTTCTGCAGTATGCGATGAACGGCGCATTGCGGACAGGCCGGGCAAAAGAGAAAATAAAAATATATTCCCCGAAAGAACCGGTAAATATGTGGGAGCAAATTCAAAGCGCCCAATCGGAAAACATTCCGATCGATCAGGAAATTTCAATTACAATGGCAGGAGCAAATATCGAATTTTTCCCGGTAAACCATACGATTCCTTGCTATGCAGTGAAGTTTACTTATAAAAATAAAACATTCGTTTATATTCGGCAGATACATCTTACATGGAGTCACTGGCAGATTTCGCAAAAGATGCGGACCTTTTTCTGTGTGAAGCTACTATTTGTGAAGGAAGCACCCATACCGTCGGGACGGGCCATATGGATGCGAAGGAAGCAGCCCTTATCGCCAAAAAAGCGAATGTCGGCAAACTAGTTTTAACCCACCTTCCATCAGACGGTGATTTCGAATTAATGAAACGCCAGGCAACAGAAGCGTTCGGAAAAGAAGCCTATTTGGCAATGGAAGCAGAGGGCCTTAGCTTGTAGGGAAATATACGGGCCATCTGAATAATATCGGCGGTTTTGTAGCAAAACTTCGGGAATCTTACCTTTTTATAAGTACTCCACAGCTTTTATCGTGCGCTGTAAATATTTTTTGGCTTTCCGCTTGTATATATCGGCACTCCCTAATCACTTATGGAGAGACTGGATCGTATTGGTCCTGTCTTTTGCTTTTGTTTCAAAATAACTTTTGCAATCGGTCAAATTGAACAAATTTCCCGAACTGTCACTTTTAAACTAGTCATAAAGACCTTCTATCTATCAAGCGAATGGCGATAACAATATTTTTTGCCTATTTACGCAGGAAAAAATTTCCCATAACATAAAAACTAACATATTCATGTCCTGCATGAAAACGATGGATTACTGGAGGAGAATACGTTGAAAACGATATTCAAACTTTTTTGTGCAAGTGTAATTGCAACCATTTTGCTGACAGCCTGCGGTTCGGATAAGGATGCAGCTGATTCAGAGAAAGAAGACGAAAGTACGGAGGAACAACCAGCCGAACAAATAACGGAAGAAGATGACACAGAGGAAGAAGCTGAAGCAGAGGAAGAACAGCCGCAAGAACCGGAAGTAAACGTAGATGATTTGCCGCCAATACCATCTTCACTGGAAGAAGCAGCTGATTATCCCCTTACCGGACAGTTTTCCGGAAAAAAATTCTCTGAATTAGAAGGTGTGAAGGAAGAATTAGATAAATTCCCCACCCTTACAGAAGAAAGCTCAGAGGAAGAAATTGAATATGGCAAACGGCTCTTAGTATCACTGTTTAAAGAAAATATGACCATGGTGGATGTACCGATAGACCAATGGGAATCGATGACATTTGCTGATCCTACTGGTGACTCGGATGAGCTGCAGCCAAAGGAAAATTATAATGTTGCTCTCCTTCTAGATGCCAGCGGAAGTATGGCAAACTATGAACATGACCGGACAAGAATGGACTTGGCGAAAGAAGCGATCCAGGAATTTGTCGAAAATTTGCCTGATTCGGCCAATGTTGCACTTTATGTATACGGCCACGTCGGAACTGGCAGTGATGAAGATAAGGAAAAATCCTGCTCGGCCATCGATGAAGTTTACCCGCTGTCGAATTATGATGAAGGGAAATTTTCCGATGCGTTAGACGAATTTGAACCAGCCGGATGGACACCAATGGCGAGTGCCATTAAAAAGGTCCAGGAAGACTTTAAGGATTTAAATGGAGAACAAAATTCCAATGTGATTTATATCGTCAGTGACGGGGTAGAAACATGCGATGAAGATCCAGTGGAAGCGATAAAATCTCTAGCCGATTCAGATATTAGTCCCGTCGTGAATATTATCGGCTATCAAGTGGATAATGAAGGACTGAAACAGCTGAAGGAAATGGCGGAAGCATCGGACGGCAGATATGTCAATGCAGGCAGTCAGAAAGATATTATCGCCGAATTTGAACAAACGAATGATATGGCAAAATTATGGGCCGACTGGCATAACGATGCCCAGCGAAATATTTCCGAGCTGTTCAATACAATCAGCAAACAGCTTTCCGACTGGCATAATAGCGAACAAAAGAAACTGACGAGAGAAACGAATAATTTATTTAAAGCAATCGGTTATTTAAGGGATCAGGAAATAATTTCCCACAATATATACTCTGAATTTATTGCTGCAGTAAATGATGCAAAATCCGGTGTTCAGGGCGACATCATCGACACGTATAAAGAATTGAACGGGATGAACATTGATGAATTGTGGGAAAACCGGAAAGAGATTACAAAACGATATAAAAACAGGTAATATATGAAAGAGGCGAAATCATGATGATTTTGCCTCTTTTTTTCTTGCTCTAAGCAAAACTCACTGGCTGATTGGCACGCAGGCAGCTCGTGTCCACATCTATGTAAATATTTGACAGGATATTCATTTTGCTATATCGTCATAATTAATAACACCAGTGGATAAATTAATGTCGATAAACGGGTTTTTTATTATAATTTTCGACTTTTCCACAATTAATTTGAATGTTTTTCTTCATAATTAATAACACCACTGGATTAATTGGATAAGCGAGGTGAAAATATGACAACCGGAAACACGAAACATGATCAAGAGTTGATGAAAAAGATAAATAAAGAATTGGTCCTTCATTTAATTAGAGAAAAAGGGCCGATCTCAAGGGCAGAATTGGCAAGGGTTTCCAATATGAGCTCGACATCTATTGGAAGAATAGTTAGTGAGTTTATTGAATTAGGATTTGTAAAAGAAACTGAAGAAAAGACAAGCGGTGTAGGCAGGAAGGCTGTATTGCTTGATATCAACCCGGCTTCCGTTTATGTCATTAGTTTAGAATTGGATCAAAATGCAACGAAAATTGGTTTAGTAGATTTTAATGGAAATATTAATTTATCTCAAAAAGTGAATTATGATCCTCGTGCTAATCATTATGAAAGCGTTTTGAAATTGATTTGTAACTCCGTGGAAGAATTTCTTAGCGGGCATAATATTGATAAATCGAAAATAATCGGGATTGGTATCGCAGTTCCCGGGATTATCGATGCACAGAAAGGAACTGTCATCTTTTCACCGCAACTCGGTTGGGAAAATGTAGATATTGTTAAATATTTTGAAGAAAAACTGCGACTCAAAACAACGATTGATAATGTAATCAAGTCAAGAGCCCTTGCAGAAAATGTACATGGTTCAACTAAAGGCTCGAAAAGGACTGCTTTAATCAATTTTGGGACAGGTGTTGGTTCCGCATTAATCGTTGAAGAAGAAATATATCGAGGGGCAACCAACAGCGCTGGAGAAATCGGCCATACAACTGTTGACCCACATGGAAGATTATGCGAATGCGGCAGAATTGGCTGCCTGCAGACTTATATTACGGAAGAGGCATTATTACAAGAAGCTAAAATTTATAAAAACATTTCAAACGTCAATGAAATATTTGTTTCGGCTGATTCCGGTGAAAAATGGGCCACCAGGCTCTTAGACAGAGTATATACGTATATGGGAATCGCAGTCTGTAACGTCATATGTATGTATAATCCAGATACTGTAATTTTAAGCGGGAAATTGATTGATAAGAGGCCAAAAATTATTGATATTATTGCGAAAAAGGTTGACGAGCTAATTTGGGACCCATTTAAAAATACCTATAACGTAAAGGGGTCAAATTTGGGAGAAAGCGCAGGCATATTAGGGGTTTCCACTTCAGTAATAAACAAATATATCGACATTGAAATGTAATCATCAGCTTTAAAATCTTTTAGGAAAATGCAGTTCCTTACGTGAAGGAAAAAATAACAGGGAGGACATTTATCATGATCAATGCAAAAAATATTACATATACAACGGTTAAGGAACCTTTTTGGGGACTTCCGAAAGAACAGCCAAAGCTAGAGGATGAAGTTTATAAGCAAAGACTTGATAAAACTCTGAAAGCGATGGAAGCAGTGAAGTTAGATTATCTTCTCGTTTATGCAGACCGTGAACACTACGGTAACTTTGACTATTTAACTGGTTTTGGCCCGCGTTTTGAAGAAGCGCTTCTCGTTTTAGATAAATCCGGAAAAGCTCATATAATTCTAGGCAATGAATGTTATTCCATGTATAAATATAGCCGTATTCCTGCTGAAGGAATCCTCTATCATACATTTTCGCTTCCAAACCAGCCAATGGGCGGAAATAGAAAACTTAAAGATATCTTGACCGAAATTGGCATAAATAACTCACAAACAGTTGGTATAGCAGGATGGAAGCTTTTAGAATCAAGACATATTTTCGATACGCCATCCTTTATAACCGATAGTGTCCGGGACATTGTTGGTGATGAAAATGCAGTGAATGCAACCGATTTATTTATTCATCCGGAATACGGAGTAAGAATAATCAATAGTGCAAACGAAATTGCCTATTTTGAATTTGGAGCAACCTATGCTTCCGATGCTGTACAGCAAATGTTGCTAAACACCCGTACTGGATTAACGGAAGTGGAAATTTCCCAGTTTGGAACTGCTGGTTCATTGCCAACGAATCTTTTTCCTAAAGTACTCGCTGGAGACCGAATTGATTTGAATATGGTAAGTCCAACTACGAATGTGCTGAAATTAGGTGACAGATTTCAGGTAAGTATGGGACTTATCGGCGGCCAATCAAACCGGAGAGGATTTGCAGCTTATTCGGAAGAGGATTTGCCTGAAGAGTCAAGAGACTATCTTGAAAAGATTGCTAAACCATACTTCGCTACAGTTGTAAATTGGTATGAAAAAATTGGCGTTGGAGTAGCTGGCGGAGACATATACGATATGGTTGAAAATACTTATCCAAAAGAGAAATATGGCTGGTTCTTAAACCCTGGTCATCTTATCGCAACGGCGGAAGAATGGCTTTCCTCGCCTATTTATGAAAACTCCGATATTACGATTAAAAGCGGCATGGTATTGCAAATGGATATTATTCCATTTACGGAAAGACGATATGCTGCTCCGAATTGTGAAGATGGCTTAGCTATTGCAGACGAGGCATTGCGCATGGAATTAAAAGAAAAGTATCCAGACGTTTACCAACGTATTGAAAATAGAAGAAACTTTATGAAAGAGGTATTAAATCACTAGCATTGCATAAATATAGTTGGAATATTTCGTAAATAATTTTCTCATAAATTAAGCCAAAAAGTCAAAGTCCAACTAAAGGTGGCTTTATCCATTTTTTGAAAATTATATACAGTTCATCCAAAAGGGACAACGACATTTGCC
>NZ_BMEV01000076.1 GCF_014637175.1 Compostibacillus humi | reverse complement strand
CCATTTTGGATCCATAGAGAGAAAAACAGGCATCAAAAGTGCTCTTTTGCACCAAATTTTCGGATGCCTGTTTTTGTTTCAAAGTCAAGCTTTATTTTTGGGTAAACTTAAAACCCCTAAAGTGAAAACGGAGATTATGATTCGTTATGCGGATAACGAATCATTTGCATCCGTTTGTTAAATAAAGCAGGGTAAGACAGGAAGCCGAGCATCGTGCTTGTAATCGTAGCTGTTGTTAATAACAAAAATAGTATGAGCAACTGAAATTGTACTGCCTGTACCGGGTCGGCTCCGGCAATAATTTGCCCGCTCATCATTCCCGGCAATTGGACAAGACCAATCGTTTTTTGACTCTCAATTGTCGGAATGGTACTTGCCTTAATTGCATTGATAAGGGAGGAATGGATTGCTTGCCTCGGTGTTCCGCCAAGGGAAAGAATTAATTCTGTCTCCTCTCGCCTTGCCTCCACTTCCGCTGTAAAACGGTTTAAGAAGAGTATGGAAAGAACCATTGAATTTCCGATAACCATCCCGCTAATCGGGATAATATATTGGGCTGTACGAGGAGTAATGCCGAATCCTAATAATATGGATTGGGTGAGCAGTTCTACGAATATAAAGGTTGCAATTAATTTCCACGTGATACCTTGAATCGCTGCCCCTTTTTTCCGGGCATTTTGTACAGCTGCCCCAATCATTAAGAGGATCATTAGGGTGATGTAGAGATAACTTTCAGTTGAAAAAACAAATTTAAGAATATACCCGACAATAAAGAGCTGAATAATCGAACGGACGGTAGCAATCGTCGTGTCCTTTTCCAAGTCCAGCTTTAATGTTTTGGATAAAACAAGGGGAATAAGGACAAATATAAGGGCTAAAGAAAGGGCAATAAAACTCATTTTATATCCCCCTTTACGAATCGCTGTACTTTTTCTTCCCGCGGATGGCGCAAAATTTCGCTTTTGCCGGATTCTATCAATTCGCCTGCCATCATGACCCAGGAATAATCTCCAATGGATATGGCCTGTTCTAAATTGTGGGTAATCCACACAATGCTCGTCCCGTATTTTTTATTAATGGACAAAATAAGCTGTTCAATTTCCTGCTGGGATACCCGGTCTAAAGATGATGTAATCTCGTCCAACAGTAAAACCTTTGGCCGGTTTACAAAGGTTCTGGCAATGGATACCTTTTGCCGCTGTCCTCCCGATAAATCTCTCACATTCCGGTGTAACAAATCTTCCTCTAATCCGACAACTTGCAATAATTCCGCCGCTTGTGCCTTGGATAACGTTTCTCCCCGCAACGCCAGCGGCAAGGACAGGTTTTCCAAAACCGTGCCATGAATCATTGTTGCACTTTGGAGGGCAAGACCAATATTGCGCCTTAATTCAATGGGGTTATATAGTTCTATCGGCTTCTGATGTATCAAAATATCCCCTGTATCTGGAGAAATTAATCCGTTGCACAGTCGAAAAAGGGTTGTTTTTCCTGCTCCGGACGGACCGACGAGGGTCGTAATTTTCCCTTCTGGAAATATGCCCGAAACTTGTTTAATAATTTGCTGCTTCCCATTGGAATAAGAAACGTTCCGAAATTCGATGATAGGCTGATCATAGGCAGACATCGCATTTCCTTCCTTCACTGTCATTGTTTTATATTTTTAGATAGCCGGAAAAAATTATGTATATCCATATCCCAATATAAAATTATAAGTTTTTGCATTTAAAAAATAGATACTTTTTGCATAAAAAATAGCTCCGTCTGTGCGGAGCTATTCATTTCTAAACAATGTTTAGAACGCTTTGCGGCTCAATATTTATATTGCGATAATGTTGAAGATTTCCTTCGTAAATTAGTTCAAACTTTTCCGTATCCAGCAAATCGTCCGGCGTAATCCGGTCTAATGGTTTTTTATATGTTACTACGCCGCCTTCGGTTAAAACGGTAGCAACAAATTGGGAACAAAAAAATGCATTCTCTCTAACTACGTTTTTATCGAAAATAAAGGAAAGCAAACCTAGGAAATTGTAACGATAACGGTGCTTTTCCCTTTCGATTTTTTGTATAAATTGATACATCCGTTGCAATTCCGTTTCGCTAACTTCACAGCTATAAATGGCACAACGGGCATTCAAGAAGAGTTTTGATGTAATATTTTCACGTACAAAACCGCCAATAAACGGATTGCTCGGCATTTTTCTTCCGAAACTGTAAACTTCATCGAGTTCAAGGTCAAAGGCAATGGAAGCATGGCTATATGGCTTTTTCGTATATAATTTTATTATTCTGCCCAATACTGTTTTTGTATCGGTTAATAAAATATAAATCTTTTTATTTTTCATAACAATCTCCCTTAAAACCTATTGTGCACACTATATTATACTAACAACCAGGAAAAAAAGCTTACCTTTTTGTTTTTTTACTATAACATGTTTTTCGCTGCAATCAAATAAGCCATAGCGATATTTTGCATAAGACTAAAGACGTAGATGGCAATGGGCAACATATAAATAGCTCTCTATCATTATGTCTGTTTTATGCGGTTATGGCAATCGGAAATTTTAAGTTTTTATAATGGAAATTTTTTAGTAATTGTGGAATTGATCCAAAACGTGATTTTTTTTGATAAAACAAATTGCTAAGTATCGTCTAAATCGACATACAAATTCGTCATTAGCATGAAAAAGAGGGTGTATCGCTAATCATTATACGCCCTCTTTTTGCAATATTTCTCTTAATAAATTTTTAAATTGGATCCGGTCCCCTTCAGTCATCGCCTTCGGTCCTTTCGTCCGGTGCCCCGCTTTTCTTGCTTTGGCGTTTACATATCTCGACTGTAACAATTGATCAATATTTTCATTGGTATATAGGAAACCTTTATGGTGTAAAACGATACACCCCTTTGCCAAGCAGATAGATGCAAGCCCATAGTCTTGTGTCACAACGATATCTCCCTTTTTGCATAGTTGGACGATGCGGTAATCTGCCGCATCTCTGCCTGTATCTACATATATGATCTCCACTTCCTGATCCTTTTGTTTTTCCGAATAATGGGACATGCTCGTTACCATGACTACAGGAATTCGGCTGTTTTTCCCTTCTTCTGCAACAATATCTTTCACCGGACAGGCGTCCGCATCTACGTAAATTTTCATTGTATTCTCCTTATCCTTTAAATTATTCGTCATCTTAACGGAAGTTTTTCCGTTTGTCAAAGACAGCTGCTGTTAAGGCATGATTATAGGTAAAACCTACTATTGACCGGGACTATACAAAGTAATATACTAAGTTACACGACTAATGCACTGATTTAGTTAGGGGGTGTAAGCTTGCTCCAGTCGGATGGAACACCTATATATTTACAAATTGCGGAATGGATTGAAACAGAAATTTTAAAAGGCAACTTTCAAGCGGATGAAAAAGTATATTCCCAATATAAGTTAGCGGAAATGTTTACAATTAATCCGGCAACTGCGGCCAAAGGGTTAAATGTGTTGGCAAATGAAAATATTCTCTATACAAAACGGGGACTGGGGAAATTTGTGACGAAGGAAGCGAAAGCTATTATCATCCATAAACGGAAAAATCAGAAGTTGAAAGGATTAATCAATGAAATTGTAATGGAGGCAAAACGCTTACACGTCCGGGAAGAGGAATTAATGGTCATGCTGAAAAAGGCAATGAAGGAAAGCGGGGGACAGTCTGGTGGAAGTGATTCATTGTGAAAACGTAACGAAACTGCAAGGGAAGGCGAAAGCGCTCGACCAATTATCTTTCAGCATTAAAGAAAATACAATTACTGGTTTAATCGGGAGAAACGGGGCGGGGAAAACAACATTATTAAAAATCCTCGGTGGATTATGGAGGGAAACTTCTGGCGAAGTGAAAGTTCTTTCCCGGCGCCCTTTTAACAGTCTGTATGTTTCTGAAAATAGCATTTATATTGATGATGCCTTTCATTTTCCGTCCCATTTAAATTTAAAGGAAATATTGCGGGAAGGGGAGCGTTTTTACCCAAATTGGAACCGGACGTTGGCAGAACGGCTCTTTGATTACTTTGAATTTCATCCTAAACAAACCCATGCGAATCTATCAAAGGGGAAGAGGAGCACCTTTAATATGATCATCGGCCTGGCATCCAGATGTAAAGTGACTTTGTACGACGAACCAACGGCAGGGATGGACCGGGCGGTACGAAAGGAAATGTACCGTGTTCTGTTAAAGGATTATCTTGAATATCCGCGGACGATTATTATTTCCAGCCATTACTTGGAGGAACTGGAGGACTTATTGGAGGATGTACTGCTCCTGGACAATGGAAAGAAAGTGCTTCATTTGCCAATGGATGAGTTGAAAGAATTTGCTGTTGGCTTAACAGGGAGAAGCGAGGTTCTCCTGCAATGGCTGCGCGGGAAAACAATTTTGCATCAACAAAATGCCGGCCCTAATGAACTTTATGCTGTTGTAAAAAAAGAGGACATTTCACTCCCGGAGGCACAACGGCTTGGGATGACTATATCCCCAGTTTCATCCAGCGATGTTTGCGTTTATATTACGGACCGGGGACAAGGGGGGATTGACCGTGTCTTTCGCTGAATTAGGCAAAGCGGTAAGAAAGCAATTTTTTTATAAGTTTAAACTGTTTTTTGGCCTCTTTTATTCATTGGTCATTACACAGGCAATTGCCATCGTTTTTTCCTTTAACGGAACGGGAAGTATTTCATCAGGTCAAATTGGTCAAATCCATTTCTACTCTGCAGATATTGTCCTCGTTTTTACCTTTGGCTGGGCGTTTATCAGCGCCTTGCAGCTGACGACGAAACCGTTTCGGGACAATGAGTATCTGTTTGTTTTTAACCGGCTCAGCAGCCATTTGTCGAACTTATTATTTTTGCTTGCTTTAAGTTTCATTGGCGGGTTGTCAGCTTATCTGTCCGGCTATTTACTTAAAGTCGCAGTATACATGTTTTTCGACTTTCAGCTGATAGGTACAAATGACATAACCAGCCCGGCGGTTGTTGTTGCGGGAATCATAACCATTGTACTTTATATCTGGATGTTTGCCTCCCTCGGATATATGGTTGGATCTCTCGTTCAATTTCAGAAAGTATTCGCTATCCTTATTCCTTCGATCATCATCGGCTGTTTAATCTTAGTAGCACTTTCTGAAAGCGAAGCAATTATTCGCATCGGCAAATTTTATTTCTTCGAATCTTCATTTTTGCTCGTATTCATAAAAACGACAGCAACGGTATGTTTATGCTTCCTCATTTCCGCGGTAAGCACCAATCACCTGGAGGTGAGAAAATGATAGTTGTATCGGTTATTGTTTATTTGCTCATTTTTATCGTAATTTTTGCAGCAGCATTTGCATTAAATAAACTGCAGGCTAAAGGGGGATTTATTAAAGCATTGTTCTTTAGTTATGCAGGATTACTGATCATTTCTTCTGTCGTCTATTTTGTTTTGCCGCTGGAACAAGCGGAGAAAGCGGCTATAAAAAGCGACGGACCGTCATTGTATCATTATTTTGAAACGGGACAAACCGACAAAATTGACCCTGCTTTTATAAAAAAGCAATGGGATTTCACTTATGAAGGAAAAGAACTGCTGCTAATCGACAATCATAATAATTTGCCTATGACGTACGTGGAAAAATCAGCAGAAGAGAATTTGTTAGAGATTACGTATTATGAAAAACCGACATATATCGACGGCTATAATATTTCTGCCTATACAGAAGGGCCGAATATCACCTTGTCAGCTGACAGCTTAATGATAGCGGATTACTGGAATGAAGAACATGCCATTTTTAAACCAGAATTCCCCTTTCGGCAATTTAGTGATATCCGGCTTATGCCGGATGAATGGGGACATGGCGAAGATATCATCCATATCCGCATATCAGAGGATATTCAGCTCCAATATGAAGAGTGGCAAAATATTTACCTGATGGGCGAGTAAAGAAGGTATGAAAAATTTAAAAAGCGTACTTTATTGAAAATGGAAGAACGCTATATTGAATTTACTGCTGCCAACAATGCATCCGTTGTTTCCCTTAAAGAGTATACGAGATAATAAACGATACCATCGGCGGGCATTTTCATATATAATAAAAGGAATTATAGAAATTGTTAAAGGATGGGGAAAGCAAATGGAAAATCAAATTCAGCCTCGCAAAGTATTAGGCAAAATACAGCCCTATTCACCAGGGAAGCCAATCTGGGAATTGCAGAAGGAATTGAATTTAGACAAAGTGGTTAAACTTGCTTCCAACGAAAATCCGATTGGGCCATCGCCAAAGGGAACAGCAGCGATTCAATCTCGGCTAAATGATTTGCATCGCTATCCCGATGCGGATACGGTTTCCATTCGGGAGGCAATTGCGGCAAAGCTTGATGTAAAAAAGGAACAATTAATTGTGACGAACGGTGCAGATGAACTTATTACGTTGCTCTCCGAAACCTTCCTTGAAGAAGGGGATGAGATCATCGTTCCGGCACCATCCTTCAGCGAATATGATTTCGGTGCCAACTTAATGGGAGCAGAGATTGTACCCATTCCTCTTGATGAAAAGTACCAATTTGATGTGGATAAAATGCTTGCGGCAATTACTGATTGGACAAAGCTGCTCTATATTTGCTCGCCAAACAATCCAACGGGAACTTATTTAGGAAAAGAAGATCTTGAGCGGATTTTGAACGAAGTGCCGGAGCGGGTGCTCGTTGTCCTGGATGGAGCCTATAGTCATTACGCCACTGCTGAAGATTATACCGAAGGCATCGAATTCGTAAAAGCTGGAGCACCAATATTAGTCATGCAGACATTTTCCAAAATTTACGGATTGGCAGGCTTGCGGGTAGGATTCGGAATTGCAAGAGAATCGATTATCCAAACCATTTTAAAAGTAAAAGAACCGTTTAACGTAAACAGTCTCGCCCAGGCAGCGGCTGCAGCTGCAATACAGGATGATGATCATGTCATCGCTTCGAGAGAGAGCAATGAGGCCGGAAAAAAACAACTTTATGAAGGGTTCGAAAAATTAGGACTTTCCTATACGGAAACGATGAGCAATTTTATTCTTTTACAGCTTGGACCGGATGCAGAACGTATTTATCAGGAATTATTGCGTAAAGGGGTTATCGTCCGGTATGGGAAAATATGGGGACTCCCTGAGCACGTGCGGGTAACGATTGGTACTAAAGAGGAGAATGACTTCTTCCTTGAAGCGTTGACTTCCATATTAAAATAAGAAATGCCGGTGAACGGTGGTGCCCCCTTTTTGGGGTGCAGCACCAATGCCGGCTTTTTTTATTTTGGTATTGTATATTTATTCTAAATGATGCATAATAATTCATAAGCTGTCGTAAGGAGAGGATATGAATGGTGATAGAAGGAAAAACGGTATTTTTAAAAAACAACCTTAAAAACCGGGATTTTTTGACGCTCATGGATTATACAAAAGAGGAAATTTTATACTTGCTGGAACTTGCAGACTATATAAAAAAACAGAAGCAAGCAGGAAACGTGTTTCAGCCGTTAAAAGGAAAAACATTAGGCATGATTTTTGAAAAGGCTTCGACAAGAACAAGGGTTTCTTTCGAAGCAGGAATGTACCAGCTTGGGGGAATAGCTATTTTTCTCAATTCCAAAGATATTCAAATTGGCCGGGGAGAAACGATTGCAGATACAGCCCGGGTATTGTCTGGATATTTGGACGGCATTATGATACGCACCTTTTCCCAAGAAACGGTAGAGGAATTGGCCCAATATGCAACAATACCAGTCATTAATGGGCTGACAGATATGTACCACCCTTGCCAAGTGCTTGCTGATTTGCTGACGATTCGGGAAGTTAAAGGAAAACTGGAAGGGGTGAAGCTTGCTTATATAGGGGATGGAAATAATATGGCTCATTCTCTAATGATTGGAGCAAGTATGTTAGGGATGGAAGCAGCCATTGCTTCGCCGATAGGCTATCAGCCGGATAAAGAAGTTACGGAGACGGCTTTAAAACTGGCAGAGAAACATGGCGCAACTATTACGATTACAGATGATCCTCAAGAAGCAGCCTGTCAGGCAGATATTATTTATACTGACGTTTGGGCAAGCATGGGGCAAGAAGAGGAACAGACAAAAAGAGAGAAGGACTTTCAAGGATTTCAGGTAAATGAAAAGCTCCTTTCTTTAGCTAAAAAGGATGCTCACTTTATGCACTGTTTGCCTGCCCACCGCGGGGAAGAAGTAACAGCGGAGGTCATTGACGGAAAACAATCGATTGTTTTTCTGCAGGCAGAAAATCGTCTGCACGCACAAAAAGCATTGATGACAGCACTAATGGGTTAATACCACGAGTTCAGGCGAAAGTATCGAATTCCTGTCACGGCAGGTTTCAGTGGAAAAAGCGGTAGAATCGACCGAGAGAGCGGTTGTCACGGCAGATTTCGGCGGAAAACTGTGTAGAATCGACCGAGAGAGCACTTGTCACGGCAGATTTCGGCGGAAAACTGTGTAGAATCGACCGAGAGAGCGCCTGTCACGGCAGATTTCGGCGGAAAACTGTGTAGAATCGACCGAGAGAGCACTTGTCACGGCAGATTTCGGCGGAAAACTGTGTAGAATCGACCGAGAGAGTGCCTGTCACGGCAGATTTCGGCGGAAAACTGTGTAGAATCGACCGAGAGAGCGCCTGTCACGGCAGATTTCGGCGGAAAACTGTGTAGAATCGACCGAGAGAGCGCCTGTCACGGCAGATTTCAATTGGAAAAATGAAAAAATCGACCGAGAGGAGATCTCCCGGTCGATTTTTGTATTATGGATGTGACAATTCAGTAACAGTTAAACCTTTTTCATCGACAGCTACTGTTTTTATATTATATTCAGGGAGTATTTGTTGCATATTTTCAGCAATGGTCTGTCCCTTTCCGTGAGGAGCGATAGAAAGCATCGTAGGTCCTGCCCCGCTGATGATAGTTCCATAAGCGCCATTTTGCTTAGCTTCATAGCGAATCCGCTCGTAATTTGGAATTAGCTTCGCTCGATACGGCTCATGAAATAAATCCTTTTCCATCATTTTTCCTGCAAAAGCATAATCCCCCTGGAGCAAAGAAGCAACGACAAGATTGCTGATTCCGCTTGCCCGGGCAGCCACATCCTTTGGATAGGTTTCCGGCAGCACGTTTCTTGCTTCTTCCGTCTTTAATTCTACTTCTGGAATGTAAACGATAATGTCCATCGATAAATTTTTCACTTGCACATATTCGATATCCTGTTCAAAAGCGGTAGAAATGACAAGGCCGCCGAATAAAGACGGGGCAATGTTATCCGGGTGCCCCTCGATTTCTGTACCAAATCGTAATATGTCGTCTTTACTTAAGGATAAGTCGCAAACTTGGTTTGCTAACTCTATTCCGGCCAAAATGGCAGAAGCGCTGCTGCCAAGTCCTCTGGCCAGGGGAATGTCGCTCTTTTCCGTTAATTTCAGAGGCGGAAGTTCTCTTCCATGCCATGAAGCTGCTTGTTTGGCAATTTTTACTATAAAGTGGTCTTCCGTATCAGTAACGGGGGAACCGGTGTGAAACTCCCATTGATTCGCTTCTTCCACTTGTAACGTTAAATAAAGATTCAGGGCAAGTCCCATCGAATCAAACCCGGGCCCGACGTTTCCGGAGCTTGCTGGAACAGTGATTTCGAACGGTTTCATGCTTTCACCTTGGATTCAATATATTCTTTTAGAGCAGCCTCGTCATTTGGCAATGAAACAGGTTTTACTTCCAATTTATCAATTGCAGTTTGCGGATCCTTTAATCCGTTTCCGGTTAAAACGGCAACAACTTTACTGCCCTTTTCGATTATCCCTTTTTCCGCATAATTCATTACTCCGGCAATGGAAGCACAAGAACCGGGTTCGGCAAAAACACCTTCTTCTTTCGCAATCAGTTTAAAGGCGTGAATGATTTCTTCATCTGTAACACTATCAATCGTTCCATCTGATTCGTCCCTTGCTTGGACCGCCAGTTCCCAGCTTGCCGGATTTCCGATACGAATCGCGGTGGCGATCGTTTCCGGTTTTTCGATGACCTGATTTTTTACAATGGCAGCTGCGCCTTCGGCTTCAAAGCCAAACATTTTTGGCAGGCCTGTCCCTTTTTTCGCATTATATTCTTTAAACCCTTTCCAGTAGGCGCTTATATTTCCGGCATTGCCAACTGGAATGGCAAGAATGTCCGGAGCGGAACCTAACGTATCACATATTTCAAAGGCAGCCGTTTTCTGCCCTTCCAAGCGGTACGGATTAACAGAATTAACTAAAGTGACTGGGGAGGATTTGCTTATTTTCCGTACCATCGACAATGCATCATCAAAGTTTCCGTCTATTTCCACAATTTCAGCGCCGTACATAACAGCCTGGGCTAGTTTTCCGAGGGCTACTTTCCCTTTAGGAATGACGATAATTGCATTCATTCCTGCCCGGGCCGCATAGGCGGCTGCGGAAGCAGAAGTGTTGCCGGTGGAAGCGCAAATCACCGACTTGCTTCCTTCTTCTTTTGCTTTAGCAACGGCAACGACCATCCCCCGGTCCTTAAAGGAGCCCGTCGGGTTAAGGCCTTCAAATTTTCCGTACAGTTCAATTCCTAGACGTTTCGACAGATTTTTTAAATGGATAAGGGGAGTATTCCCTTCGAGTAGTGAAATGTCTGGTGTTACATCTGTAACAGGTAGGAATTGCTTATATTCTTGCAGTAATCCTTGCCAGCTCATTCTTCTGCATCTCCCTCAACTTTGTAATAGCTTTTAATTTCATGTACCGCATCTAATTCGTTTAGCTGTTTTAAAGCTTCTTGAAAATTAGCTAATGACGTTTCATGCGTAATAAAGATGATTTCCGCTTTTTCATCTTTCTTCAGCGGGTGCTGCAAAATACGCTTAAAGCTGATTTTTAGATCGTTGAATAAAGAAGAAATCCGTGAAAATACACCGACTTCATCTTTTACATGGAAACGCAAATAATATTGGCCGAAACGGCGGTCCGGTGTTTTTAACACTTTTGGAAAATGCGGTTTCACATATTGGTTCCCAGTTGTTCCTAATTGGATGTTTTTAATTACTGCTACGACATCGGCCATTATTGCGGAAGCAGTAGGCAAGCTTCCAGCTCCCGGGCCATAAAACATCGTTTCGCCAACCGCTTTTCCGTACACATAAACAGCGTTATATTCATCCTTTACGCTTGATAGCGGATGATTGTTTGCCAGAAAGGTCGGCTGGACATTTACTTCCAGCTCTTTATCTTGGAAATCGGCGTACCCGATTAGCTTCATTGTATAGCCTAACTGTTCCCCGTATTTTAGGTCTTCTAATTCAATATCGGAAATCCCTTTTACTTCCACGTCATCCAAATCCACGTCCATGGAAAATGCCAGTCTTCCTAAGATAGCCATTTTTCGCGCTGCGTCCAGCCCTTCTACGTCCGAAGTCGGGTCTGCTTCGGCAAATCCTAATTCTTGGGCCTGCTTTAATGCCACATCGTAGCTGAGTCCGTCATCGCTCATTTTCGTTAAAATATAGTTCGTTGTTCCGTTTACGATTCCCATTACTTTTTCAATACGATCAGATGACAAACCATCATTAATGCCCCGCAAAATTGGAATTCCGCCAGCAACACTTGCTTCATAGTAAAAATCACATTTGTTTTTGCTGGCCATTTCATGCAGTTCCCGGCCATATAAGGCAACAAGGTCTTTGTTGGCTGTTACAACATGTTTTTTTGCCTGGAACGCTTTATGAATATATTCACGGGCTATTTCAATACCGCCCATCACTTCTACGATAATATCAATTTCCGCATCTTCCAAAATATCATTTGGATTAGTCGTGAGCAATATGTCGCCCACATTGACATCCCGCTGTTTTTCTAAATCGCGGACGAGAATGCTTTTCACCTTTACGTCACAGCCAAGCTGATGCTGTAATTTTTCCTGATGATTTTTGATTAGGTGTACGACCCCGGAACCGACGACACCTAATCCTAATAGTCCTATCGATACACTCTTCCCCACAAGATCACCTCATATTTATTCAAGCTAAAATATATTTAATACATTGTACCCTTGATATGCAGAAGATATCAATAGTCAATTTTCATAATAAAAACTTTTCATGAATCGGAGATGAACCAAAAGTTTCCTCGGAGAATAAAAGTATTATATCTAATAATTGGAGTGGGTATTTATGAAAATCGCCGTAACAGGATTTGGTTTCGCGATTAGCTTGCTTCTGGGGGTAAGTATTGGCATACTGCTTGATTCCTTTGAAGCAGGCGGGGCAATCGGATTAGGTGCAGGTTTAATTATAGTCAGTATTTTTCGCAAGAATAGAAGTTGAAACGATGATTCTTGCTGGAAGATATTTTCCGTTTGCTTGCAAGTATTCCCACGATATACAAAGAAGCTCCTCAAAGTAATGGAGCTTCTTCTTAAACTGTCATTTTATTTTTGTAACGTCAGCCTATAGATTTCATCTTGCCGCGGCCTGAATTCAAATTAAGGATCCATGCCTTTATTTCTCTGTTTCAGAGTACAATCCGTTATCTTCCCCGTAATACCGGTCATACCTCTCTCTGAATTTATCGTATAAATATGTAACGAATACTTTCAATATGGCATATCCTGGAATTCCTAATATGACGCCGATGATTCCGAATAGATTGCCGGCAATGAGCAATACAACAATAATTGTTAGAGGGTGGATTTTCATCGTTCTCCCCATAATATTCGGAGAGATTAAATTTCCCTCTAAAAATTGAACGGCTGCCCAAACGATGGCGAGTTTCACCAGCATAAAGGGAGACTCTACCAAGGCGATAATAATGGCTGGAATGATTGCAATCATAGGTCCAAGATAAGGAATGACACTAGTAACTGCGGCGATAATTGCCAGAGTGATCGCATAGTCTAAGCCGATAATTAAATATCCGATAAATAAAAGCAGACCGATACACGTTGCAACGATAATTTGGCCCTGAATGTAGGATCCGACCTGAGTATCCATATTTTTTAAGATTTGGTCGGCATCTTTTCTGAACTTGGGCGGCAGCAAGTTTAAACTGTATTTTTTAAACCGGGAGCCGTCCTTTAAAAGGAAAAAGAGTATAAACGGAAAGGTAACAATGGTAACAACGACATTCGTTACAGTTGTGGCCAAGTTCCGTACACCTTGGAAGGCATTAACGACATAGCCTCCGATAATGCCCGGAATATCGTTAAAGTTGCTGACGATCCAATTGTACCCTTCTTCGTAATAAGGTCCCAAAAAGGAGTTTTGCAGCCATGTTGTAATCCCTACTCCCATTTGCTGCAAATAGGCAGGGAAATTGGCGATTAAATCCATAACCTGCGCTTCAATGGCTGGAGCTGTAAGCAAAATAATGCCCGTTAAAACCCCGGATAATCCTAGGATGATAATGATAATGCCCCAAATTCGTTTAATCCGTATTCTCTCCAGTAAATTTACAATCGGATTTAGCAAATAGTAGGCGATAAAAGCCAGTATAATCGGGGGTGCAATCGTTGAGAAAATAACAACGATCGGATAAAAGACAAAAGAAATTTTATCGTATACATAAATGATTATTCCGATCAAAAGCAAGAGAACGAGGGCAAAAAGCGAATCTTTGCCTCCAAGAAACTTTATAAATCTGCTTGGTTCCTTCATAAAAACCCCCCGCATATTGGAAATGGATACCAAAGTTTATAAAATTATATCTTATTTCTCTGTTTTCCGCCAATTCTGTTGCGCATCGTCATAAATGCTGTTCCAATTGCCAGCAGCGTAATAAATCCTCCGACCGTTGCATTGTAGGTAACGGATGTCTGTTCAATTACAATTCCGCCAATGGTAGAACCGAAAGCAATTCCAAGGTGAAGTGCAGAGTTGTTAAAACTGACTTGAATACTTGCCGTTTCTTTCGCAACATCCATTAAATAGCTTTGCAGCGGCGGTGTTAAGGCCCAGCTCATCATCCCCCAAACGATGAGTACGATCGTAAACAAAACCGGGTGAAATGTAGCGTATGGTATTGTAAAAATGGCAAAAGTAAAGAGAAGAATCACCGAATAGGTAGTCGGCCGCTGACCAAAACGGTCAGATGATGCTCCGCCGACTGCTCCGCCAGTGACTGCAGCAGCACCAAAAATAAAATATACGACGCTTACCCACGTCGGGCTCGCATTCATCGTCGTTTTTACGAAAGGGGTTAAATAGGCGTAAAGGGCCGAATGTCCGGACATAAAAAGGAATGTCGTAACATGGGCAAAGAAAACCCTTTTCTCTTTTAATGAACCGATTTGCTTCCATAAGGAAATTTGTTTCGTCGGAGCAACCTTTTCCATAAAAAAGTAAACCCCGGCAATGGAGAATAACGATAAAATGGCAATAAAGAGAAAAGGGGCTCTCCAGCCGAACATATTCCCGAAAGTCAATCCGATTGGCACACCGAGTACTAATGAGGCACTAACACCCATATTTACTATGCCTATCGCACGGCCCCGGTACTTTGGCTGGACAATGTTTGCCGCCATGACGACACATAAAACGATGAGCAGGGAGCTGCTGGCGGCAGAAAGTATTCTCGCCAGAAAAAGGACAAAATAAGACGGGCTTACTACTTTCAAAATGTTGCTAAGGAAAAAAATAACTAACGTAATTAACGTAAGCTGCTTTCTTTCGATTTTTCTTGTGATGACAGATAAAACGGGGGCAGAAAAAGCAAAGGTTAACGAAAAAATGGTAATCAACAGTCCTGCCTGTCCAAGACTGATTTGTAAATCTGCAGCGACTAAGTCCAATATGCCTCCGATGATCAGCTCAACCATACCGACGACGAAGGAGACAATCGTTAATAAATAAACTCGTTTATCCATAATAAAGACGCCTTTCCTGATGTAAATGCTTTTCTTATCTTAGCCATTTTTAATGGGGAATACAAGAAATATAAAAATTAAAAAGGGAATACTTTTAGGGAATCGTATCACTAGCATTGCATAAATATAGTTGGAATATTCCGTAAATAATTTTCTCATAAATTAAGCCAAAAAGTCAAAGTCCAACTAAAGGTGGCTTTATCCATTTTTTGAAAATTAT
>NZ_BMEV01000075.1 GCF_014637175.1 Compostibacillus humi | reverse complement strand
GACTATATTTTACCAAAAAGGGATGTTTTTTTGTTCATTTTTAGATATAATGTTGTGAATTCTTTCAGTCATATCAAGTGTTTACTAGTGTTTTTCGACTGCGAAAGTTGAGTTCCTAATTGTTCATAGATTTAAGGGGCAGCGCATCATATTTTTGATACGATTTGCCCTTTTTCCTGCTGGCTAATATTCTAAATCGCAAGTTTGTCCCTAATACACCTGCTTGACTTAAAATTCCCCCTCAAGCTCCATTTAGTAAAGCCGTTTTTCCCGCACTGACTAATCCGCAGTTCCGCTCGAAATCAGGTGAACAGTATTTTTTTCTGTCTCTCATCATTAGTGCGTTGGGGTTAGCCAACATTTTATTAATCCTTCCCGCCAACTTGTTTCCCTAAAAACTATAGTTTACCTAATAAAAATATGCTCGGAAAATAAATACAATCCAAAGCAAATATTGACAAATATCCATTCACTCTTTAGAATAATATTAATTAATCGATATATTCAGAATTTTCTCCTTACATACAAAAGGACTATTATTGCGTATTACCCATCCATTAACATATCTGAGTATTTTAATAAATAAGTTTTTAAGGGAGGGAAGTTGATGGAGCTGGATATTGCAATTGATGAAAAGGCAAAACAATTGATTTCGAAAAAAGGAAATTTAATAACTATCTCCAGTCAATCTATTGAAAACTGCTGTGTACCGATAAATGAAGTATCTGTCTTATTCAATAAGCCTGATAATCCGCAAATGTTTAATGAAATGAAAACAGGAAACATCTCTCTATATGTTGATAAAAAACTCGAATTCAAAAATCAATTAATTAATATCAAACACACTGGAGTTGGTCCCTTTCAAACGGTCAAGGTCGATAGTATCGTCCGCTTTTAGTCATGATTCCATATGTTCTCCAAACTGTATTCACTGGGGGTATTTACGTGCAGCAGCCGAACAAGTTAATCCGTTTTGCCAATGACCTGGCAAATAAATATACTGTTTTCTTTGATGTCTACCGTGATGAAAGATTAGACGAGTTTTCGCTGCCGTTTATGGCGATTTACAGAAGGCGGGATGAGCGCTATATGCTCTCCAAAAAAATTAAAGTCTATGGCGTGGAAAATCAGCAGCTTATATTTACATCAATATCTGAAGAAAAACTTACTTCAGATTATTTAAAGCGCTTTCAACAAGCTATCGAGAAAAATATGTTTGAATATATTCCAGACAATGATGAACATATGTCAACGATCGTTTTAGGAATCACGATAACGGATCAAGAATTAGATGGAAAAATAATAAAGGAGGTGAAGCGCTCAAGGAGATTAAAATTTTTAAAGTTTGGTTTCCATGGATGGATCGAAATGTATGCAGCAGTAATCAACTTAAAGAATCGCACCCTCTATGTACACCCGAAAGGCAAGCCATTTTTGAGTTCCATTCAAAAAATGTTAAAGGAGGAAGAAGTTAAATTATGAGTGGCATCGTTTTAATGGTCATTGCTGCAATTATTTTCATTGTTGCCTACTTTACTTACGGAAGATATCTGGAAAAGAAATTGCAAGTAGACCCGAACCGGAAAACTCCTGCAATCGAAATGGCAGATGGGGTAGATTACGTGGCGGCGAAAAAACCCGTACTTTTAGGACACCATTTTGCTACCATTGCTGGGGGTGGACCAATTGTCGGACCGATTACGGCAGCTGTTTTTGGCTGGATTCCGGCTGTTCTATGGATTATTTTAGGCAGTATTTTCTTTGGCGGAGTTCACGACTACGGATCATTGCAAGCATCCATTCGTCATCGGGCGCAGTCTATCGGGACAATTATTAAGGAATATATCGGTAAACGCGGTCAAACTTTATTTTTATCCTTTTCCATTGCAACGCTTATCCTTATTGTAGGCGTATTCTGTGTATTAGTTGCCGATACCTTTGAAGCAACACCAGCCGCTGCTACAGCATCATTATTATTCATCGCTGTCGCAATGATTTTCGGATTTGTAGTGAACCAATTACGTGTAAACTTTATTGGCGCAAGCATTATTGGCGTTGTTGTCATGTTTCTTTGCGTTTGGCTGGGAATCCTATTCCCGATTCAGCTTAGTGCACCTACATGGATTGTTGTTTTACTTATTTATGCCTACGTGGCATCGATTTTACCTGTGTGGGTTTTATTGCAGCCGCGGGATTATTTGAATTCCTATTTATTATACGGAATGATGCTAGGCGGATTTATCGGAATTCTATTTGCCAACCCTACAATTGAGTTAGCAGGATTTACAGGGTTCTATAATGATACACTCGGTCCGTTATTCCCGATTTTATTCATTACCATTGCTTGTGGTGCAATCTCAGGATTCCACTCTCTTGTTGCCAGCGGAACTACCGCCAAACAATTAGACAATGAGAAAAACGGCAAATTTATCGCCTACGGTGGAATGTTAATTGAAGGCTTTCTGGCAGTGATTGTCGTTATCTCCGTTGCCTATTTGACAACTGGAGCATTTACAGATCGTTTAGCTGAAGCAGGAGGGCCAATTCCTACTTTTGCTTTAGGTCTGGCACACTTTATGAGTTCCTTTGGACTGCCGGAAGCAACTGGTGTAACCTTTGTTTCCCTTGCAGCTTCCGCTTTCTTAATGACAACACTTGACTCGGCTACCCGCTTAGGTAAATATGCAGTACAGGAATTCGCAGAAGGCAGGAGCAAATTTTTCCATAACCATCACATTGCAACCCTTGTTATCGTTGCCGGTGCAGGTGCTTTAGCATTTTCCGGAACTTGGGCTGATCTCTGGCCGCTCTTCGGATCAGCGAATCAAATGTTAGGAGCGTTAGCGCTTCTTGCCATTAGTACGTGGTTAGTGAGAAGAGGAGTTAAATCTTTATTTACTTTAATCCCGATGGTATTTATGTTCGTCCTGACCCTTTCAGCATTAGCTGTTCTTATGTATCAAAACTTCACCGTCGGCAACTGGCTTTTGACCATCTCTGGGTTTATATTATTTGTATTGTGTGTCTTCCTCATTATTGAGGCTTGGAATTCCTATGTTTCCTATAAGAAAGATTCGACTGTGAAAGCATCTTAATATACCATTGTTCCCAGCCTAGCGGTAAGAATTCGGTTCAAAAATGCGTTAATCCTTTTACAAATTAGGAGGATTAACGCATTTTTCTTTTTGGATGCATTCCAGTAAATAAATACTATAATGCTAACATTTAACTGCTGCACATTTTAGATAAAAAAATAGATATTTCAGCTCAATACAAAATCATTGCTGCCGTATAGTATTGGAATGAAGGAGGGAACGTGAAGATGGACTATGAAATGGCTAGTTTTTTTATTTTTCAATTCGTCGGAGGTTTTGTCGTATTTGCTGCCATTCAAACTTTATTCTTTTTCGGACGAAAATCGATATTCATTAAAATGTTGCCTTTACTATCACTAATCAGCATTTTAGCAATTACCATTCCTGTGTTTGGATTATATCTGATTCTTTTTACCATACCTGTTATAGAATCTTGTATCATCGTTTCCATTGCTGCGGTTTTAGCTGAGTACTTTGTGACCATACACGATGAAGAAAAAGGAAGGAAAAAGCAGAAAATATTATTGCTTCTTGGTTTATCTCTTTTGCTTTTCTATGTATTACTTCGGTCCTTTCTATGGGTTAAAACCTTTTCTTATTAGGATTCAGAATATTTCAAAAAAAGAATCTGTTAGATTTTATTGTTAATAATGCCAAAAAACAAACTTCTATTTCGCAATACGGTCTTCTTTAACTGAAGTACCAGTTAATAACAGTTATGATGCTTATAGCTGCGAATTATCCTCAACCAATGAAAAAGAAAAACAGCAATATTTCCTATAACAAGTACTCCAATCCAAACATTATTCTGCACCGCCGTCTTATTAGAATAATCCTGCACGCACCATTGGCTAAATAGAAATGATGTTTATAATAGCAAATTTAGTTAATCCGAATGCATCATAAGTTTCTAAAACATCGTATTAAATTCCCAATGGCTTATACATTTGCTCGTTTCAAGATTTGAAAAATCTCTCCACCCATGTTAATAAGGGTAGAGAGATTTTTCGGTTCCCTTGGAAATAATTCGGATATCATTCGAAAAGTTTTAATTCCTATTTCGTCATCTGAGACAATACGGTATCAAAAGCTTCCAATGTCAGATTTATTTCCTTATCGCCATGTACTGTAGATAAGTTATAGCGGTTTAACGGTTTTGTATATATTCCTTTAGCAAGCAAACGGAAATCCAGTTCTTTTCTCGTGGCAAAATCAGCCTGCTGCAAATCACGGTAGTTTCTCACTTGTTTTTCCGTCAGGACAACGTTAAAGATCGTGCCCGCTCCGATTGCTTGCATCGGTATTCCCCGTTGGGCAAAAAGGATTTCCAATCCTGCCTTTAATTTTTCTGTCCTTTGCAATACCTGTTCCATCTCTTGTTCTAACACTTTAATCGTTGCCAGCCCGGCTGCCAGTACTGTCGGATGGCCATTATATGTTCCGCTATGAAACAGAACATCTTTTGCCGACGACTTTCTGCTTTGGCTGCTGTCGAAAACATCGGAAGAAGCTGCAGGTGCGCTTGTCATCATAATTTCTTCTTTACCGCCAACAATTCCTACAGGAAATCCTCCCCCAACCACTTTACCAAGTGCCGTTAAATCCGGCTTGACGTTGTAAAGACCTTGAGCACCGCACAGTCCTAAACGAAAACCAGTTTTTACTTCATCAAAGATCAGGACGATGCCCAACTCTTCGGTAATCTTTCTCAGTCCGTGCATAAATGCAGGTTCGGCAGGAATGAACCCGCCTTGTACCGGCTCAAGAATGACTGCTGCAATCTCCTCTTTATATTTCGTTAATAATTGTGACGTATGTTCAAGATCATTAAAAGGAAGTATGATCGTATGTTCTTCATGATACGGGTCTACGCCTTTTGATTCAACAACGGATTTCGGCGCGTGCGGGTGTCCTGCTTCTTCCAGCGACGGATTAATGCTTAGCAATACTTGATCATAACCGCCGTGGTAATGTCCTTCAAATTTCGCAATTTTCGTTTTTCCGGTGTACGCATAGGCTAATCGTATGGCAAGCAAGGTTGCTTCGGTTCCAGAATTAGTGTAGCGAATTCGTTCCATACTTGGGTAAAGCGTTTTTATTTTCTCCCCCATTTCCAGTTCCAAATGATGCGGTGTTCCAAATAATAACGTTCCATCGTCCTCTAATTGTTTTTGTACCGCCTGAATAATATCCGTATGTCCATGTCCGAGCATTAACGCCCCATAAGAGAGGAGATAATCGATATACTCGTTTCCGTCCAGGTCGTACAAATAGGCTCCCTTCCCTTTTTGCATAAATATCGGATACGGAACAAACGATTTGATGTTGGCTGTCACCCCGCCAGGCATAATTTCCTTTGCCTTCTGGAAGATAGCTTTTGACTTGACTGTCTGTTCCTCAAACTCCGTAAGGTAATGACTTTTAATTAGGACCACCCAATAAACCTCCCATTAAGGAAATAATTATTTAATATTATATTTATAAATGAAATGTTTATTACATTATAAGCGAAAAAGTCCGTTTTGTGAATAATTTTGGATTAAAAATTTCATTAAATTTAATTATATGAAATTTTTATTTCAATAATTTTCCAATTGTGCAAATGTAATTTATAATGAAATCAGGATGAAGGAGGGCTATTAATGGAGAAGAAAAATGTGTATCAATTAATTGCGGAAAAAATGCCACAAATGAGCAAATCACAGAAAAAACTGGCTTCCTATATTCTGCACAATACGAATAATGTTCCATTTTATACGGTTGCAGCATTAGCAGAACGGGCCGGAGTCAGCGAAGCTTCCGTCGTCCGCTTTGCAGTCTTTTTAGGATACTCCGGTTACCGTGAGCTGCAAAATGAAATGCAAAATTCTGTTCAGATGCAATTAACGACCAGAGATCGAATCAAAATTTCCTCGCAAGTGTACGATGATTCCAATCAGGCTGTCTATGACATTTTTAAAGATGACATCGCCAATATTCGTTCAACGATGGAAAATCTAGATACGAAGGCTCTGACAGATGTCGTCGATATTTTGCTCAAAGGAAAGGAAATTTATATTACCGCCAACCGAAGCTCTGTCTCCCTCGGTATGTTTCTCGAATACTATTTGGATATCATTTTAGGGAATACTCATTTGCTCGGTCCCGTGGAAAATAAGCCAGAACAGCTGCATCGGCTGAATAAAAAGGATGTCGTCGTTGGCATCAGTTTTGCCCGTTATTCAACGAGTACGGTCAATATGATGGCATTTGCAAAAGAACGGGGCGCAACGACGATTGCGATTACCGACAGTCTGCTTTCCCCGCTTATTCCTTATGGAGATGTCGTACTGACCGCTTCCAGCCAGCTGCCGACCTTTTTTGATTCTTTCGTTGCCCCATTAAGTCTAATCAATACGCTGATTACGTTTATCGGGAAGAAAAGAATGGAAGAATCAGAGGAACGGTTGGAAAAATTGGAGGAAATATGGGAACGGTTCGGCACGTTTTACTCTGGTCAAGGAAAGTAGTAATCATTTTCCTGTGAAACGGGATTTCTTTGCCGGCTCTGTTTACATTTTTTCCAGTGTCAACCGTGAGATGCTTTCTCTTGGCTGATTCTCATCCTTTTTTCGCTAAAATCTGCCGTGACTAGCGCTCTCTCGGTCGATTCCCATCCCTTTTTTCTGAAATCTGCCGTGACTAGCGCTCTCTCGGCTGATTCTCATCCTTTTTTCGCTAAAATCTGCCGTGACTAGCGCTCTCTCGGTCGATTCCCATCCTTTTTTCGCTAAAATCTGCCGTGACAAGTGCTCTCTCGATTGATTTCGCTGAAACTTGCCGTTGGACATACACAAATTTAGGAGATAGCATCTCACCAATATTTAACAATACATTCAGTTCCGGTTCTTTCTTGTCGGTATTTCCAACGAAAGAATATCTTCCTCTAAACTTAGTATTTTTTGTTCGACCATCACTTTTGCATCATTTACTCCTTGGTTATAACAATATGGTCCTATCTCTTTAAGGATAAAATCAAGCAGATTTTCTGCAGCCAAATTGCCGATTTCTTCGGACAGCTCATTGTAAAAATAATCTTGCAGCGACTGAACGATTTCTTCTCTATTCTCTTTCGGGATTCGAATCATTCTGATAATCCTTCCTTTCTCTGTTACTCCTTCCACTATACAACTTCATAAAAAATGAAGCATCTGCTAGTATTCATCTTAGCAGATGCTCTTCAATTATATAAACGGATTGTAAAAACGGCTGCCGTCATAAAAAGTAATGACCAGGGACGCGATAAGAATAATAATGCCAAATAAAATCACAATATAATCCAATCTCTGAAACGGTTTGGAGCTATACCAAGTACGTTTTTTCTTTTTGCCAAACCTTCTTAATTCCATGGCGTTGCTAATAACCTCAATCCGCTCCAAGGTTGAAAATATTAGCGGGAAAATGATGGAAGCAACATTCTTTACCCGTTTCCATAGCTTTTCCTTTCTTGATATGTCGATGCCCCTTGCTTGTTGCGCTACGGCAATTGTCCGGAATTCCCGCTGGATATCGGGGATATACCGGAGGGCCAGGGAAACCGAATAGGCTATTTTATAATTTACCCCGATTTTATTAAGTGACGCAGCAAACTCGCTTGGATGAGTAGTAACTATGAACAATAATGCTGCTGGTATAACTGCGAAATATTTTAATGTGACATTGAATTGGTAAAAAAGCTGCTCCAAGGTCACATTATACCTTCCGACGATGTCAAACAAGACATGGCTCGTGCCATATATTTTTACGCCTTCCTGCGGCGAGAAAAGATAAATGGCTATATTGTTTAATAAAAGGAAAGCTAAAATAAAAATAAGAATAAAGCTAACTTCCTGAATTTTTATTTTGGAAATAATAAAGGCAGCAATACTAAGCATGAAAAGTCCGACTAGTACCCGTGTATCGTAGGTAAGCATTGCTGCGGTCGAATATAGAATAAATAAAATCAGTTTAGTCGCACCGGATAAGGAATGGACAGGCGACTTTCGATCAACATAGTTTAACAATTCTTTCGCCATGTCATCCTTTCCTCCTTATCTACATCGATAAATGCTGCAACAAAATCAATCGGGTCCTTTATCCCTGCTTTTACCGCCAATTCAAAAAGCGATGTAATTTTTAAATTTGTTTTTTCAACCACTTCCGTATTTGTCAAAATATTAACGGAAGAATCATCTGCAATTACGCGCCCATCGGCAATGGCAATTGCCCTTGGTGTATACTCCAGCATCAAGTGCATATCGTGGGTAATCATTAAAATCGTTATGCCTTGCTGATTTAGTTCATTCAAAAACTCCATTATCTCTGTATAATGACGCAAATCTTGTCCTGCTGTCGGTTCATCCAGTATCAACACCTCAGGTTCCAGCGCCAAAATGGAAGCGATTGTTACTCGCTTCTTTTGTCCGAAACTGAGGGCAGAAATCGGCCAGTTACGGAAGGGATACAACCCGCAAATTTTTAGCGTCGCTTCCACTCTTTCCCTTATCTCCTTCTCCGGCAAACCGCGCATCACTAGGCCGAGGGCAACTTCATCGTATATCATATGTTTGGAAATCATATGGTTCGGATTTTGCATAACAAGACCGATTTTACTGGACCGTTCCGCAATCGTTTCATTCGTAATATCTTCATTTTTATACAAAATTTTTCCGGATTGATTTCTTTCCATTCCGCAAATAATTTTCGACAGGGTGGATTTACCCGCACCGTTCTTCCCTACGATGCTGACCATTTCCCCCTTGTGAATTGTGAAGGAGATATCGTGAATTGTTGTTGTATCTTCGTCATAGCCGAAATAAATATTCTTAAGTTCTAAGATCGGTTCTTCTTTTTTCGCTTGTTTCAACGGGGCTCTGGCGTTATGCCACTCCAAAAGCTTATCCCTGCATTCTTCGATTTTCAAATTGGCTAAATTGGCAGGGAGCATATCCGGAGTTACCTTCACTCCTGCATACTTCAGCGCTTTCACATATAATGGCTCCCTTAAATGACAAGTTTCCAACACATTGGAAGCAAGCAGTTTATTCGGGTCTAGATCACTGACAATCCGACCTTCGTCGATGACAATAATCCGGTCCACTTCCTGAGACAATACATCCTCTAAGCGGTGCTCGACAATGATAATCGTTGTGTTCGTCTCTTTTTGGACTTGGTCGATGATCGTCATCGCCTGTACGCCGGTTGCAGGGTCTAAGTTTGCAAGTGGTTCATCAAACAATAAAATGTCTGCTTCATTCACAATAACACCTGCAATCGAAACCCGCTGTTTTTGTCCTCCGGAAAGCTCATGAATGGAAGAGGAGATTTTCTCTTCCATATCAACCAATTTTGCTGCTTTGGCAACTTCTTTTTTCATTTCATCTTGTGGCACAGCTTCATTTTCGAGAGCAAATGCGATATCTTCACCAACAGTTAGCCCGATAAATTGACCGTCCGGATCTTGGAGCACTGTTCCAACCCATTTTGACAGGGTGAATATGTCGAGATCTTGCGTTTCCTCCCCTTTAATTTTTAAACTGCCTTTAATTTCTCCTTTATAAGAGAACGGTACTAGCCCATTGATACAATGGGCTAGCGTACTTTTGCCGGAACCGGACGGGCCGACAATAACAACTTTTTCCCCTTCATAAATAGTGAGATTCACGTCATAAAGCGTTGGTTCCATTTGACTGTTGTATTTAAATGAAAAATTTTCAAACTGAATAATCGGCTTTTTCATGATAGACTCCTTAAAGTATGATGGTTATTCCTTTCTTAAACTATTATCTTTAACTCTAGTTTTGGCATAGGCAGCTAATAAAATCGTACCAATGATGGCGACAGAAACAATGTTGGCAGATGCAGCAACCAATCCTTGCACAAATACTTTGTTGGCCGGCTCTGCATAAATCAGAATATCGAGTACCGGAGCAACTACAACCCAGCCGATTGCTTGAACTGCTGCTTGGATAAGATTAAATGAAATGATTTCCTTTTTTCCAAAATCACCACGTTCGATATTAATCCGATTTTTAAAAAGTCCGATCAATAAACCGATAAACGCGGAGACGATTACCCAGCTCCACCAGACAGAGCCGTAAGATAACGCATCTGTCAAGGCATGACCGATTAATCCGATAAGCGCACCTGCAATTGGTCCAAAAACAACTGCCATCAATGAAAGAAATGCATAAGCAGTCTGAATGTTTGTATTTGGTATTCCGGTCGGGATGACGACAAATCTCATCAAAATCGCAAATACAGCTGCTCCAATCCCAATAGCCACAATCGTTCTAATTGATAATTTATTCATTTTACATTCCCCTTTTCTAAAATTTATTTTAATTAAAAATTCCTTGCGGTTTTCGGATGGTAATTTTCCAATTCGCCCCTGTCTCGATATGATATGCTTTGGCAAAAGATCCTTGGTTGATGGCAACACCAATTTTGTCCAGCGAATTGACAAATAATATCGGTTCCCCTAATCTGCTGTCGGCAAAAGACCTGCCAAATTTAATGATGTTTTTATAAATGTGGCGACGATTATTCTCAATGGTGACTTCTAAATTATCGCCATATTTAATTCCCAGCTTTTTGAATATTTCCCTGCCGATATTTGTCCAAATATTTCCAAATCGCACATCCAGAATATCGATGTTGCCTACTACCGCATCTTCTGTATAGCTTGGCTGAGCAATTGGCAATTCTACAAGTTTCTCCACTTCCAGGGATGGTCCTACCTGTTCATAGGTGATAACACCCGCTGCAAGCCGTGCCGCTGTATAAGCATAGACATCCCGGCCATGAAACGTGTATGATTCTCCTGAATTCGGCAGACGGTTTATCTTTTCATCGATAATTCTCGCCTCGGTAATCCCGATATACTCTTTTACATGTGTAAGTGTCCCGTTATCAGGAGTGACGATAAACTGATTATTTTTCGTTTTGGCTACAACACTAAGTCTTTTTGTGCCGACTCCCGGATCCACAACCGATACAAACACAGTTCCTTCCGGCCAGTAATTAATCGTCTGAAAAAGACGGTACGATCCGTCCCAAATATTGTACTGTGGTATGTCATGGGTTAAATTGTAAATACTTAGTTCTGGATCCACGGACAGAGCTACACCATGCATAGCACTGACCGCACCGTCGCTTAGCCCAAAGTCTGTTTGCAATACTAAATGTCGCTTGCTCATCTTGTCTACCTCCATCATTTTTCTCTAAGCAATTAAAAAAACCACATCATTACCGAACAAACGGTAAGGACGTGGATTACTCACGTGGTACCACCTTACTTCACTGCATGCTCACGCATACAGCCTCATTAAGTACTCGAGTCCAATATGACTCTTCATACTCTGGTGTTGATAACGAGCACCAAATCTCGTCGGAACCTACTAGTATCGAGCGGATACGTTCAGCACGCAACTCCGAGGCCATTTTTCAGATTCGTATTTCTGCTTCTTCTCAGCTACCGAAGCTCTCTGTGAGAAATAACTAAATCCTACTTTTCCTCTTCATCGTCTTTAAAAAGCGGTATGTTCAAATGTTGAATACATTATAGGAAATATTTTTCATAAAAGCAAGCCCTATTTATAATTTTCTTTTTATTCGAATATTCTTCGGCTTATCTGTTCATGTTTGACTAGAAAATGATAAAGATAGTATAAGGATTTTACTGATTAAACATACATGCTAAAAACAAAGACTTTGCCGATTCCGAATAGCTACTAAAAATATTTTTCTTTACTCTTCAAAACAATAGCATCCCTGTTTAAGGTCTGCCATTGTTTTGACCATTCACATTTAAATTCTCATTTTAAACAAGGATTACTTAATAAGTATTTGAACTTTATCTGCATTTTCATCTGCCAAATCATCGAGCAGCTTATTCGCTTTCTCCATATATTCTTCATCAGTAGTCGGCTCGCCTATCATTTCCTCGATATAGGCAATGACATACACACTGATTTCATGATTTCTTTCAAGGTATTTTTCAAAATATTCTTCGGGATCCATGCCAAGTTTGGCAGCCTAGGTTTCTGCAAATTCACGAATTCCTTCTGCGAATTCGGTGTCAACATCTTCCGGCGGATATATTCCAATATCATGTTTCATTTCTTGAATTTCCTGCAGCTCTTGAGATACATCGATATTTAATCTTTTTACCTCTTGCTCGGCTAATTTTGCTTTAATTGTGCCATCGAGGGATTTAAGTATTTGATCATCAAGAAATAAAAAGCGCAAATCCCCAACCGTAATTTCTTCACCCCTCACAATTGCAGCAACATCTTCATCATCATACTTCGCTATATCACTGTCGCTGCATCCTGTCGTCATAACGAAACAGATTAGAAACATAAAACAATACAGCGTTCTCATCCGCTTCCCCCTTGTCAACATTTCATTACATGTTTTTCCAATTAGCAAACTATTGGAAAACGAAGCATTCTCCAGCAGAAATAAAATACCTATATTTCCTTTCGTATTCTAATATATCCATATTAAGTGATAAAAACTGGGAATTGAAGTTGTTTAAACCTTGTTAATAAATAGGAACAGGGGTTTAATAAAGGGATAAAAAAGTGCAAATGTTTGGACTCTGATATTTTCAATATTTTCTAAAATATGGATGATGAAAATGCTAGGGAGATGTACAATTAGCTTATAGGAGATCTTATTTTCTAATGATAGGTCAATCAAAGGAGAATTACAATGAATTATAACATTGAAACTTCATTGGGGGAAAATGAACAATTTTCATCTTTCTTACAGGAAAAAGTGAAAGAATTTAATAATAAGCATTCTGAACATCATAGAGAAATAAGAAAAAAAGGAGCGATTCAGCCAATAAATATTATTGTCTCCGATGAAGAGGGGAGATGGCTTGGAGGTATTCATGCTGATATTTATTGGAATTGGGTGGAGATAAACTATTTATGGATTCGGGATGATTTCAGAGGCAAAGGCTTAGGCAGTCAACTTCTGGAACGTGCTGAAAAATTGACGAAAAAATTAGGTGCCAGAAAAGCACTGTTAACTACTTTTGAATTTCAGTCCCGTTCTTTTTATGAAATCCATGGTTATCAAGTTGCAGGAGAAATAAAAGATTATCTTCCTGGCAGCAGCTATTATACAATGGTAAAAACATTAAGTTAGGTACCTTTAGTATATTAGGTGTCAAAAAGGTCTGTACCCCCTTAATCCATGGAATACAGACCTTTATTTAATCCTGCCGAGCCCATAACCAAACCTCCCTCCTAAATACCTCTAACACAACACGATAATTTTATTTGGAGTGGTTTGGGCCGGGATGCTTTTAGTGCTCGCTCCATAGACGACAACAAGATCTCGATTTGCAAGATTTCCTGTAAAAAGCTGCCCGTTTGTTAAAAATATTCTCGTATTTGGAGAAATATTCAACCGTAATTGTCCATCGCTGCTTAATAACTGACTATTAAAGTAATCAACTTTCACACTCTGATTTGAATTTTCCTTCACCATGACGAGCGCTGGATATTGTGGCGGATAAATAAGAATAACAGGTGCATCCCCATCGTAATATCCAGTAACCCGGTCTCCTACTGTCACCGTTTCATGGTCAACAAAATATGTGTCAGGCGATACGATGAAGTTTACGATCTGCCCCGATTCGTTTTCTAAAGTAAATAATTTATAACAGCCCGCATCAGCATCATTTGGACTGATAAAAAAACCACGGATTAATGTGACCGTCCCGTGAAAAGAATAAAAATTTGTCATAAGCTGCCTCCTAAGAACACTTGGTTTGCTTGCTGTACCATATGCGGGACCATGCCTATATGGAACTTTAATTCATGAAAAAGAAGGAAATGTTCCCCCTTTATTGAATATCAGTAATTAAGAAGGGTGCAGATTGATTTTGTCATTGCCTATACTTTTTTAATAGCATCGTAAAATATTCTATACAGAAAGAGAAAGGCGGGGATGGAATGGAAAGAATTATTTTATTTGATGGAGAGTGTCATTTTTGCGACCAAAGTGTGCAGTTTATCATCAAACGGGATCCGAAAGGACTTTTTAAGTTCGCTTCCCTGCAAAGTGATATCGGCAAAAGTTTATTGCTAAAATAGCATGCTCCAGAAGAAATAGACAGTCTTGTTTTTATTGAAGGCAAACATTGCTATTTCAAGTCAACCGCAGCCCTCCGCATTTGCAAAAGCCTAAAAAAGGAGCGTGGAAGCTGCTTTATATTCTATCTATAACTCCAAAGCCTTTCAGGGATCGATGTTATGAAATGATAGCAAAAAACAGATATAAATGGTTGGGCAAAAAGGAGAGCTGCATGTTGCCTGCGCCGGAAGAAAGAGAAAGGTTTTTATAGTAAAAATCAAAGGGGATGTTCATTATGTATCTTTACATTGCCACTATGCTAATAATTGGTGTGTTCATTTATACGGCTATCGCTCTAAAAAAACGATATCGTAAGACAAATTCTTTCAAATCATTACTGACACATATTTGTTTCCTGCTAATTGTAATACTGAACATTATGGCACCATTAATAAACATTCCAGGTTTATTAAGATGGTCGTTCACATTTATTTTGTTGATACTAGGTGCGTACTTCACAAAATATTTTCCTGAGTTTATAAAAGAAAAGTAGATCCTGAAATATTCACAGCTAAAATGATAATAAAAATTTAGTACTCTATTTTAACGTAATCGCCCACTTGACAGAAGTTATAACTATCTAACTAAAATAAACTGATTTTTCAATAGCCCTTTTCCATATTTTGGGCATACTTCCCCCTTGATTGAAAAATCAATTTTTTAGTTAGGAGAACGATTCTTTTCGTCACTCTAATTGAAGTTTTTGAATTCGATTCAGTACTTCCTAAAAGAAATTTTGGTACACGAAACTTGAGGATAGTGTGAAGTAAAGTGATCTGCCTGATTTCACCACTTTACTAGCCACTTTGATTAAGCGGGTGTGTATCGTTTCTATTTGCATGGTCTTTTGTCCCTCTGGAAAACAAAGGGTTCGTAGCCAATTGGTCAAATGATAAATAAGGAGTGTCAACATCATTTTTACTTCGTTTACCTGAAAAGTGTGGCTGTTCATATCATCAAAATAAAAACCATTTTTCGCTTCCTTGATATCGTTTTCCACAATTAACTTTAGATTTCAATCGTCAAACGCTGCAGTAAAAATTTAAGTTTACCCAAAAATAAAGCTTGACTTTGAAACAAAAACAGGCATCCGAAAATTTGGTGCAAAAGAGCACTTTTGATGCCTGTTTTTCTCTCTATGGATCCAAAATGGGACCATTTAATGGTAAAATAAACGAAAAAGCCCCCCAAGATGTCTGCTGAAATTTTATCGCCCAAAACAAAATTTATAAACACAAAGGAGACTTTTTCTATGTCTTTAACCAGGATATTTACACTACAAAACGATCAATTTTTCATTTTGCTTCCAACTTAAGTAAAGGGATGCAGAAGCCGAATAAAAATTTTATAATGGATTGCTTATTCGGGTT
>NZ_BMEV01000074.1 GCF_014637175.1 Compostibacillus humi | reverse complement strand
CATTGCCCTTCCCATCTTTGAGAAATTATCTTTCATGCGACAGAACCTGTCAAGGGAGAATACGCCCTTGACAGAACCTGCCACATGAAAGGCTTGGTTGGCAAGATGGGAAGAAGCAAAACTCAATGCACCTTAAATTTATAAAAAAGTTGTCTTGACGATGGGGTCCACTTTAAGATTTCTCATTTTCTCAGTCTGATTGGAGTCAGAAGTAATTACCATTTTTCTAATAAAAAATATTTAAAATATATTGACATGTAATCGCTGCCATATTATACTAATAAAAACTTTGATAGTTAGGTTTACTAACTAAGTAAAAGAGAAGATGATGGATGGATTGTGATAACAGATGAAAAAAACTACTCCGCAAACAGTAAAAGTAATGAATAGGGAACTGATTATCAATGAATTAAGAAAACATCCAAAGCAATCCCGGGCTGACCTTGCCAAGAAAACAAAACTAAGCAAACCGACCGTTTCTGAAATCGTTAGAGAACTGATTGACGAAGGGTTGATTCTGGAAGTTGGTGTCGGTGAGTCAAGTGGCGGGAAAAAGCCTATTTATCTTACATATAATTCCCGTTTCCAGTTTGTGATTGGAATTTTAATCGAAAATGACACAATTCATTATGCGTTGGGCGACATGAACGGAGAAATTATAACCAGTTACGGACAAAAATTCCCCCGGTATAGCGAAGGTAGTGCCATCATTGATACGATCGAAAAGCAGGTAAGAAAACTTTTGGAGGCAGAAAGAATTACTTTTGAAAAGATATTGGGAATGGTCGTTGGTGTGTCCGGAATTAAGATGGATACAGAGGAAATCATACGCTCCTCACCAACCATTAAGTGGGGCAATATCAACTTGAAAAAAGAATTATCGAGTCGCTTCAATATCGATGTGATTATTGAGAATGACGTAAATTTGATGACTATCGGCGAATATTACAAGGGGCAAGGACAAAATACAGATAATTTTGTTTATTTGTTTATCGGGAATGGAATTGGCAGCGGTCTCTTTCTAAATAAAAAGTTTTATAAAGGTGCAAATAACGCATCAGGGGAAATAGGTTTTATGATGATTGGAGACCGGGAATCAGAGAAAAAAGAGTTAGGAGTCTTTGAAAATAATTATGGATTAATCGGTGTCGCCCAGAGGCTGAAGGAGTTAAATGTACGCATTGAAAACGATAAAGGGGATTCCTTATTAGAGATATTGCAGAACAATCAGCATCATCCGAAGGTAAAGGAGATTTTGGATGATACGATTAAACATTGGGCAAAAGCGGTAATCAACCTAATTAGCATTATCGACCCGGAAGCTGTAATTTTATCGGGTGAGTTAGTGAATATGAACGAGCAATCCATGAACTATTTCAAGGAAACGATTGAAAGGTATGTTCCGCAAATGCCGGAAATCAAGGTGACAACTTTAGGCATTAAGGCTGGCATCTATGGAGCATTTCATCTCGCATTAACCGATTTTCATGTTGCCGGCTTTAAATATAAAAATAGTTAAATATATGGGAGGGATACCATTGAGAAGAAAGATTGCTTGGCTATTGGTGACAGTGGCTTTCTTCCTTTTCCTTGCTGCATGTGGCGGCGGAAATGAAACTTCCGAAGATAATAATCCAGAAGGAGACGGCAAAGGGGAAGGATCAGGAAAACTTGTCGTTTACACGGCACGCGACCAAACGGTTGTTGATAAAGTAGTTACAATGTTTAATGAGAAGTATCCGGACATTCAGGTGGATGTGCTGACGATGGGGGCACAGGAAATTTTGGAACGTGTCCGCGGTGAACAGTCAAATCCTGGAGGAGATTTTTGGTGGGGAGGAACACAGTCAGCCTTTATGCAAGCAGCTGAGGAAGATTTATTGGAACCATATACACCGTCCTTCGATGATGCGATAGAACCAGAACATAAAGATCCAGAAGGGCGCTGGTACGGTGAAATGCTGCTTCCTGAAGTAATTATGATTAATAGTGATGTATTAGATAAAGAGACCGGACCGCAGGATTGGGATGACTTGCTGGATGAAAAGTGGAAAGATGAAATCATTATCCGTGGTGTATTGCCATCAGGGACTATGAGAACTATCTACTCTGCAATGATCTACCGTCAAGATTCGAATAATCCGGAGCCGGGCTATAAATGGCTGGAAAAACTTGATGCCAATACAAAAGAATATGCACAGGACCCGACGAACCTTTACTTAAAACTGGCCCGTCAGGAAGGAACTGTCTCTCTGTGGAATTTACAGGATATTTTAATTCAGGCCCATGCGAACAATCAGCCTTTTGACTACATTTATCCCGAAAGCGGTGCTCCAATTTTAGTCGACGCGGTTGGTATTATTAAAGAGGCCAAGAATAAAGAAAATGCAGAGTTGTTCTATGAATTCCTGTTTGATAAAGAGGTTGTAGCTGAATTGTCCAAGGAAACGTTCCAAATTCCATCCCGCACTGATATTGATGTGGATGCGATGCCAGATTGGTACCGTGATTTGGAACTAAAAGAACTTGAACTTGACTGGGAAGTTTTAGCGGAAAAGGAAATGGAATGGATGGAATATTGGGATAGTAACATTAAAGGCCAAAATTAATTGATGGAAAGGGAAAGGGTGATGTATCTATATATCACCCTTTTTGCATAAAAAGGGGCAGGTGAGTTGATGAAAAGCGTAAGATTAGATCACGTAACAAAAATGTTTGGAAAATCAATCGGTGTTCATGATGTGGATATTCAGATAAACAGTGGGGAGTTTTTTACCTTTTTAGGTCCGAGCGGCTGTGGTAAAACGACGACGTTACGAATAATTGCAGGATTTTACTTTCCTACGAAAGGTAAAGTTTACTTTGACGGTGACGATGTTACAGGATTAAAGCCGAATAAGCGAAATATCGGCATGGTGTTTCAAAATTATGCCCTATTTCCGCATATGACGGTATTTGAAAATATTGCTTTTGGGCTGGAAGTGAGGAAACTTTCCAAAAGGGAAATAAAAGAAAAAGTAGAAAGAGCCCAGAAATTTGTGCGCCTTGAAGGGTATGGTGACAGGAAAATTACCGAACTGTCAGGGGGACAGCAACAGCGGGTGGCTCTCGCTCGGGCACTTGTCATCGAGCCTGATATTTTGCTGCTTGATGAACCATTATCCAACTTAGACGCGAAATTGCGGGATGAAACTAGGGTGGAAATTAAACGGCTGCAAGTTGAACTTGGCATTACGACTATTTATGTCACTCACGATCAGCATGAGGCAATGGCGATGTCGGATCGGATTATGGTGATGAATCAAGGGAAAATCCAACAAATTGGGACACCCCAAGAAATATATAATAAACCGGTCAATCATTTCGTTGCTTCGTTTATTGGGGAGACGAATATTATAAAGGCCGATGTAATAAAAGTAACAGATACCCATATCACCGTCGATATTGGTCAAGGTACGCTGCTTACAGGATTAAGGGAAAATAGTTCTCCGCAGCTGGACTTTGAGAAAGAGAAACAAGTGATTCTTTCTATCCGACCTGAAATGATTAATGCAGGTGAGGGAACAAATCCATTGGAAGGCATAATTCAATTGAGTGAATTTACCGGTATGAGCATTAATTATCTTGTGAAAGCAGGAGATCATGAATTAAAGGTGATGATCGTTAATGCGGGAACAGAAGTATTAGGACGCGGAGATTCAATTAAATTGCATATACCAGAAAGCGGTATCTATTTTATGAGTGAAAAGAGGTGATAGAATGACGAATAGCAGTGGAGCACCTGCATCTAAACAAAATGCTTGGCAAAAAATGACACAATCAAAGTACTTCGTTTATGTTTTAATATCACCTTTAGTTCTCGTTTTATTTGCTTATGTTATTTATCCGTTGTACAAAACCTTTGCACAAAGTGTGTTCGATCAGGAAGGTGCTTTGACGTTTGGAAATTATCTCAGTTTCTTTACAACGGAGGCAAATTTAGAGTCACTATTTAATAGTGTTTTTATTTCGATTGTCAGTGTTATTACTTGTGCAATAGTTGGAGTTGGGATGGCCTTTCTATTAAATCGCTATGAATTTCCCGGCAGAAAGATTTTATCTGTTTTTGTGCTAGTGCCAATGGCCTTGCCGCCGTTAATCGGTGCGATTTCTTTTTCCTTTTTATATGGAAATAGCGGAATTTTCCCGCGACTATTCCAATACATATTTCAATTAGAAGACGTGCCTTTTGCTGTGGAAGGAATTTGGGGAATTATTGTCGTTCATACTTTTACGATGTATCCTTACTTTTATTTAAGTGCTTCGGCAGCGATTAGGGGGCTGGATTTATCACTGGAAGAAGCGGCAACTAGTCTAGGTGCTAACCGTGTTACGATATGGCGTAAAATTATTTTGCCGATGCTCACCCCAGCCATGGTCGCTTCTTCGTTGCTTGTATTCATGATTTCTATGGCTTCTTACACAGCACCATTGATGTTTGGTGTTGAAAGGGTCATGACAATGGCGATTACCTTATCGAGAACAAATGGGAATCTTGATATGGCAGCAACCCAATCTACTATTCTATCAATGGTGTCAATTGCCTTTCTGATTTTGATGACTTGGTATCAAAACCGCAGGAACTATCAAAGCCAAAGCAAAGGGGTTGGTGTACATCGTACAGAGGTGCGGTCATCCCGCATCAAGTATATTGCAGCTGTTTTATCCACCATTGGTGTCATCATCTTAATGCTTCCAATTATGGTGATTGCCTTGATTTCCTTTGCTGTGGATGGGGAATGGACGACACAAATTATTCCAACAAAATATACCCTTGACCATTATATTGAATTGTTTACTGATTCGAGAACATGGGGGCCGATAAAGAACAGTATTCAAATGAGTATCTTCGCTGTAATAGGAAATATTATTTTCGGCGTGGCGGCTGCCTATGCGATGGTTCGTTTTCAGTTCAAAGGGAAAGTGTTCATGGATATTTTAATTATGGTACCGTGGGCCCTTCCTGGTACTGTTGTGGCAGTAAATTTAATTTCTGCTTTTAGCGAACCTAGTGTGTTTTCTTTAAATCAAGTGCTTGTCGGAACGTTTTGGATTTTGCCGTTAGCCTATTTTGTCAGACAGCTCCCCCTTGTATTTAGAAATACACAGGCAAGTTTAATTCAGATGGATGATTCCATTGAGGAGGCTGCTCAGAGTCTTGGAGCAACTTGGTGGTATTCCTTTAGAAGGGTTGTTTTTCCAATTATTATGCCAGGAATCCTCGCAGGAACGTTGCTTGCCTTTGTCCAAGGGTTGACAGAATTTGTTGCTTCGATTTTACTTTACAGCCCGCAAACGATGCCGTTATCTGTTGGCATATGGAATCGGATGTATGCATTCCAATTTGGAACGGCCTGTGCTTATGGGGTACTGCAAACGGTATTGATTATTGTTGTGTTATTGGTTAATGAAAAGATAAAGGGTGATTCAAACCAAACAGGTGCTTCACTTGGTTAGATAATGGAGAGGATGTGCAAAATGGGTTCATTACACCGAAAAAGGATTTTAAAAAAGGAAGGGAAAACTTTTCCATCTAAAACATATAAGGATCTCGTACTTGAGCCAGCTTATAATCAGGCAAAGTGCCATTCAATTGATCCAATGATTCAAATTCATTTAGCGCACTTAATTATGCTTGTTGAAGAAAAGATTATTAATAAAGAAGAGGCAGCAAAAATCGTTTCATCGATAAAAAAAATCGATGTTGCAGAAGTTAGGGGCAGGCAATATGATGGCGCCTATGAAGATTTATTTTTTGAAATAGAGGATTTCCTTATTAAAGATGCGGGGGAAATTGCTGGAAATCTTCATATTGCCCGCAGCAGAAACGATATGGGAATTGCCATTTATCGGATGAATCTTCGCGAAAGATTATTGGATTGTATGGAGGCTGCATTGTTTTTGCGTGAAAGTCTAGTGGAATTGACTGAAGAGCATATTGAGACGGTTATGATTGGATATACCCATACACAACAGGCACAGCCGACTACACTGGGACACTATTTTAATGCGATGACCGACTTTTTGACAAGAGACATTGAGCGGTTACAAGCCGCCTTTAGAACGGTGAACAGAAGCAGTATGGGAGCGGCAGCACTAACTACATCTGGTTTTCCCATTAATCGGAAGACGGTACAACAACTGCTCGGCTTTGAAGAAATAATTGATAATGCTTGGGATGCTGTTTCTGGCGCAGATTATATCGGTGAGGCTGCTACAGCCGTCCAATTAGCGGCGATTAATTTAGGCCGCTCCACCCAAGACTTGCTTCTATGGGGGACACAGGAATTCGGCACTTTTAAGCTGTTTGATCCATATGTGCAAATAAGTTCAATCATGCCGCAAAAGCAAAATCCAGTGTCCATTGAACATACTCGGGCAATGCTGTCAAGTGTGATGGGGGATGCAGAAACGGTTCTCTCAATGATGCATAATACACCTTTTGGTGATATTGTAGATACAGAAGATGATATGCAGCCATATATGTGGAATGCGCTGGAAAAATTAACGAAGATATATTATTTACTTTCCAGTGTGCTCATGACGATGAAAGTAAATAAGGAGAAGCTCTTAAACCGGGCGAAGGAAAGCTTCGCGAATGTGACGGAATTAGCTGATACACTTGTTCGCACAAATGGTCTGTCCTTTCGAAAAGCCCATGAAATTGTTAGTGCCGCAGTGCAAGATTTAGTAAAAAATGATAAAGCGTCATTGGAATATTTGACATTGGACCGATTAAACAAACATGCTCTCCATGTTCTTGGGCGAAAGCTGAATATGTCAGAGGAGCAATTGCGTAATGCATTAAACCCGGAGCATTTTATAGAAATACGTTCCTTAGAAGGTGGTCCCAATAAAGAAAGAATGGAAAAAACAATTGCAGTGAGACGGGAACAGCAGCGTGAATTAAACGCTTGGCTGGATGAAAAGAAGGAAATCCTTGAATCAGCAAAGCATATGATAGATTGTAAACTGAAAAGTATAATGATGGATGGAAAGTAAAAAAATAACAAGTATACAGGTGATAATTTGTACAGCAATTTGTTTGGAGAGAAAAGTTTAAAAATGAATAGGCAACCGGCAAATCAGAAGGAGTTTCCCCTATTGGCACTGGATGGCGGGGGAACCAAAACAGTTGCAGTCATTACGGATGATTCTGGGAAAGTATTAGCTTCAGGAAGGTCGGGTACGGCGAATTACCATGTAGCGGGAAAGGAAAACGTTAAGCAGATGATTGTGAAGCTGATACTGGATGTCATTGCTCGTTCAGGCGCCTGCGATTCTGCTGAAATATGTTTCCAAAAGGCTGTCTTCGCCCTTGCTGGAATTGATACGAAAAAGGATAAGGAAAATGTCGAGGAAATTGTCAGGGAAGCCATTACAGAAAGTGGGATACGGATTAATCATGTCATGATTGAAAATGATGCCCTATCCGTTTTATTGGGAGTCACCAACAATAATCCCGGTGTTATTTTAATCGCAGGTACAGGTTCCATTGTTTACGCGCATGACGGTAATAATCATTTTGTTCGTTCGGGAGGAGTGGGACACAAACTTGGCGATGAAGGTGCAGGCTATTGGATTGGTAAAGAAGCAATCCGCGCTATTTTAAAAATGCATGATGGCCGGGGACCAAAAACGATACTGCATGAGCTCGTATTGGCGCATTTTCGTTTTTCTGACCATGAAGAGATCATTGACTGGGTGTATAGCACCCAATTCTCAATTCATGAAGTAGGGGCTCTTGCTAAAATCGTAGAGCAGGCTTATATAAAAGGGGATGCAGTAAGTCAAAGCATTATAGAGCATGCAATCAATGAACTTTATCAACTCGTCGTTGCTGCAGTGAAACGGGCAGGGATAGCAGAAAAACCATTTAAACTCCTTTTGCTTGGAGGTCTTCTCCAAAATAGCAATATTATTAAGGAACAATTACTAGAGAAATTGAAAAAGACTATGCCAAATATTGAATTGATAACAACAAATAATAAACCTATTGATTTCATTATTCAACGCGGATTACACGGTTAAAAATGCAAATAGGCAAAATGGGCTCAACGCGGATTACACGGTTAGAAATGTATTAGGCAAAATGGGCGACGGAGAGTTTATCCCGGACAATGCGTTTAGGTTGTGTTATCAGGCAGGAAAGAGAAACAGGCGGTGGGGGGTTAACATCGGATTTAGGGCTGCTGACAGCGGTCCGAAAAAGAATTCGTATTCCAATCCGATTCAGTTTAACACTCGGCTCAAGGGATGCTGACAGACATGCTAAAAGCGGACAAAGGATGACACTGGTTCATCTTTTGTTGGCTTTTGTATTTTGGAGATGTGAATGGGGTATTTTGTGAATTGGATTTTAACAGACCTTATTTCAAGATAAACGGATTGGATGCGAAGAATGAATGATTCTAAAGCCCGCTAGCATGGGACAAGGGTTTTCGAAGTGCTCATAGAACGCTTCTATAGCCCATTAGAACAAAAATCAGGACAACCTGGAATTCTCCAAGGCTATCCTGATTTTGTGTATCGTATGTTGTATCAGTTTCCTGCTGAATTAGTTGGATGCAGTTACGCCGCCATCAATCGTAAATTCTGAACCGGTGGAATAAAATTACGCTTGACCTAAAAATTCTTAATTGGTATAATACCGAAAAATTATAATATTATAATAATACAGAGAGGTAATTTCATGCTAGAAAGAGACAGTTCAATACCACTACATAGACAAATTCGTCAATATCTTGAAAAGAAAATAGATTCTGGTGAATGGGCTCCAGGATATCAAATTCCTACAGAAAAAGAACTTGCATCTTTGTTTGAAGTAAGCACGATTACAGTAAAACGTGCAATTCTTGATCTCGTACAAAGTGGTAAATTATTCAGGATTAGTGGAAAAGGGACATTTGTTAATAAAATTGAAGAAACAAATTTATCAAAGCTCGTATCAATTCAAGATAAACTTGGTAAGGAAAAAAGCTATCCTCACAAAACATTAAGTTTTGAAGTTATTAACCCAGGTAAATCCATAGCTGAAATCATGGAAATAAATGAAAAGGATAAAGTCTATTATATTTCTCGAATTAAGTTAGATAATGAAAAACCTATAGTCATAGAGAATTCCTGGGTTAATCAATCTTTGATAACAGATTTAAAGTGGGAAGATTTAGAAGATAAGCTATTATACAATATTTTTATTAAAAAATATGGTTTGAATTTAAAGAAAGCCAAGGTTTATATCTCTTCAAAGGTTGCAGAGCAATCTGAAGCAGTATTATTAAATGTGCCAATAGGGGAACAGTTACTTATAATGGATCGCATTACAACTACAGAAAAGGACGATGTAGTTGAGTATTCGAGGTTTATAACTGTTTCCAACGAATTTAAATACTATTTAGAAATAGATTTATAAATAAGTAGTAAATTATAATGTTATAACATTATAACGTTATAATTTATGGGCACCAAATTCAGAATAATGAAATTTATTTGAGGAGGTCTGTTATGTTATGGAAATTAAGCAACATCCTATCCTAGAAAAAACTTTACAGGATGATATCTACTTCTACTTTAATGATAAAAAAATGAAGGCCAAAAAAGGACAAACTGTCGCAGGAGCGTTAATGGCTAATGGAATTCTAGAATTTGGCAGAAGCCGTAAACTTAATCAGGCTAGAGGTTTATACTGTGGTGTCGGAAGATGCATGAGTTGCTACGTAACTATTAATAATCAATATCATATTATCAGCTGTACTACATTACTCGAGGAAGGTATGAAAGTGTATTCCAATAATAGTGATCCAAAAGTTGGGAGGGATGTTATTGAAAACTGATGTGTTAGTAGTAGGTGCTGGACCAGCAGGAATAAAGGCAGCACTAACAGCTGATAGGGCTGGAGCAGATGTAATTTTAATTGATGAATCAGTATTTTTAGGCGGCCAATTACGAAGCCAAACTCAATATTTCTCTAATTTACCGAAAAATATCGACAGTGGTTTAGGGATTGAAATATACAATGAACTAGAAAACCAGTTAAATAATTCAAATATAACTGTATTTACAAATCATACGATGGTGGGTTCCTTTAAGAACGGGAATATAGGGGTTTCGAATGGAGAAAAAGTTTTGGAAATCCAATCTAAAAAAAACATCCTTGCACCTGGAGCTCAAGAAGAAGCATTAATTTTTCCTGGATGGACACTTCCGGGGGTTATGACAGCTGGAGCGGCACAAATATTAGTTAATAGAGAATTTGTTCGGCCTGGTAACGAAGCTATTATGGTCGGATCAAATATTTTTGCTCTTGAAGTTGCACTACTTCTACAGCAATGTGGTGTTTCAGTTAAAGCGATTATAGAAGAACAACTTAATATTCAATGTAAGGATACTAGTAAATTAGGCGAAATAGGAAATATTCCAATTTTTACAAGCAGTAGAATTAAAGCTGCAAGAGGACGTGGGAAAGTTGAGCAAGTCATAATTGAAACTCCAAATGGAGAAAATGAATTATATGTTGATCTCATATGTGTAGCAAATGGATTTCGGCCAATTCTAGAACCTTTTGAAATCTTAAATTGTGAATTCACTTATAAAAAAGGACTAGGTGGATGGATACCAAAATACGATAACCGTTTTTTAACAGGAAATCCAAACTGCTATGTAGCAGGAAACGCAGCGGGAATAACGGATTTGGGACCTATTCTACTAACGGGTGAAATAGCTGCGTGGAATGCATTAGGAGAGATAGGCTTAGTGAGTTCAATAGTTGTAGATAAAAAAATTAAAAATCTTTGGGTTGAATTAAGTAGGTTGGAAGATGAATATGTCTTCAAAGAAAGATTGAATCTGATAAACAATACATCAGCAATTAAATATTAATAGATCCTTGAGTGGTACCACACTGAAAGGAGATTAATAAATGGACAAATCAACGATTGTCTGTCGGTGTGAGGAAATAAATATAGATGAAATAGAAACTGCAATTAAGTATGGTGCAGAAACTTTTGATGATATTAAACGATTAACAAGATGCGGGATGGGACCATGTCAATCAAAAAATTGTATCGGACCAGTAAATGAGATAATAGCAAATAACACTGGAAAACAATTAAAAGATTTACCTTTAACTAGGATGAGAATTCCAGTAAAGCCAATAAAAATGAAAGTACTTGTAACTGATATTGAGAACAGTAGTATCGCATCAGTATTAGCTGAGTCTGTGGATGAAGATGGTGATAACAGATGAAGAAGTTTGATGTAATTATTATTGGTAGCGGTGTCGTTGGAAGCAGTATTGCCTATCATTTATCGGAATATAAAGAGCATGAGATATTACTAATTGATAAAGATTTCCCTTTGTCAGGTACATCCGGTTCAACACAGGCTTGGGTTTGGGTCCATACTAAAGTACCTTCTTGGTACGGGGAATTGAGTTTATATAGTGCTGAACTGTATCCAATTCTTGAAAAGAAAATCGGTGATGTTGAATACAATCGAACTGGAGGAATAGCCCCATTTTTTAATGAAGCTGAAAGAGAGAAGGCATATAGACTCGCAGAAAAACAAGCAGAAGTTGGAATCGATATTAAAGTATTAACAAAAGATGAAGTATTAGAGATGGAACCTTATTTATCCTCAAAGATTGCCGGAGCAACTTTTAGTAAGCTGGATGGAACGGTGAATCCATTTCGCCTGGTGGAATTATATGTTAAAGCAGCGAGGAAAAATGGAGTAAAAACGTCTTACTATAATAGAGTTCTAGATATTGTAAAGTCCGGTAATGGATATCAAGTAAAAACAGAGCGAGGAACCTTTCTTACAACAAAATTAATATTAGCAGGAGGTCCATGGTCAAAGGATTTGGGAGAGTTGCTAGGGGTTCATATACCTATAAAACAAGTGCGCGGACAAATTATTATCACTGAACCTCTACAACCTTTCCTTAAGTATACAATTGGAGGAATTCGCCAAACAGTTAACGGCGAAGTCTTAATTGGTTATTCAAAAGAGGAGGTGGGATATGATCGAAGAACCACATTAGATGTTATTCAGCAAACTGCTAAAATGGCCATTGATTTTATACCAGCATTAGCAGAAGCAAATATAGTTCGTACGTTTGCTGGTATTCGTGTAATGCCATTAGATGAATTACCTATTCTTGGTCAAATTCCAGGTCTACCTGGAGCTTTTATAGCTGCTATGCATAGCGGAATTACTCTTTCACCAATTGTCGGCACATTAATGGCAGAGTTGCTAACAGAAGGAGAAACATCTTTAGATATCACTAGATATAGCCTCTCAAGATTTTAATTTATAGTTAAGGATAACTATTTTTTGGAGGAGGATAAAATGAGTGCTACTTTAGCAATCATCATTAGCTCGTTAATTATTCTCAGCATAGGAGTAGGCATATCATTATGGATTGGAAGAAGACAAAAAGATATTGACGACTGGAATGTTGGAGGTAGATCGCTACCAATTTATGTAGTTGCTGGGACGCAGTTTGCTACTGGAATGGGTGGTGGAGTACTCGTTGCCCATGTAGGAATTGGTTATAGTGCAGGTTGGTCGGCGGTCACATACAATTTACTATATTCATTGGGAATAGTCATTCTAGTATTGTTTGCAGGTTGGTTACATAAACATAAATTTTCTACGTTACCTGATATTTTTAAAAGACTTTATGGTGAGAATAAATTAATGATGACGATAGCTACTTTACTTGCGATTATTGTACCTTTTGGTTGGTTATGTACTCAATTAGTAGCTTTTGGGAATCTATATACACAAATTACTGGGATTTCTTTTACATTACTAGTTGTAATATTCGCTGCTATTAGCTTGTTATTTGTTCTGCCGGGTGGTTTGGCTTCAGTCGCTTGGACAGACTTTGTGTTTGGATGTTTTATGCTATTATTAGCTATTTTAAGTGGAATCTACATGTTAAATATGGCGGGAGGTTGGTCAGGAATCGTCTCCAATGTTCCGGAAAATATTGTTTCTTTTCCAGAAGGTTTAGGGGCTGTTGGATTAGCAACAATCATTCTCTGGATTTTCGCAATATTTCCGGGAGCGCTTACCAACCAGATGTCTTATCAAAGAATATATTCTTCAAAAGATCCTAAGACTGCCAGAAGAGGTTTCTACATTGCTGCAGTTGCAGGCGTTATTAGTGGTACTTGGGCTTCATTTATGGGAATAGCAATTCGTTCACAGAATCCTGGATTAGAAAATCCTGAACTAGCTTCAGGTTGGTTATTGACCCAGATACCAACATGGTTCCTTGCAGTTTATTCAGGATTTATCGTCGCAACAATTATGTCTACAGTTAGCAGTGCAATTCAGTCAGTAGTAGTAAATATTACGCACGATATTTATAAATCTTATATCAATCCAAATGTAAATGATCGTACCCTATTACAAAGCTCACGAATTCTATCAGTAATTGTCGTCATTATCGCAGTTGCTCTATCGCTATATTATCCACAAGCTTTAGGTTGGTTACAAGCAACTTATGCTTATTCTGCTGCAGGCTTACTAGTTCCAATATTTTTGGGCATTGCTTTACGGAAAACCAGATTTAATAGCGCTAAAGGTGCGACGGGAGGTATTATTTCTGGTATAATTGGTGCTGCCATTGCGCAAATAATAGGCACATCAATACCTTATGCTGTTTACGGAGTTGTACTTTCGTTACTTGGTTTTATTGTATTTAGTTTTATATATAAAGCATCTCCTGATGAAGAAAAGAAAGTATCAGCGTTATAAAATAAGATTAATTTTCTGAATATAATTCGTTTTTAAAAAATTGATAATTGTATGTTTAGTGTATGGGAGGTATAGTAATGGATGCAGATGTAGGAATTATTGGTGTTGGTACAATGGGAAGTATGGCCGCATGGCAACTTTCCAAACGAGGTGTTTCAGTTTTAGGTTTTGAGCAATTTGGTATTGGGAATGATCGTACTGCTGCTGGTGGAGAATCTCGTTTGTTCCGAACGGCATATATGGAAGGTGCTGAGTACGTTCCACTATTGATAGAGGCTAAAAAGCTGTGGAGAGAATTGGAAAAAGAAAGTGGTAAATCGCTATTAACATTAAACGGGGGATTAATGATAGGGGAAAAAGATTCGCCTCCAATTAAAGCTATATTAGAAAGTATTGATAATTATAAGTTAGAACATGAAATCCTAGATATTAAACAAGCATCAAAAAAGTATCCCCAATTTAAATATTTTGCTAACGACTTAGTAATTCTTGATAAAGAAGCAGGCTTTATAAGACCAGAGCTTTCTGTTGTATCTGCAACATATTTGGCTATTAATAAAGGAGCGAAAATAAAACAATACACTACTGTACAGAAAATTATTCCAGATTCTAATGGAGTAACGATTATTGCAAACGGAGAATCGTATAGAGTTAGAAAAGTAGTAATTACAACTGGTGCATGGACAGTTAATCTTCTACCAGAACTGAAAGACAAGTTAATGCCGAGAAGACTTTTATTAACATGGTTTATACCTAAAAATATTGATGATACAAAACCTGAAAAACTACCTGTATTTGCAAGAATGCGTGGTGATTTTAGATTAACAGGAACACCAACTTTAGATGGTACAATGGTTAAAGCATCTTTTACTAAAGAGCCTTTACCTGTAGATAATCCGAAAGAATTACACAGGGACGTATATTCAGAGGAGATTTTAAAGCTTCGTGATTCTGTTGAAACATTACTTCCCGCAGTATACCCCGATCCGGTACGTTCTAGTGCGTATATGGATGCATACACACCAGATAATCATGCAGTATTAGGAACAATACCGGGGTTAAAGGAAGTTGTGATAGCAAGTGGTTTCTCAGGACATGGATTTAAATTGGCTCCTATTATTGGTAAGATTATTTCAGAAATTATTATTGATGGTAAAACTACTAAAAATATTAAAAACTTGTCACCAGAAAGGTTTGTAGATTCTTTTCATTTAATCTAATACTCAATTCTCCATTAATTCTCTACTGTAGAATCAGATAAATAAAATTATCCCTCAGCCCAAAATTCACATGGGTATGAGGGATATTGTAACCTAATTAGAGTCTACTGAATTAATAAAATTCCCTTTATTCACAAGGAATTTAACAGTTTTTGTCGAATTAGTATGCAAGGGAAAGTACGGAATTTGCCAGAAAAACCTTGCACATGGAGGGTCTTGCACATGTATGAACATAATGAACGACAACTGATTATGCCGGATGAAATTTTTCCTGCCATTCGGTGGAAAATTGAATCCCGATAATCGTTGGGTCGGTCTCGCTTAACTCATCCCTTGGGAGAAAGCAGAAGATGTTCGTTCCTTGAAAGATCCCACTCAAGGAAACAAAGCTTTCTCGGTACGTATAGCGCTGGGTTCGCTTATCATCAAAGAACGGATGAATTGGAGTGATGAAGAAACGGTTGCGCAGATAACGGAAAACCCGTATCTTCAATATTTCATTGGCCTTCCCGAATTTCAGGAGAAAGCCCAGTTTGATGCATCTTTGATGGACCCATTTCCGAAAACGCTTGGACGCATCCATCATCAACCAGGTGAATGAATGGGTTGTTGAAGCACAGATTCTGCAAGTTCTCCGGAAGCTTTAGAGATGAGATGACAAGATTTACTAAAAGCCCGCCAATCATAGCTAATGGGAACAACGGAACTCCAGGAACATATTGTACAATAATTTGGAGGTTATGCTATGAATGATACTGACAAAAGAATAGAATAGAAAGCTAGGTATGATGTTTGGAAAACAAATGGGTTGATTGCTACGGATTAGTCTCGCATCAACGATGTAAAAATACAACAAAATATAACGAATTAATTGATGTTAACACGTTAAAAAGAATTCAAGGAATTGCGCTAGAGGTACCGTCAAGAATTTTGTGTAATGTAAGATAGATAGGGTATCTCTGAAATGGATTTAGAATAGAGGGGGATATTTCCTCTACACAAGAGACTGAATATTCAGTCTCCTGTGTGGAAGGGGAGAATCCCCTTATTTTGTTTATTTACAATATTTGGTTAACAATAACGTTCTTCAAACATTCGTTGAAGGGCTTCATGCGCTTCGGCAAATCCTCGTAACTTTCGCCCTGC
>NZ_BMEV01000073.1 GCF_014637175.1 Compostibacillus humi | reverse complement strand
ATACTAATCGATCGAGGGCTTAACTAAATTTCAAGTCGTTGTATTCTCTTATTTAGTTTTGAAGGTGCAAAAAAAGGACTTGCATTTTGATGAAAAAGTGCATATAATATAACATGTCCTTCATAAAAGGATTGTCTGGTGACGATGGCGGAGAGGTCACACCTGTTCCCATACCGAACACAGAAGTTAAGCTCTCCAGCGCCGATAGTAGTTGGGGGTTCCCCCTGCGAGAGTAGGACGTTGCCAGGCAAAAGTTAAAAGAAGATGTCCTCGCAGGATAGCTTCTTTTTTATCAACGGCGATGAACGAACTAAATTAGATGATGACCCCAATTTAGGCTAAAATCAAGCGTCTTATAAAGGGTTAAAACTAATAAACCGCACGGATCCGTGCGGTTTATTTTTTGGGGAAATTGCTTCTCCCTTACCAATGTCTGTAGCGAAAAGGGCATTCAGTTACATGCTTTGCTGCTGATTGTTGCCTCCTAGGTTTGCCATGAATGGGAGCATTTTTTGAACGGTCTGTCCGAAGTTTTGGTTATTTCGTTTCATTGTATAGTAAGCAGCAGCTCCGACACCAATGGATGCAATTAGCGGAATCCATTTTTTGTTTTGCATTATCCTCACTCCCTTTCTTAATTTGCTACGAGACATTTATAGCTTGTGTCTGATGTCAATCGAAATACAAGGTATCATCTGCCAATGGCCTGGTTATTTTCCAGCTTCAGAGGCGGCATGGGTTCCTGTTACTCTGCCGGTAACAAGTGCAGAAGTAATATTGTAACCGCCAGTATAACCGTGAATATCAAGAATCTCACCGCAAAAATATAGCCCGTGCATTAATTTGGATTGCATCGTACTTGGGTGAATTTCTTTAATGGAAACACCTCCTCCAGTAACAAAGGCTTTTTCCAAGGGCAACGAGCCGTGTACTTGAAAGGTAAAGTGCTTCAACGTATGTACAATGGAACGAAGGGTTTCTTTTGAGACGTGGGCACATTTTTCTTCCTCTATTACGTTATGCCGCTGGAGAATAAACTCAAGAAAACGTTTAGGAACAGTACCTTTCATGACATTTTTCACGGACATTTTCGGGTTTTCTTTCGCAGTGGAAATCCATTGCCGCAATACATCCTCTGCGTTTACATTTGGCAGGGTGTCCAAGGATAACGTAACTTCATTCCGGCCATTCATCAATTCTTTTACAACAAACTGGGAACAGCGCAATACGGCTGGGCCCGAAATGCCGAAATGGGTAAACAGCATGTCCATTTGATGGGTAATAATCGGTTTATTTCTTTTATTCAGCACGGTTAATGCAACATCCCTCAAAGATAATCCTTGCAGCGTTCTATTTTTAATAAAATCTTCATAGGAAATAAGAGCGACTTCTGTAGGATATAACGTTGTGATGGAGTGTCCTGCTTTTTTGGCCCACGGATACCCGTCTCCAGTGGAGCCGGTTTGGGGAACTGCTTTTCCCCCAGCTGCAATTATTACTGTTTTTGTGCGCAGCTTCTCTCCGTTTGACAAAATAACTGTATGATGTTCTAACCCGTAGTCGATTGCTTTTACCGGGGTCTCTAATCGCACCTCAACTTGATAACGTTTAAGCTGATTTACTAATGCTTGAACAACCGATTTTGCTGAATTTGATTTTGGAAACATCCGGCCATGATCTTCTTCTTTTAAGGCAACACCAAGATTTTCAAAAAAATCAATGATATCATAATTATTAAATTGGGCGAAGGCGCTGTATAAAAATTTGCCGTTTCCAGGAATATGGCGAATAACTTCATCTTCAGGGAGTCTGTTTGTCACATTGCATCTCCCGCCGCCGGAAATGGCCAATTTCCTGCCCAGCTTGCTGCCCTTTTCCAGGAGCACGGCTTTTGCTCCTTTTTCCCCTGCTGCGATAGCGGCCATCAATCCAGAAGGTCCGCCGCCAATTACAATAACGTCATACATCAAACTTTTTTCATTCCTTTCGTTTTAGTATCATACAAGAAATTTTTCTGTAACACAAATTTAAGAGCAGGGTTATATTAACGGTATAGACAAGTTGTATGATAAAATAACGGGTGAAATAACGTTTAAAGATTAAAGGTGAAAAAATGTCAAATATTGTCAGAAGCTCATTATTATTAACAAGTGCCAGTTTTTTATCCAAATTTCTTGGAATGATATATATAATTCCTTTTAATGCAATGGTCGGACCGGTTGGCGGTACGCTTTATGGTTATGCATACACCCCTTATAACATTATGTTGAGCATTTCCACTGTCGGCATACCTTTAGCCATGTCGAAGATCGTATCGAAATACAATACGTTAGGCGATTATGAAACCGGGAGAAGATTGTTCAAATATGGAACGATTTTAATGATAATCAGCGGATTTATCGCCTTTTTCATTTTATTTTTCAGTGCCGATGCATTGGCAAATATTTACATAACGAATGAAGCAAAAAGTGCGATTTCCACCGATGATGTAGCCTTTGTCATTCGCATGGTCAGTTTCGCTCTAATCCTTATTCCAGCCATGAGCATGACCCGGGGATTTTTCCAGGGCTACGAGTCGATGGGGCCAACAGCACTTTCTCAAGTGGCAGAACAAATTGTCCGGATTGTTTTCGTATTAGTTTCTGTTTTTATTATCGTTGTCATTTTGAAGAAAAGCATTGCAACGGCGGTTGGTTTCGCTACTTTTGGCGCATTTGTCGGAGCAGTAGGTTCCTGGATTATTCTTCTTGTTTACTGGAAAAAACGTAAACCATTTCTCGACAGGCAATTGGCGGAACAAAGGGTAAGGAACGATATTCCGACATCCAGTCTTCTTAAAGAATTATTCAGCTATGCAGGACCTTTTGTTATCGTCGGGTTGGCTACCAGCATGTATCAGTTTGTCGATAACGTAACGTTTGAACGGGCGATGGTTAGCGGCGGATATAAAGATTTTGAAATTGCCCTTGGCGCCATAAATACGTATGCCCATAAATTGGTCATCATCCCAAGCACAATTGCAACAGGACTAAGTCTTGCCATCCTGCCGGCGATGACGAAAACGTTCAACAGCAACAAGATGAACATTCTTCACCAGCAAATTAACCAGTCATTACAAATCGTCCTCGTCCTGGTCATTCCCGCCTCGGCAGGATTGACATTGTTATCCGACGTTGCCTATGGCACAATCTATGGATTGGCCAATATTGACTTAACAGGTTCGTTACTTGCCTGGTATGCGCCGGTCGGATTGCTGTTTTCTTTGTTTACGGTTACTTCCTCGATTTTGCAGGGAATCAATCAGCAAAACTTCTCTATTATAAGTTTGCTTGCAGGCCTTCTGGCAAAAGTTTTGCTTAATATCCAGCTTATTCATATATTTGGTCCGAAGGGTGCCATTTTTGGAACGGCCCTTGCAGCAGGCATTGCTGTTGCTTTAAACCTATGGCGGATAAAAGTTTCTATTCAGATGCCGTATCGCCAAACTGTGAAAAGAACGATGCTTATCGGTATTTTCATTTTAATCATGGGTGCCGCAATTTGGATCGTTCGGGCCGTATTTGGCTTATTTATCCCGTATGACGAGTCGTGGTGGGGTGCGGCAATCATGCTGGCAATCGGTGTTACAGTAGGCGGGGGTGTTTATTTATATTTTGCCTATGCGTCCACTTTATTGGAAAGAATATTTGACGGAAAGGTACCAGTTATCGATAAACTTCTTGCTAAATGGAAAAGGGCATAGAAATGAGGGCGGTGCAAATGCGACTGGATAAATTGCTTGCCAATATGGGGTTTGGCAGCCGGAAGGAAGTAAAATTTTTATTAAAAGAGAAACGGGTAACTGTCAATGGGCAAGTCCAAAAAAATGGCAGCATTCATGTTGACCCGGAGAGTGATAGGATTGAAGTGGATGGTGAAAGGGCTGTTTATGAAAAATATATCTATCTTATGATGAATAAGCCAAAGGGAGTCATTTCTGCTACGAAAGATTCCCGGGAAAGAACGGTAGTCGATCTATTATCTAAAGAAGAAAAATGGTTTCAGCCTTTTCCTGTAGGACGGCTCGATAAAGATACGGAAGGGCTGCTTATCTTAACAAACGACGGGGAGTTGGCTCATCAGCTGACATCCCCGAATAAAAATGTGGAAAAAACGTATTTTGCCAAAATCAAAGGAAGAGTGACTGCGGAAGATGCAGAGAAATTTCAGCAAGGGGTTACGTTAGACGATGGCTATCATACAAAACCAGCGAAATTGAACATTATTGCGAGCGGCGAGCAATCCGAGGTGGAAATTACCATTACGGAAGGGAAATTCCACCAAGTAAAGCGAATGTTCCTTGCAGTCGATAAAAAAGTAATGTACTTAAAACGAATCCGAATGGGGGACATTACAATAGATACGTCCCTAGCTCCCGGAGAATACCGAAGACTGACAGAGAAGGAACTAAATTACTGTCTTTCGTTAAAAAGATAAAGGAGGACGGAAGAATGGGAAATTATCCCCATTATTTTATTGCCATTCCGCTTCCGGAATCTATACAAGAACAGTTTGCCGAATGGCAATCTCAACTCATGAAGCATATTCCATTAAAGCGGTGGTATGACAAAAGAGACTTCCATATTACATTAAAATTTCTCGGACCGGTGTCAGACAATCAACTAACCGATTTGTCAAGGGGACTTTCGGATTTGGAACTGCATGCTCCTTTTTCCCTTCGGGTTGGAAAGGTCGGTACGTTTGGCAGCCGGAAACACCCTCGTGTCGTATGGGCTGGGGTTGAGGAATCAGAGCCATTATTCTTACTGAAGCAAACGGTAGAGAATGTAACAGAAATGGCTGGCTTTCCGAAAGAAAACCGTCCCTACCGCCCCCATATTACGTTAGGCAAAAGATGGGACAATACGAATTCGAAAGATATGACGGAAATATTAGCATCAATTAAGGAACCGTATCGTGACATCTTTACGATGGAAGTTGCCAAAGCGGTGCTTTACCAAGTGGAGCCAGAAAAAAAACAAAAATATAAACCGGTACACACCTATTCCTTACTTGGAAAAGAATGAAGAAAAATATGAGCAAGGGTGATGGTTAATTGGCGCAATTAATTAAATTAGCTGATTATCTTTCCCGTTATGAATGGGACACATATCGCTATCCAGCCCAATTTATCCGCATGAAAAAGGACAACTGGAATAAGCTATATCAGCAATGGCAGGAGGAGAAGTTTGCAGAACCAGAAGATGTGTTCACGAAAGAAGAAACGGAATCCCAACCAAAATCCCCCCTGGAAAAATTAAAATTATTTGCGAAAAAAGAGAGAAAGCTGGAATCAGTTCCGAAAGAGGAAAAGCAAGTTTTGCCAAATAATATAGATGAATTAAAACAGTATTACCTCGACCGGCTGCTGCAATTTCAATTAAAATGGGGAACGTCTACAATGACGCAAATGTCCAAGGTGGATGCAAAATATTTTAACGATATGCTCTTGAAATTTTTTTTGCAGCGCTTTCCGGACAATTATTTATTAATGTATTATCCGGTTTTTTATGTCAAACATGTTCCTATCGATGGAGAAATCGTATTTATATCGCCAATAGGGATGGAAATTATCCATGTACTGGAACTGGAAGATAATGCGGTAATTATGGCCGGGGATGAACGAACTTGGAACATTGAAAAGGAAGGAATAAAGGAAAAAATTATCAGTCCTGTCGTTTCCTTGAAAAGAACAGAAAATATTATCAAAAGTATACTGCATAATCATCACGTCGAATTTCCGATTCAAAAGACAATTCTTTCCCGCACCAATTCTATCTTTTATTATACAGAGCCATATAACACGACAATCATCGGGAAAGACGAATATGGCCAATGGTTTAAGGAAAGGCGCAGTTTACATTCCCCGTTAAAAAGTCGGCAATTAAAAACAGCTTCCGTTTTGCTCAAGCATTGCCAGACAAATTCTATAAAGCGTCCGGAATGGGAGGATTCCGATGAATTTATAAAAATTGGGGATGTGGAGGATCAGTAATGTATGTTTTTATCGTCAATCCGAAGGCCGGAAAGGGGAAAGCAAAACGGATATTTGAAAAAATAAAGGAAACGGACAGTTATCAGCAAATAAACAGCGAATATTATTTTACGAAATATCCAGGACATGGGGAAAAGATTGCAAGAGAAATTGCACGGAAATCCCTTCCGGAGACGATTATTGTTATTGGCGGGGATGGCACGGTACACGAAGTTATCAACGGTGCCGGTGATTACAAAAATATTCGCATTGCCGTTATCCCGGGAGGTTCGGGGAATGACTTTGCCAGGAGCTGCGGCATTAAGGGAAATGCGGCGGAAATTTTTGAAAATATTATTCGCGGCGAAAATAGTGAGTCATATTGGGTTGGACAATATACGCTAAATAAACAGTTAAAAAAGAACTTTGTCAATTCCATTGGCTTTGGATTTGATGCTCAAATCGCCAATAAAGCAAACCATTCATTTTATAAACATATTTTTAATTTCCTTCGATTGGGAAAAGTTACCTATATCATCGCACTTATTCAAGTTTTAATTCAATTTCAGCCGATGCAGATTGAACTGGAAGTGGATGGACGTCCAAGGAAGCTGCAGAATTGCTGGATGATCGCATGCGGCAATCATCCCTATTATGGCGGCGGGATGAAAATTATTCCAGGGGCAGCGAACCGGTCGGACCGGATATCACTGATTATTATCCACGAGATTTCCAAATGGAAAGTGCTTACCTTGTTTTTTACCGTCTTTTTTGGAAAACATACTTCCTTTAAAGAAGTAGAAGTGTTAGAGGGGAGAAAGATAAAAGTTTCTTCCCAGCATCTTCTTCACGTTCAAGTCGATGGAGAAACGGCAGTCTGTTATCAAAGTCAAATTGAAAAAAATCCGACACCCCTTTCTGTAGTCAGACAGACAAAAAAGTAAATATGCTGTTGTAATTTTCTCTTGTAACCGATAAAATGTGAAAAGGACTGCAAAATTGAAAGATGGGAAGAACTATGTTGGAATGGCTTGAAAAAGCGCTGGGCGACGGGTGGAAGTTAAAACCAGCTGGAGGACTGACAGGACAGGCATTTATTGCACAAAAAAATAATAAACGGCTATTTTTGAAACGAAATTCATCTCCATTTCTGGCTGTATTATCTGCTGAAGGGATTGTTCCCAAACTGATTTGGACGAAGCGGATGGAAAACGGAGATGTGATTACTGCTCAGGAATGGCTGGAAGGCCGGGAACTTGCACCTGAAGATATGCAGCAAGAAAAGGTGGCACAGCTATTGCGAAAAATTCACCATTCCAGCGAGTTATTAAATATGCTGCTGCGAATCGGAATTAAGCCCTTTACTTCCGATGATTTTTTTCTGTCGATTAAAAAGAAAATATATGATTTAAATTTGCATCGTCAATATGAAGAAGTGCAAACGGCAATCCGACATTTGGAAAAATTGCTCCCAAAGACGAGAAACCAAAACTTGGCCGTTTGCCATAGTGATATTAACCATCATAATTTGCTGATGTCAAAGGACGGTTCCCTATATTTAATCGACTGGGACAATGCAACCATCGCGGATCCTGCCTTTGATTTTGGCATGATCCTTAACGGCTATATTCCGAGAAATCAATGGGAAGATTGGTTAGAAAAATATGGAGCGGATAAAGAAGATAATGTCATCGAACGAATGTACTGGTTTTTATTATATGATTCTCTCCATTATTTTTCATGGCATATGGAAAGAAAAGAGAATAAAAGAGCACATGACAGACGGAATAATCTTTATAAACTGAACAAGGAAGTGTTACCGCTATTGTAAAGTCGTCTCATCAATAGCATGCAGCCATTGCTCGATATTATCTTTGTTCGAATGGATAAGTTCCTCCATGTTTTGCGCATTTTCCCCCAGTCTTCCGTAGTTGTAAATTTCCGGCAGAAGCTGCAATAACGTTTCATTGGAAATGCTATTATTGGCCATCATCGTTTTCACCAGCCGTTTAATTTGCTGGTATTCGGAGACGTCGGCTTGTAGTTCCGATGATTGTTCATGTAAAATATCCTGTAATAAGGTCAATAAATGATTGGTCGTTAGTGTCATTTGTATCACCTCATGACACTATTTTTTATCAGTTTGCACATTTTTATTCATCATAAGAGGAAAAGCGAGGGATATTATGCGTCAGCGCCATAAACCTTGGGCCGATGACTTTATTAAAGAAAACAGCCATATTGTTATTCCTAATGCGGACGAGAATAAGGGGAAATGGCAAACTTTATTTCAAAATGACCAACCGATACACTTGGAAATTGGAACAGGCAAAGGACAATTTATCGCCGGAATGGCAAAACAGCACCCGGAAATTAATTTTATCGGGATAGAAGTTGTAAAAAGTGTCATTGTCTCCGCCGTTCAAAAAGTATTAGATGAAGAGCTGAAGAATGTCTTTTTATTAAATATCAATGCAAAAGATGTTCGGGACATTTTTGCAGAAAACGAAATTACCACCATTTATTTAAATTTTTCCGATCCTTGGCCAAAAAATCGACATGAAAAGCGAAGATTGACATACCATACGTTTCTCGAACAATATAAACATATTTTGCATCCTGATGGAGAGATTATTCTAAAAACTGATAATCAAGGATTTTTTGAGTATTCATTAGTCAGTTTTTCCCAATTTGGGATGAAGCTGGAAGAAGTAAGTCTCGATCTTCATGCATTGAATGATCCGCTTAATGTCATGACGGAATATGAGGAAAAGTTCTCGAAAAAGGGTCAGCGAATATACCGTTGTAAAGCCCGTTTCTAACAGAAGGTCAGGATTATTATGAAGGCATCCGCAAAATTGCGGGTGCTTTTTTACAGTTGATTTAATATGCAATATTTACATCGTATATTAGTCAAATATAGTCAATACATAGCGATATATGTTAGAAATATGGGTATAATCGTGGAATTTTTGTATAATAATAATGTGGAAATATATCAATAAGGGAGGAATTTATATGTTTGATTTAAGACCGTATAAGAGAAAAGATGATGTGTTTGATCAGATGTTGGAAACTTTCCAAGATGTCTTCCACCGCAATTTCCCAATACCTTTCCAATCTGCTAAATCCTTCAGAACAGACATTGTAGAAAAAGACAATGCCTACTATGTACAAGCGGAACTCCCTGGTTTTAAGAAAGACGATATTACAATTGAAATAACAGACAATTATCTAACGATCCGAGCTAAAAGAGATGAGATGAAACAAGTTGAAGAGAAAGATAAATACATTCACCGGGAACGGTCTTATGGCGAGTTTGTCAGACAGTTCTATGTCGATGACGCAGATCAGGATAATATAAAAGCGAAACTTGAAGATGGCATTTTGCACATTGAAATTCCTAAACTTCATTCAGACAAACGAAAAGGAAGGAGAATTGAAATATTGTAATGCCATGAATCAAGGTGCGGGTACCGAACAGATACCCGCACCTTGAATGTTTTTCATTCATAATAAAGGCCTGTATCCAATATATAGGATACAGGTTGATGTAATGATGCCGTTTTAGTTATTACGATTATTCTCGTTCCGATTTCGATTTTTGTTATTATTATCGAAATCTAAATCATTAAACTTATTTTCATTCGCAAATTCAACATTATTGTTATTATTATTGTTGTTGTTATTGCGATTTTTCCTATTCTTATTTTTTGCCAATGTCGACCCTCCTAGATGTATTTTTTCAGTACATTTACTGTTTGGCATTGAACGTAAGTAAATTATACTGACACCAAATATTCTAACCATTTCTACAAAAATAAACCTATTAAGGAGAATGAAGTAATATTTTAAATAATAAAACAATAGTTTTATACGTCTTTTTTGCTTTTAGAAAAGTCGAACTCCTTTCCTGATTCTGTCTGCAGGCGACTTGACGGGTTTGGATAAGCTTTGCGCCGCACTTTTTCAGCCATCATCCGATGAAAGAAAATTTCTGCCAACGCGATAACAATTGCTGAACTAAGTGCTGCCATGGACCAATTTATGCTGTCTGTGAAAAAATAGGCACCAATCATCCAGATTAATAACAGGGCAAGAGCAAAATCGCCGATAACCCCGAGAATCGTACCTATCCGCGGAAGGATGTACACATCGCCGAAGAAGGAAACGAGTGTCAAAATAACGCTTAAGGTTATAACATTCCAAAAGGATACGTCAAAAAATATTCCGAGCATGACCCATAATACCCCTGTTACAAGAAAAAACTTAATCAAAAGTGCTGTCGGATGTTTCACAGTCTTTTCTCCTTTCCGTATTTTGGAGTTAGTGTTTCCAGATTTGGATAGCGCCAGCTAAAAATCTCCAAAGTTTCTGCCGCCAGATTCCTTTTTGGAAGAAGCAAAAAAAGCAAGAATTTAGTGAAAGTCTTGCTTCTTTACTCGTCTTTTCGTTTCGGGTTTTCTTCCTCAGAAAATTCAGCGAGATAGGCGTGATTTCCGATAGCTTTCGTTTCATCTTCTCTGTCTGGCAACACTTTTTCTTTCATATATATATGAAAAAGACCTTCACTAATGGCGATAAAAAATGCGGCAAATCCGGAAATAAGCACCCTTGGGTAATCCCCTTCCATGAACAGGAAAGTAAGCAGCAATACGGATAAAAAAGCCAGCCCAAAATCAGTGAGGCATGCCCGGAAATTGCCGTATTTAGGCAAAATAAACAAATCTCCAATTAAGTAAGCGGCTCCTGTAACGATGAAGCTGATCATTAAAATTTCTGTAAGTGAAGCTGTATCGAATATGGATAAAATGGAAAAAAGGATTGTTGCAATGACAATGAACTTAATTCCGATTGCTTTTAGATGATTCAATGAAATCCATCCTTTTTTCTTTAGTATGTGGCTAACTTAAATGGGATATGCCTGGAATATTTAAACTGTTTTAGCATAAAAAAACAGTCTGCATAAAACAGACTGTTCAGGTGTTAATATCTGACATAGGACGTTCCAACGATAATTAATAAAATAAACATCACAACGATAAAGGCAAATCCTGCCCCGTATCCGTCTCTCGATTTGCTCATTTTCATAACACCTCCATCATTATATATTACTAACGTACGCACTAATGACGGAGGTTGGTAAGGACATTATCCCAGTTTTCCATGTAAATTCATGAGCCTTCTAAAATATCTTCGAATAGCATTAAAATATTTCTCTTTTCTAATCCTCGATAAAAGGATTCGAAACGGTTCCGGATTTCTTTCGTTTCATTATTTAAAATTCGTAACATATAACTTTCCAAATGCATTTTCGGATTTTCGTAACAGAGGTCGTAGACTAGGGCATGTTTCTGCAAAAACCGGAAATTAAATTCTTCCTGTCCTGGCAAAGCTTCATATACAAAGATGGGAAGTTTTTTCCACAAACATTCACTAATTGTGACTCCTCCGGGTTTTGTAATAATGGCATCTGCTTCCTCGTACAACCGATTCATTTCGTCTTTTGACGAAATATAGGGCAAAGGCTGTACATAAGGATTTTTCAATTTTTTAATCGAAGAAAAAAGCTGATGATTTTTTCCGCAAAGTACTTTATAAAAAATTTTTCCCGAAGGTTCTAAGCGTTCTATTACTTTCATTATCGAACCGGCCCCCATATTTCCGCCGCTAATCAGCATTGTAATCCGGCTGTTATGACTTTCTTTAACATATTGCTGCTGAAATTTCGGATGGACAGGTATGCCGGTAACGAAAATTCTCTTTGGATCAATTCCTGTTTTTAGCAATTGCCGTTTCAATTCGTCAGAGGGAACAAAATGATAATCGATGCAATCCATACCCCACAAATCGTTTATGAAATAATCGGTATAAACATTTAATGCGATTCCTTGCCATTGATGATTCTTCTTAATTTGATTGATGAGATAGGAGGGCAGGGCATGAGTGCAGACGACCATATTTGGTTCATATGCGGCCAACAGGTGAAGTACTTTTTTTAAAAATAATCTTTCGTAAATATAATACCTTTTAGAAATACCTTTCACCGCATTCCATTGGTAAATTCGGCTGTAAGTTGCTGGAGAAAGATGTATCCAATGCAAATAGAAGGAGGAAACAAAAGATTCCCACTTGCCGTAACAATGGGAAATGATATCAACTTTTTCACAATGGAAATTTTTCCCGGACTCCAGTAATTGCTCACGGATGGAATCTGCCACATGATGATGGCCCGTAGGAATTTGCAGTAAGGGCAGAAATAAAACTTTGTACATCGCTTTTTGCCTCCTTTCCATTATTTTAAGTCGGAAAGGCTTATTTCATTCGGAGACATTATTTTGTAATAGTTTCCGTTTCATTTTGTCAAAATAAAACTATAAATGTTCACATTACCAGGGAGTAGAGGAAAATGCAATGGAAGCAAAACTGGCTGTACATATGGAGCATGATTGACCCGATTTATTTTCAGTTCACCCGTTTAAACTATGTAAAAAATGCTCTTGGCGATAGAACGATCATTCGTGTTCGTCTGATGAAATATAAAGGAGCAAAAATAATATTATCGGATGGCACGATCATCAATAAGAACGATTTGCTGTTAAAAATACATTTGCATAACGTCAAACTTTTAAGGAAAATTATAAATTATCCCAGTGACATCCGCCGTGCGCTGACTACTTATAAATTGGTAGAAGAATCCCTGCCCTTTGTAAGCCATTACATAAAAGGCCATCAAAAAAGAGAAGAGATCAAAGGAATTATTGGAATTACAACGTTGTATAAAGGATCGGAAAGACTCGGATTTGACGTTTTTCCCTTAAAAAATAAATGGTATAAACGATTTAAGCAAATTGCGCTATTTCCGATATTTTTTCTTTCTGCTGAGAAAATAAGCAAGGAAATGACAGCGCCGATGTATTTAATTATGTCGAAGAAAGTGCTGGAGAAGAAATATTCCAAGAATTGAATTCCAGCCGAATACCCATAATTTACAACTAAACAAATGACCAAGCCTCCCCTTATAATAGAACAGAGGAGGCGTAGCTATGATTTTTGGCTTCATTGCAATTATCGTTATTCTTTTAGGGTATGCGTTTTTTCGCGGCTATAAAAATACGAAAGCAGTTACGGTTAATGCGGTGGAAATAAATAAACCTTCTTTTGACAACAATGCTTCCCCTTTAAAGGTTTTGCACATATCTGATATGCATATCGAAAATATTTCCGTCAGTCCTGAGGAACTAAAAAGCAGGCTGCAGGATGAATCCATCGATATCATTGCACTTACCGGCGACTTCCTAGACCGAAAGCGGAGTATACCGAGATTAATTCCTTATCTGGAAACGTTAACTGAACTAAACCCGAAATATGGCACCTATGCGGTGTATGGCAACCATGATTATGTGTTAAGAAAGAAAAACTTTAGGGTGCTTAATAATCTGCTGCAAGATTATGGAATAAAAACGATGCAAAATGAGCATCACTCGATAGTCTGCAGCGGAAAGAATATAAATATTATCGGAATTGATGATAACAGCACAAACCGCAGTGAAGTGGATAAAGCATACAGCGGAATCAAAAACGGCTACAATTTAGTGTTAACCCACGATCCGAATGTCGTTTTGAAAATGAAAGACTATAATTTTGATTATCTGTTATCCGGCCATTTTCATGGCGGACAAATATATTGGCCAAAGCCGTATCATCTTGTCAAAATGGGAAAATTAGCCCGGATGAATATCGTAAAAGGACTGCATTATTATCAGGGAAAAGCCTTTTATATTAGTGAAGGACTCGGCTAGACAGGAGTCAATGTCCGTATCGGAAGCCGGCCGGAAATTACAATTCACTATCTTTATGTTTCATCTGATGACAAACAAGAATCGGTAACAATTGCCGGCTGACTTTTTCCATAAGCTTGCCCATTTTTGTGGGCAAGCTTTTACCAATGTCAATGTAATAAATAATTTTGTTCCATCAGCATGGAAGCAATCTCTTCTTCCGTTATTTTATCCGTATCAAATTCTAATTTTACTTCCCCGTCTTCAGTATCAATTAATACCCTTTCCACTCCATCTATCTGATTGAGCAATTGCTCTATCTGCTGAATAATTGAATCTGTCGTTGCTTCTTTCACAAAAATTGTCGTTTCTGCCATATTCATTCTCCTTCCCGCATTCGTTCCATTTTATTATTCCAAAACGGAAAAATATCATGTCCTTCATTTGCAATAAGAGCAGTTTATGGTAAAATAAGAACAAACGTTCTGTTTTGGAGGAAGAAATGGAAAAACTTTTTCTGCGATCCATGCAAACGAAGGAAAAGCTGGAGATTATTTATCTTTCCCAAGAGAATGATTTATCCCAGCGGACAATCCGGGTAATAAAATTGAGGGAAAACCACATTTTGGCTTTCTGTTACGCCAGGCAGAAATTACGGATTTTTCGTTTAGACAATATTTTAGCTGTCTATCCCTTCATGAAGAAAATGGGAGCGTAAAGAGAAAAATTGTCCTTGACTTTCTCTCTATTATCCGTAATAATAGATTTAACTTCATAAGGAACCTTTAATTCAGTCCCGTGAGGCTGGCAAGGTTGTGCGTAATCAGTATGTCTTTATGCGCAATTTTTGTGCATAAATGTGTGCGTTTCTATGCACCTTGCCAGGTCGCCAGGCAAGGTGCTTTTTTTATGCCTTCCTGGTCCAGACCATTCATAGGTTCGTTCAACAAAGGGAATTGCAGCGCAGGGGAATGGACCGGGCTACTTCCTCGGCTGTATGAAGTCCCGCTAAATGGAAGAAGATAACCGAAAAGAGGAGAGATGACAGATGAATCATCGAGAAATACAAGTAGATGAACGGCTGCCATTTTTGCAAAGTTTGCCGTTAAGTTTGCAGCATTTATTCGCCATGTTTGGCGCCACCGTGTTAGTGCCGATTTTGTTTGGTGTTGATCCGGCAACGATCTTATTAATGAATGGTATCGGAACGCTATTATATATTTTCATAACAAAAGGACAAATCCCAGCCTATTTAGGGTCCAGCTTTGCTTTTATTTCCCCGGTTATGGCAGTATTAGCAGCTCATGCTGGCGGCGATGGCTTTGGATACGCTCTTGGAGGGTTTTTCGCCGTCGGTTTAGTGCTCGTAATTGTCGGATTGCTCGTTCGCGTTGTCGGCACGTCCTGGATTGACGTGATTTTCCCGCCTGCTGCCATGGCTTCCATCGTGGCAGTTATCGGATTGGAACTAGTCCCGACTGCGGCAGGAATGGCCGGACTCGTCAGAGCGGAGGATGCGGCAATTGACACGACTGCTGTCGCTGTATCGCTGATTACCCTTGCATCTACCATTGTTTACTGGGTAACGATGCGCGGATTTTTCAAGATTATCCCGATTTTGTTAGGTATTATTACAGGTTATATTGTAGCAACATTTTTTGGCATCGTAGATTACAGTGAAGTGAAAGAGGCAGCTTGGATTCAAATGCCGACGTTTTACCAAATCCAATTTAATTGGTCCGACATTTTAATTATTCTGCCAGCAGCACTCGTATTAATTCCGGAACATATCGGACATCTAGTTGTAACAAGCAACATTGTGAAGAAAGATTTAGTGAAAAAGCCAGGATTAGATCGTTCTTTGATGGGGAACGGGATTTCGACGATGATCTCCAGTTTAGTCGGTTCAACACCAAATACTACGTATGGGGAAAACATCGGTGTTCTCGCCATTACCCGGGTATATTCGACTTGGGTTATCGGAGGAGCAGCAGTAATCGCTATTCTCTTATCCTTCTGCGGCAAGTTAGCAGCCCTAATATCCTCCATACCTGATCCGGTAATGGGCGGAATTTCCTTGCTATTGTTTGGAATTATCGCTGCCAGCGGGTTGCGGATGCTTGTAGAGCAAAAAGTCGATTTGAATAAATCCCAAAACTTAATTTTAGTCTGTGTCGTGCTGGGAATCGGCATCAGCGGCGCATCTTTAAGCATCGGAACGGTAGCTTTATCTGGTATGGGATTGGCAACGGTTGTCGCGATTATCCTCAGCTTGTTTTTTAAGATATTGGATATGTTAAAATTATCCAACGAATAATGGGGAAAAAGGAGATAGACTTAGTTTATCTCCTTTTTTTGGTGTGCCCGGCATGGGTGCAGACTATAGGGTGAAAGTCCCGAACAGTGAAGGCAGTAGTAGCTGTAGCTTAAGACAAGGGCATGGGGGGTGACCGTCATGTCTGAAG
>NZ_BMEV01000072.1 GCF_014637175.1 Compostibacillus humi | reverse complement strand
ATGACACGTGGATAAGACTTTTCCCACTTGCTTTGCATTCGTTCTAAGGCTTCTAAAGCTTCTTCACGGTCTTTCGCTTGATAGACGGCCTTAAAATCATCGAGAATGGCTGCGCGATCCTTACACGTACTTTACTGGAAATGTTTCGAGCGACATGTACACAACACACTTGATGTTTCGCCTTTGGATAGACACGATGAATGCTATCTGTCATCCCTGGCAATCCATCGGAAATGAAGAGAAGAACGCTTTCTACTCCTCGCTCATGTAGGCATTGGAGGAGTTCTTCCCATACGTGCGAAGACTCAGTTGGTGCAATGGTAAAGTCTAAAACTTCTTTGTTTCCTTCTTCCGTAATACCAATAGCGATGTAGACAGCTTCTTTTTCAACCGTTTGACGTCGAATCGGAATATGAGTGGCATCCAGGTAAATGCACACATAGCGTTCTTCCAGCTTTCGTTCATGGAAAGCCTGCACGTCTTCAGAAACAAGTTGCGTTAGGTTCGAAACCGTTTGTTTGGAATAGCGATGTCCATACATTCGCTCCATGAGATGAGCGATTTCATTTGTCGTAATCCCTTTTTCATAAAGGTGAATGACAAACTGTTCCAGCGTATCATTGGAACGCTTATAGGGAGCTATTGTTTGTTGTTGAAACTCTCCATTACGGTCTCTAGGAATACGAAGGTGTAGTTCTCCGTATTCGGTTTTAAAGGTACGATCGTAGTAGCCATTACGGGAATTGCCGGAATGAAAACCTTCTCGATCATAAGGCTCATAGTCTAAAAAGACAGTTAATTCATGTTTCAACAGCTGATTGATGGCTGTTTCCAAATGATGACGAAAAACTTCTTCGATATTTTGTTTTTGTGCTAGTGCTTCGATTAAATCTGTAGTAAGATGATTCATAGGGAAGACCTCTTTTCTGTGGATTTAGTAGGCTAACTTTATTCTACAGAAAGGGTCTTCCTTTTTCTATGAACATTATTTAGTAATTTCTATTTACACAAAATATTTTACACTCTCATTTTACACTCTCAAATCTATTTTGCTCATTATATGAAATTATTTTTGTTATATTATATTTGGAGTATCCTTGGTTACATGATAATCTTCGGAGCATCGTTTTACATGTTCTTGCGGAATAACCGAGATTTCCAAGAGGCTGAAGGACAAAATTAAAGAAGAAAATAGGGTTAGTTTTTGGGCTAGTCCTTCGCTTGGTTTGGCACAAGTAAGGCAGAAGGATGATGACATCCAGGGGGGAAAGCTCGAATCCTCTAGGGTTGCATTTCCCCTTACCGTTATCGATTTTGGGATGCAAGAGGATGATTCCAAGTATGTGAAGAAGTAACTTTAGCGCTAAAACATGCGAATTCTAAGCGCATGTGGAAGAACTCTTTATCCTAAAGCAAGCGAATTTTAAACACATGAGAAACAACTTTTTCCCTTAAATGAACAACTTCCAAGACGCATGGATCAACTTTTTCGCTAGAACGAGCAAATTTTAAGTGCTTGTGGAATAAATTTTCCCTAGAGCGAGTACTGAGCACATGTGGGGCAACTTTTCCCTTGAGTAAGTGACTTCTAAACATAAGAAAGCCCGATACTTACCACAAAAAAGTCCTCTCCCTTTACTACCAAATAACGAAAAAAATACCGGTCTATCCTTCATGTTTCCATGAAGGACAGAACCGGTTTCCAAGGTTTGATCAGAATAGCTTGTAAACAACTAAAATCTTATGCTTGTTTTACCGTTTCATCTTGAAGTTGACGCCATAATATTTTACCACTGGAAGTCATTGGTAAACGATCGCGAAACTCCACCATTCTTGGATACTTATAAGCTGCCATTTTGCCTTTAGCCCACTCGATGATTTCATTTTCTGTGACTTTTCCTTTGTACTCTTCATTTAATATAATAAAAGCTTTTACTGTCTCGCCGCGTCTTTCATCTGGGGCACTTACGACACACGCTTGCTGTACAGCCGGATGTTGATATAAGATCGATTCTACTTCTGTCGGCCATACTTTGTATCCAGATGCATTAATCATTCTCTTTAAGCGATCGACAATGAAAAAGTATCCTTCCTCATCCATTGTTACAATATCCCCTGTTTTGAAAAACTTTTTCCCATCAATTACCACGTGACTTGCTTCTGTTTCCTCCGGTTGTTTATAATATTCTTTAAACAGTTGCGGACCATGGACGATTAGTTCCCCTTCCTCGTTTGGACCAAGTTCCTCCCCTGTAACAATGTCAATAATCCGGGCATCCACGCTAAATGAAGGAATTCCCAGACATTGTAGTTTCGGACGTTGCGGAGGATTAAAATGTGTATGGGATATCGTTTCGGATAATCCATAACCTTCTACATACTCCAACCCTGTTACTTGTTTCAACTGATTACCGACTGCTTCTGGTAATGTTGCACCACCGCCGCCGACGAGCTGTAACGAGGAAATATCGTATTTTTCGAGATTTGGATTAGCTAAAAAGTCAATGAGCATCGTACTAATATTAATCCAATGGGTACATCTATACGTTTCGATTGCTTTCGCAGCATAATCGCGGTCCCAACGTGTCAATACAACCATAGTCGCTCCGATATAGATAGGGGCAAACAAACTATGCAACACGCCAGTAACATGGAAAAGAGGCAATGTTGTTAGCGTAACGACATCGGGTGTTAAAGATACCCAATGATTTGCACTGACGGTGTTCGCTTGAACTGACCGATTCGTATGGACACACCCTTTCGGAACACCAGTTGTCCCTGAAGTGTATGGTATAAATGCCGTATCCTCACTTTCACCCGTGTACGGAGAAGGTTGCAAATCGTGATTGATTGCCACTGACCATGGAACCGTATTAGTAAATCTTTCCGTTGGAGCGGCCACTTCGGGAGGTAGTTCACCTAATGCGTGCTCAGGTGCTGCATACTCTGAATAGGATGCAACAATAACTCCTTCTAGTAGACCCTTTTCCCGTAATGGAGCAACTTTTCCATATAACTCCTGACTAACTAACGCATGTTTAATATCACCGTCATTAATAAAATACTCCAAATCGTCTGTTGTACTCATTGGATTAATTGGGACAACAACAGCTCGAACTCGCAGTATTGCGAATAAACTGATAATAAAATGAGGAGAGTTTTGCATAAAAAGCAACATATGCTCTCCCTGTTGAACAGCTAACTCCTTTTCTAAATAAGCAGCTAATTTTTCCACTTCATTATAAATTTCTTGATACGAATAGGACCTCCCATAATATTCGATAGCTACTTTATTTGGATATTTTTTTGTTGTCATCGCTAAATTATCATAAATTGTCGTCTCTGGCACCGTCACTGTCCGCGTAACACCGAATGGCCAATGTGCAAAATGAGCCGTATTTTTCATTATCGTTTTCCCCCTTTTCTTTTATAGTAAAGATTCATTTTCACCACTTCTTTTTTACAATCAACGAAGTTCTAACTAACTACCTTTTTTCCAATCAGTCGTGGAATAAGATTGATCTTTCCTTTTTGACTAGCGTACTTCACATCCGCTTCCAGTCCGAAATGATTTAACATTTGCCCGACTTTCGATTCACCAAGAATTCTTTCACTATCCTCCGAAAAACGTTCGTAAAATAAAGCTGCACTCCGAGCACTATCTGTAAGGTCGATTTTCCCTTCACCATATAATTGGATGAGCTTATTAATGAGATACCCCGCACCATAATAATCTTCTAAGCAAAATTGCCCTGAAGAACCAGAGCAAACAACGAGAATCGTCTCCCCGTTATATTGTTTCACAATTTCTTCAGCAACTGCTTGACCGTTTAACAGCGATGCAATATATGTTTTTTTCGCATCTGCTACGTTACGGATGGCCACCGTCCCATTTGTTGTTGATAAAATTACTTTTTTTCCTCTTACATGATCGAGCAACAACGATGGGGCTGGGTTATTAAATCCATCAATGACCATGCCAGCATATTCCCCTGTAAGACAGATATCCTTCTCATCATGTTTTTTTCCTTCCGCTCGGGCTTCTTGTTCATCTAAAACAGGAATGACACATTCGGCGCCTTCTGATAAAGCTGCTGTAATTGTTGTCGTTGCTAGTAAAATATCTAGCACGATAGCTATTTTGGTCTGATCTATTTTTTCATGATCAATTTCTTCTTTTTTCATTAACAGATTTATTTTCATCAAAATGAATCCAACCTTCAACTTAGTTTATGACTTGCATAAGTTACGATTTATGCACGGTTTGCCACGCATAGTAGACGAGATTTTTTACAAATTCATTAAAATGCGCAAACCGCTGATCTTGTGTTTGTCCTTGTTTATACCGATAATAAATTTGTTGGCAGATTACCGCGAGTTTGAAGTAAGCAAACGTTAAGTAAAAGTCAATATTTTCCAAATCCCGTCTACTTCGTTTTGCATACTCCTCCATAAATTGATCCCGTGTATAAAATCCATCCTTTATCGTCACTGGCGGCTTACCAAGGCCTGTTTTTAACATCATTGGATCATCTGCTTGGATCCAGTAACTCATAGCCGCACCCACATCTGCTAGCGGATCACCAACTGTCGTCATTTCCCAATCGAACAAACCTGTCATTTGGCTAAAGTCTTCTGAGAATAATGCATTATTTAATTTATAATCGTAATGAATAACCGTCGGTTGTGGAGAAGTTGGGATATTTTTTTCTAAGTAGCTCGTTAGTTCTTCAACATAAGCAACTTCATCTGTTTTGGCTCGCTCATACCGTTTAATCCACCCGAATACTTGTCGCTCTAAAAATCCATCCGGTTTAGCTAAATGAACGAGGCCTGTTTTGGTGTAGTCTACTTCGTGTAATTCTACTAACTGATCAACCATCAAGCTCGAAATTTTTTCTCCCAACTCCCTTGTATAATCAATCTGCGTTGGAAACTCTGTATCTAGAAAGATTCCTTTCCGGCGCTCCATGATAAAAAAAGGACTACCAACAACAGACGTATCATCTGAAAAAATATATGGTTTGGGGGCTGCTGGGTACACAGGATGTAAGTTTTTTAAAATGGTATATTCCCGTTGCATATCATGCGCTTTCGGAGCTACCGGCCCAAGAGGGGGTCTCCGTAATACAGCTTCCCAATCATCGATTTTTAATAAATAAGTTAAATTCGAATGACCTGCACCAAATTGCTCTATTTCCAATGTTCCCTCTGGTGCTTCCGGAACATGGTCATTTAAAAACTTCTGTAACCGTTTCTTATCAAGTTCTTCTCCTTTTCTTACAGGAATTGTTTCACTGTATAAATTACTCATTTCCCTCGCTCACCCCTTTATTGTATAAATATACTAACTAGTAGGTATAACGATAATATAATATATATTTACAGTCGTTTATAGAAAAATTTAATCTACGCTAATTCCAGTTAACACCAAATTGGAAAAAATCGTTGCTAGTTCATCCGGGGTAACTTCGCCATCCGGTTTATACCAGTTGTAGCTGTAATTCGTTACCCCTAAGATGCCAAAAGCAACCATATCCGGACGAAGATCTTCCTTAAACTCACCTGCTACCATACCACTTCGCACGACATCTTCTATATTTAACCGGAACTGATTACGTTTTTTCTTAATCTTATCTATATTTTTATTATTTAAGTGGCGGATTTCTCTAAAAAACACTCGACCACTAGACCCTTTGTCTTTAATATCCTTAATTAACATGAGAATAATTTCTGTCACTTTTTCACGGTGGGATAGCGATTCATTATCCAAAATTTGTTGTTGGCGCATTAATAGATGATCAATATATTGCAGATGGATATCCATCAGCAATTGTTCTTTAGAAGAAAAATAGTAATAAAATGTTCCTTTTGTTACATGTAAGGCATCCACAATATCTTGAATCGATGTTTGACTGAATCCTTTTTCTTCAAATAATTGAATACTTTGTTGCGTAATTTGTTCTTTCATCTTATTAGCTCCGTTCCTTTCTATTATTTTTACTACTTATAATCTACCAAAAACATCGATTAAGCACCAATACGATTGTTAGAGTGGTCTGAGTCAACCATTTGTGGGCAACTTTTTGTGAACCCCAATAATTGTAAGCGGATTCACTCTTGCTGGGTACTCCTTTGATGTGCTATTAATCTCTTTTTAAAAGCCTCTCAATCCTTTGAGCGCTTGATATACAGGAATATTCGCTTTCCCTTTGAGATACATTAAATTATCTCTTGTCGTTTCGTTCATTGTGCGAGCTATCTTTTTCATGTAACTTCTTGTTCGAATGTCCTCTTGCTTCGAATCCATCCTAGCTTCTACTTGACCAAACGGGGTTTTTAACGACAAATGATCCAGACAAGCTACTAAACCAGTACTCATTGCACGCACGCCTTTATCTACCCAACTACGTCCATTCTTCAATCGCTTCGCAAACACCCTCATTGTGGCCTCCGCACTTCCCATCGGTCGCATGCCATCTGTATTTATTCCCTGTTCTTGAAGCCATTGGCGATAATCCCCTAGGGCTTCCGGATACTTTTCTAGCTGACTGATTAAATGTTCTAATCGTTCTTCTTGCTCCTCTGTTTCGAGAGTACCGACGGCGCTGTTTAATTTGGTTAGTAATCTCTGGCCATCATAGGAAGCCAATGCCTTGGTCATTTGACGATAGCGAGGATGATGACGGCATATACTTCGAATATCACGAGCGACATGAAAACGGTCGATACAGAAGAAAGCTCTCCCTTTAAAATGTTCACGACAAGCAGTAATCCAATGGGCTCCATCTCCATTGATCACAAGCTTATGGATGGTTGGATCGTACTCATAAGTGTCTACCAAAAAATCCTCAAAGGCTTCCCAAAATGGTTGCTTCCCGTCATGAATAAAATGACGTTTGTTTTTTAAACGTACTCGCTTTCCATTTGTTTCCCAACCTTGATGAACGGCTGCGATTTTTTCTTCTTTCCCTTTTTTCTTCTTCCCTTGTCGCTTTACATATAAGCCATCTACTTCTACAAATAGCACCGGGCGAGGAACGGACAAACGCGGTGTAGGCACACTGGAAACCTCCATCAACAGTTGCCTGATGGCTTCGTGACTCATCACAGGATAACCTAACAACGTTTCCAGGGCTTCTGAGGCCTTTCGATAAGAAGGTCCTTTTACGGCTAAATCTATCGCTGCAGCTTCCACCAACGGGCTAAAATGTCGTTCTCCTTGATAGTCTAAGTAGCGATCAAGAAGATAAACGTATTTTCCTGTTTCTCTGTCCCGATAATACGTCCGGTTTATTTTCACTTCCCCAAATAAACTTACTATTTTCATCGGATATTTTTTCTTATAACGAAATCGTTTTTTATCTCGAGTTTCCATAATCTGTTTATCCATCTCTTCTAGAATGTCTTTCATTTAATTTTATCAAGGAGTGACCCTTTTTTCATGCCTTTTACATGGTAGCTAGCGCGCTAACGCTTGCTTCCCCCTCATTTTGGGAAGGGTTCATTGACCCTTTCCAAAATGAGGGGGGATATTTTTTGCCCACAATAATTTTACTCTTACGTTAGAGTGCATGCTGTCCGCCATCGACCGTTAACACATCTCCCGTTACATAATCAGATGCCTTGGAAGCTAAAAATAAAGCTGCCCCTTTTAAATCAGAATCACTTCCTAATCTTCCTAGTGGTGTTGTTTGTAAAATATGATCCTTTGCTTGTTCAATAAGAACTTTTGACATTTTTGTTGGGAAAAACCCTGGTGCAATCGCATTGACGTTAATATTGTGATGTCCCCATTTTACGGCTAAATCTTTTGTAAATGTCATTACTGCACCTTTGCTCGTATTATAGCCAATCGTTTGCATGAACGGTGGTGTGCCGCCAAAGCCAGCAACAGAAGCAATATTGATAATTTTTCCTTGTTTTTGTTCAATCATTACTTTTCCAACTTCTTGACTCATTAAAAATGTTCCCGTCACATTGACATCGATCACTTTTTCCCAAGCTTCTAGTGGCATATCGACTACATCCGCACCCCACGTAACACCACTATTATTTACTAAAATGTCGATGGATCCAAAATGGTCTTTCGTTTGTTTGACAACATTTTTAATATCATCTATATTCGTCACGTCACATGAAAATGCTAGTGAGTCGACACCAAATTCTGCTTTTAACTTTTTACTCATTTCTTCACATGGTTCTAATTTTCTCGAACAAACAACGACATTTGCCCCCGCTTCAGCATATGCTGTTGCAATCTGTGCGCCAAGCCCCCGGCCACCTCCGGTAACGATGGCTGTTTTTCCGTCTAATTTGAATAAATCTAGTATACTCATCTATGATTCCCCCCGTTATTCATAAAAGATTGTTAGCTAGTTGATCAACCTTATTGATACTTCCTTAATTCTAATCTTGCTATTTGGCGATTGTGTACTTCATCCGGCCCATCGGCAATCCGCAGCGTCCGAGCATTTGCGTAAAAGTTCGCAAGTGGAAAGTCATCACTGACCCCTGCTCCACCAAATGCTTGAATTGCCCGATCAATAACTCGCGTTGCTACATTCGGGGCAACGACTTTGATCATCGCAATTTCTGCCTGCGCTTCTTTATTACCAACTGTGTCCATCATATGTGCCGCCTTCAATGTAAGGAGACGCGCTTGTTCAATTTCTGTTCTTGACTCAGCGATCCAGTGCTGTACAACACCATGTTCTGCGATTGGTTTCCCAAACGTTTCCCTTTCTTGAACCCGCTTACATAAGTATTCAAGCGCACGTTCCGCAGCACCAATGAGCCGCATACAATGATGGATTCTTCCAGGTCCCAGACGCGCTTGGGCAATGGCAAATCCTTTTCCTTCACCCCAAATCATATTACTCGCTGGAACGCGAACGTTGTCAAATAGGATTTCGCCATGACCGTGCGGAGCCCCATCATACCCAAAAACCGGCAGCATTCTTTTAATCTTGACACCTGGTGTATCCAATGGAACTAAAATCATCGATTGTTGTTCATAACGTGGTCCATCCGGATTACTTTTCCCCATAAAAATTGCAATTTTCGTCCGCGGATCCCCTGCTCCAGAAATCCACCATTTCCGACCGTTTAAAACATATTCGTCCCCATCACGAACAATACTCGATTGAATATTCGTTGCATCACTTGATGCTACATCTGGTTCCGTCATCGCAAAGCAAGAGCGAATTTTTCCTTCTAGTAGCGGCTCCAACCATTCTTTTTTTTGTTCTTCGGAGCCGTATCGAGCTAAAACTTCCATATTACCTGTATCTGGAGCATTACAATTAAACACTTCTGGTGCAATTGGCGACCGACCCATAATTTCACATAATGGAGCATACTCCAAATTCGTCAAACCAGCCCCATACTCCGAATCAGGTAAAAATAAATTCCATAGGCCTTCTGCCCTTGCCTTTGCTTTTAACTCTTCCATAATTGGCGGTACACGAGCCCAACGATCTTCCTGCTCTAACAATTGTTCCTCATAAACACGTTCATTCGGGTATACATGCTCATCCATAAACCGTAGTAACTTCTCTTTCAGTTCTTTTATTTTTTCTGAATGTGAGAAAATCATCTTGTTAGCCTCCTTCATTTTTATCCTAACCGGTTAGTATGTTCTGAATATTTAATACAATTGTAAGCGATATCTTAAAAAATTGCAAGGACAGTATTACGCTAGTAACCGGTTGGAAGGGTTTTGCCTTTAAAGAAATCCTATGATTAGCTTTGCGAACTATCTGAATCCACATATAAGATGTTCGCCGATTTTGCTGGATATGAAATTTAAGCAAATTAGATCATCGTGATCATGTGAACTACTCGCCACTTAGCTAACGCTTGAAGTGGGAGCTTCTCAACTCCTCGACGAAAGCACTCTTTCGTCTCCTTGAGCGTTACTTCGGGCAGTCCCTGCCCTAGATGTCCAACGTTTCGGAGTTCTTTTCGTACCTTGGATATTTTACGCATGGAAGGAACAGCTTGGTTTTCGCATTTTCTTTCTCCATGCAACCATATATATCCAGTTATCAAAGAACGTCATAGGTTGATTTTATCAAAATGTCGGACAATTGAACAGGCAAAGCCTGTCCTTGTCCGAAGCCAATTCATCTCCCACTTTCACTGGTGCTAAAAGCACCTTCACGTTTAGAAGTGAGAGACTTCTTGGCTGTAAAGTTAAAATAAAGCATAATCTATTTGTTCCATGCTCCCGTAGCCTAGATCGCTATCAGTTTCGAATTTCTGCTCGCTTATTCGTCCGAGTTGTAGGAAAAGCTTTTATATTACTGTATGCAACATGAGTACCTAGACATAGAGGCTACGGAAGCATCATTCACTTTTTTTGACCTTCATCTAGTGAGTTATGATATTGAGCGTTTTTCAATCACAGCGATGTTAGCGAAAAGCTATGAATCCTGATGAAAAAGCAATTACTTAAGTACTCTGTATATGTTCTTTGTGGAATTGAGGCTTTCTTTTTTCTTTAAACGCTCGTACCCCTTCACGGTGGTCCTCCGTTGTTACAAGGGTAGCTTGTGTAATCCGTTCTTGTTCTAGAATTTCATCTAAAGAAGAGGTAAACGATTGGTTCGTAATTTTCTTGATAAAGCGATATGCTTGTGTCGGCCCATTTGCAATTTTAGAAGCAAAGGCAAATACACTTTCTTCAAATGTATCAAGCGGATATACATGATTGACAATGCCAAGCTTATAAGCTTTTTCCGCAGTTATCGGCTCGGCTGTAAAAAATAATTCTTTTGCCAAATGTGGGCCGATCAGCCTTGGTAAAAAGTACGATCCACCACCGTCCGAAACTAATCCAACTTGCGAAAAGCTCATGACAAAGTTACTTCCTTCTGCCGCAAGGATTAAATCACTTGCTAAAGCAAGGTTAAATCCTGCCCCTGCCGCAAAGCCATGCACGGCTGCAATAATCGGCTTTTCTAAATCCCGCATCGCTATAATCAATTCGTTTAATTCACCGATATGGTTATAGGCATCGATACCTTCCGCCGTTCCCATTGTTTTCACATCGCCACCAGCACTAAATGAGCGGCCGGAACCGGATAGAACAACTACTCGAATCGCCTCATCTTGCTTCGCTTCTTCGATTGCTTCTTTTAAGCCGGTTATCATGCTCGGGCTAAAAGCATTCAAACTATCTGGGCGATTCAACGTTACATGCATTATTCCTTCCTTCACATTTACTAACAAATGATTATCTTGTTTAACTCCCATCGTATCGCTCCTTATTTATTGTAGTTAGGCATAATGGATGCCTATTTGATTCATTTTTTAGTTGTAGTACATAAATGAAGACTGTTTATACTTTAGATAGTTATGATCTGATCAATCACCACATTTCTTCTTTCATTAAGAAAAATAGGCTTTCATCACGAATATCAAACGGATTTTACAGACATTTGTTGCAACCTTTCTCTTAATTCAGGCGGGATGGGTACCGTTTTTTGCTCCACATAATTAAAACAAACTAATGTAGCAGTCGATTTGGCAATGGTAATTCCTGTCTCTTTATTTGTAATTTCTTGATATAACGTAAAGCTTTTAGTCCCTATTTTCGAAACAGTTGTCGTAACGTTTAAAATTTCAGCAGCATACGCTTGGGCTAAATAATCACATGTCGTAGACGCTAAGATTAAATTGAATGTTGCGTCTTCTGGTGCTTCCCCTATACCTAGTTGTTTAAAAAACTTCGAACGTGCTTCATCGAGATACAAAAAATGACTCGTATTATTGACATGTCCCGCGGCATCTGTTTCACTAAAACGTACATAAACTTCAATAGTATGAACTGTTGACATCCTTATTCTCCTCATTCTTTCTCCCGTTCTATGATCATCGCAATTCCTTGACCACCACCGATACACGCTGTAATTAAGGCATAACGACTATTTGATCGCTCTAATTCATAGACAGCCTTTGTCGTAAGAATTGCCCCCGTAGCACCAAGTGGATGCCCGTGGGCAATTGCTCCACCATTCACATTTACTTTCTCCGGGTCCATTCCAAGCTCCCGATCACAGGCGATTACTTGCGCTGCAAACGCCTCATTGATTTCAATAATATCCATATCCTCCAGTTACATTCCTGCCTGTTCCATTACTTTTTCCGTAGCTGGAACTGGACCTATCCCCATAATATTCGGATCCGCACCGGCTACTGCGGATTCACGAATTACCGCAAGGGGGGTAACTCCTATTTGTTCCGCTTTTTCCCGCGACATAATGACAAGCGCACTAGCCGCATCGTTAAGACCTGAACTATTTCCCGCAGTCACCGTACCACCTTTTAGAAATGCTGGTGGTAATTTGGCTAACCCTGCTTTTGTCGAATCCGGACGTGGATGTTCATCTGTATCAAATTGAAGGGGTTCACCTCTTCGTACTGGAATTGTAATGGGCACGATTTGTTCTGCGAAACGTCCTTCTTCCATCGCCCGAGCCATTCTTTGTTGGCTACGTAAGGCAAAATCATCTTGTTCTTCTCTTGATATTTCATATTTTTTCACTAAGTTTTCTGCTGTAATGCCCATAGGTGGATCTCCTATTTCTTCCGGTGATAACTGGGCATTTTTAATTTTTGGTGGCACCGGACTATATGCTCGCTCCGCACGTTCCAATAAATGAGGTGCCCTGCTCATACTTTCAATTCCACCAGCTACATAAACATCACCAGCTCCTGCTTGAATGGCTTGTGCTGTCAACATAATCGCATTAATTCCCGAACCACATTGACGATCCACGGTAAGACCTGGTAATTCCATCGACAAACCCGTTTGTAAAGCTGTTAAGCGAGCAATATTTCCACCACCACTTAACACATTTCCCATAATAACGTCATCAATTTGATTTGGGTCAATCGTTGCTCGTTTAATTGCTTCTTTCGTCACTTCCGCACCAAATACATGTGCAGGAATGGATGCTAGTGCTTGACCTTGCCTACCAATTGGCGTTCAAACGGCTGATACAATAACAGCATCCCGCTTCATTGATTCCTCTCCTCCTTATGTATACGTTTGAAAAACGACATTCCCTTTAATCACTTCTGTACCGCTTTGATTTACCGCTGCTACGTGAAAGTCCATTTTTTCCCCATCTTTTTCCTGTAGTTTTGCTTGTAATGTTAGGACATCACCGAGAAAAACCATCCCCGAAAATCGAATGGTATAATCTTGGATAAATCCTTCTTCTAAATATGGGGTAAACAATTTAGCAAGATTTCCCATCGTCCACATGCCGTGGGCAATAATTCCAGGGAGTCCTAATTTTTTTGCCTCTTCATCGATCGTATGAATCGGATTATAATCACCAGAAGCTCCGGCATACTTAATTAAATCAAGTCTCGTTACAGGTTCTAATGTTTTCTCGTCCAATACATCGCCACTACGAAGTTCTGCTAATTGTTTCATCGTACCAATTCCTTTCGAACAGTTTCGGTAATAATGACAACTTGTTCTTCCGTAAATATATTTTCACCTTCTGCATCTTCCCCATAAAGTTTTAAAATAATAAAACCCATCCAGCCATTTTTACCCGTTTTTTCATAATAATCAGCTACTTCTGTATAGCAATAAATCGTTTCCCCTACGAATAATGGTCTTTTGTAATGATAGATTTGTTCCCCATGGATTAACCCTTTGTTCGGTAGCTGTAACTCCTCAATCTCGCCATATTCAAACACTCTGGGAAACGTCGGTGGTGCAATATTTTTGCCATACCTGGATTGTTTCCCATACACTTCATCGATAAAAATTGGGTGCGGATCGCCGATAGCTTCGGCGAATTTTTTTACCATGCCCCGTTCTACTATGTTTTTTACTTTTTCCGAACGTTTTCCGATCATTTCTTTAAACATGGATCATTTCTCCTTTCTTTTTTCATTTAAACCGTAGGTCCGCCAGCTACATAAATTACTTGCCCATTGACAAAGGACGATGCCTCATCTGCAAAAAAGGCAACTGCATTGGCAATATCTGACGGTTTTCCACTTCTGCCAACAGGGATTTGGCTAACACTCATTTCGACTAACTCATCAAAGGTAATGCCAACACGTCTTGCTGTTTCTTTTGTCATTTCAGTTTCAATAAAGCCAGGAGCAACTGCATTAACGGTAATCCCAAATTTTCCAAGTTCAATCGCTAATGTCTTTGTAAAACCTTGGATTCCCGCTTTGGCTGTTGCATAGTTGGCTTGCCCACGATTACCTAGGGCAGATGTGGAAGAAACATTAATAATCCTTCCATACTTCTGATCAACCATGTATTTCTGAGCTGCCCGGGATGCATAGAAAGCCCCTTTCAAATGCACATCCATCACTTGTTGCCAATCGTTATCGGTCATTTTAAATAAAAGATTATCCCGAATGATCCCTGCGTTATTAACTAAAATATCTAAAGAACCAAACTTCTCAACTGTTTCTTCCATAACTGTTTCTACTTGTTGGGCATCTGTCACATCTGCTTGCTTAGCTAAAATTTCATATCCTTGATCCTTGAGTTCTTTTTCCGTTTCGTGAAGGGCCTCTTCATTAATATCAATAATTGCTACTTTCGCCCCTTCTGCTGCTAATTTTTTCGCAACTCCTTGACCAATTCCTCGGCTTCCACCTGTTATGAAAGCTACCTTTCCAGTAAATCGTTGTGTCATATCTAGTACCCCCTAATGTTTATCATTTATTTTAAATAAATTGACCTACTTGAACATGACCTTTTAATAGATTTCTTGAAATAATTAGACGTTGTATTTCATCTGTACCATCGTAAATCCGCCATAATCGTGCCTCCCGATACCAGCGTTCAATTGGCAACTCGCGTGTATATCCCATGCCCCCGTGGATTTGTAAAACACGATCGACAACGCGATTTCCCATATTGGATCCGTATAGTTTGGCCATCGATGCTAAATGACGGTTATCTTCACCCTGATCGAGTGTGAATGCCGCATTTAAAACAAGCCATTTCGCTGCTTCAATCTCAACAGCTGAATCAGCAATCATCCACTGGATTGCTTGCCGTTCTGCAATTGGTTTGCCAAAAGTTTTACGTTCTTTCGAATAGTCAATCGCCATTTGCAGTAGCCGTTCTGCAGCGCCTACGGCTGTTGCACCAACTACCCAGCGCGCAAACCCAATCCATTCTAGGCCAAGATCGTAGCCGCCATGTAGTTCACCTAATATATTTTCTTCTGGGACACGTACATCTTCGAAAATGATAGAGGCAGGTCCCCACTCCCCCATCGTATGAATATACTCGGAGCGCCAACCCATTTCTCGATCGACGATAAAACAAGTTACACCATCTCTACCATTACGTGCATGTCTTTCTTTATCTGTTACAGCTATAACCATGACAAAATCTGCTTCATTTCCATCGGTAATAAATGTTTTCTCCCCATTAATTACCCATTCGTCCCCATCTCGAACGGCTGTTGTTTGTAAATTGCGAGTATCCGAACCGGCATCTGGCTCTGTCATCGCAAAACAAGATTTCTTTTCTCCGTTAATCGTTGGTATTAAATATTTTTCTTTTTGCTCGTCATTTCCGTAATAAAGAATGTTATCTGCGGAACCTCCGAATTGAAAAGGGACAAATGTTTTGGAAACTTCCATTAAAACGATGGCAAGCATCATATGCCCAATATCGGCTCCACCATATTCTGCAGGTGTATTAATCCCCCAAAAACCTGCCTCCTTTGCTTTTAGTTGCAATTCCTCTATTTTTTCCTTCGGTAAACTCGGTTTTCCCTCTCTTTCATTTCGTAATACTTCATTTTCCAATGGCATCAATTCGTTTTCGACAAATTTACGAATCGTTTCCTGGACCATTTTTTGTTCATCTGTTAATCGTAAGTGCATTCCATTCACGTCCTTTCGCTATTATCCCTTTATACTAACCAGTAGGTATGCTTGAGTTTCTATTTCTTTATTACGTACGTTTATAACTTCTCTTACAGATTCAATGTTCCTCCGTCAACAATCAATGTTTCTCCTGTAATAAATGATGCTTCATCGGATGCTAAGAAAAGAACCGCATTTGCAACCTCTTCGGCTTTTCCTATTCTTCGTAAAGCATTGGCGGTAGACAGGATAGGCCACTTATCTGTTTTTCTCCAATCATCGACCATTTTTGTATCGATTACCCCTGGAGCAACAGCATTGACACGGATATTTTTTCTCCCAAACTCTGTTGCCGCCGTTTTAGTGAGTGTCATGACACCACTTTTGGAAGCAGAGTAAGGAGAGACGAGTTTTTGTCCTTTGATGCCAGCGATACTTGCGATATTTACAATCGAACTACCTGGCTCCAGTGAAGGAATTGCATATTTCATCCCTAAAAATACCCCTGTCAGATTAATCGTATTGTCAAAAATTTATAGATAAAATCTAGATGATTTATTGATATATAAGGTTTTATAAACAAAAAACTTGCCACCCCCATTGTTTTAGGGTATTAGTGAGGTAACCACAC
>NZ_BMEV01000071.1 GCF_014637175.1 Compostibacillus humi | reverse complement strand
CTTACACAGAAACCATTGTCGTGTTTGTCAAGAGCGATGGCGGTAGTTTTCCTCTAACCAAAATGGTTAGAATTTTTATTTTGGGGTAGTTTTCATAGAACTTTTTACACTACCGTAATGCTCGTGATAATCCATAAACTGATAATTGCGATAAATACTGGTATTCCAAAGGGACCATCAGCCCATGTCACCCATTGTAGATATTCGGGGCCAAATACGGAACCAGCATCTAATTTAACCATCGAAAATATTCGAACAAGCTCTGCCGGATTCAAAAATGTAAGAATCTCTAAAGTTGGTTTGATCGACGAATATGGTAGAAGTGTTAAAAAGCTGATAAGCAATGTCGGCCATAAAACAATCGTAAGAAACCAAATGCCGATACCTATAATCAAAGCTTGCCAGCGATTTTTGGCAATTGCACCAATGCCAATCGATAAGCCTAAGTAAACAATTGCTAGTAGACTGGCAAATAGAAAGAAAAAGAGAAAACTAGAAAATCCTGGGTCTTTTCCAAAAATAACGGTAATGATTCCCGATAAACCAAAACTAAATATAATCATTGTTATTAAGATAAGCAATAATCCAATCCATTTGCCCCAGAGAAATAAATATGTCGATAACCCATACGTAGACAGTAATTGCCAATGCCCGTCCTCTTTTTCCGTTACCGTTGAAATTCCTCCTAATAACAGGGTAATCAATGGAAGTAGATAGAGAGTAACATTCATCATTGCTCCCATCATATCGGTATACCCTTCTGCATCTGGAACTCCTGACTGGAATAAGAGAATGGCCAAGGTAAAAATGATTAATAAGATCAGAAAAGTGTATGTCCATGAATTACGAAATCCAAGCTTTATTTCTCTCTTTGCAATTGTCTGTAAGCGCATGTTTGCACCAATCCTTTAATGAACTTATGATGACTCTTCACATTTCTTCATCTTCGTGATCGTGGTCGTGGTCGTGGTTCATATTTGCCTTCATTTCCTCCATCATTTCCATATTTCTTTCCCAAGGATGGTTCTCCAAATCGTCTTTTGACATGGATTCACCATAACCTTCTTCTTCTATAAAGCTTTGGGCATCTTCTTCATTTTGGAAAGAAATAACATTATAAGCCATCGGTGTCATAATTTGTTGATCGTAAACAAAAGTTGCATCCTCTGTCTCGAACCATTCTTCTGTATGATAATCACGTACAAATTCTGCTCCTATTTCCTCATCACTATTTTCTTCATTCCAATTCGCCATACAACCGATATCATCAAATTTCAACACTTTTCCATCTGCTAAAATGATTTGTGTTGCATGTTGATTATCAGGAACCATCATATTACATACAGCACATGTATCCACTTCCTCATCAATTGGCTCCGCTTCATAAGCTTCCTCTTGTCCACAAGCTGCTAATAAAAGGACAGATATCAACACAATAAATCCTAGAAAATATTTTTTCATTTCGCTTTCCTCCCTATATAAATCATTGATGTACTTGTAAGTACGAATACAATGCTTAATAATAATGTTTTAATAGAACCTTGATGCTCGATAGTATCCTCTTCTAGTGGATAAGCAATTAATGGTTCTTCGTCGATAAAACAATTTTCTGTTGGTGTATGCATAAACTGCTTTAAAAATTCGATGCCAGGTGCTTGGAAATACAGTTGAAATAGCGGGTATTCAGATGTCAGTGTTAGAAAGAAAGGATCAACCGTGTAGGAAAGATTGCTTAACCCATCTCCATCAGTATCCAATCCTGTAAAATCTCCCCAATAGTTTCCATTTGTATCATTATCAGAACTAGCTTCAGCCTGTCCTTGGATAACATTTTCACGGAGAATATTTTGCTTAAAACGACTGGATTCCGAATCTTTAAACTCCATACCAATATAGTTTTGTTGCATTTTATTATTGGTCAATTCACTATCCTGAGCTATTTCAGCATAAATGCCAATACGATTATCCAACAATTCATTTTTTGTAACAATCGCATCTTTTACATCAAAAAGCAATAAACCTTGGGACTGTATACTTTTTCGATTATGCGTTAATCTATTTTCGGTTATCTCCGTCCCTTCTGTTCCCATAACCATTATTCCACTCGTATTATTGGAAGCGTGATTTCCTTTTACCATTGTCTTTTCTGTGAACATAAGATGAAATCCATATCGTGAGTTATTCGACTTGTTTTCAATTATCTGATTACCAACGCTACTTTCAACATAAATTCCATCCTTTACAGAATCAAAAGTAGAGAATTGAATCGTGTTATGATGAGATCCCCATACATCGATTCCATGTCCACGTTCACCCAGACTAGCACTACCGTTTCCTGTGATACGAATCTCGGATAACCTATTTTCATGTGCTTCCAACAGTTTCATTCCAATTCCAGTCGTTTCAATCGAAATTTGCTGGAAATCATTATTATCGCCATTGACCATTATCGTTGCTGAATCCCCGTCTTTATGATTATCAACAATGGAAACATTCTCTATCGTGACATTGTCTGCTTCAATTGTTAAAACTGGTGAATGATCCGTTGACGTAATTTCTACTCCATCCTCTCCAATAATAGAAATTGGTTTTGTTATCGTGACATTTCCGGAATATTTGCCCGCAGGTAAACGAAGAATTTCACCCGTTTCCGATTCATCCATTAATGCTTGTAAGGAAACATCCGCATATACGGATGGAACAAATGAAAATGTGATAATAATAAAAAGAGCAACGACCAAATGTTTAATCTATATCCCTCCCTACATAGATGCATTTCTCTTTCAATATTTAGCTTAACAAGGAAGAATGGTAATTTGATGACTCTAAAGAGCTATAAAAATGGCAGTTATTTAGCCATTATGTGAAGGTTTTGTGAAAAAAGGCAGCTAATCGATGTGCTTGTTTGCTGCATGTGGGGACGAAAAAGAAGTTTCTTTTCAAAACGAACAAGCGGGTTCTAAAAAGCGATTAAAAAAGCTGACCCAAATGTTACCTATGGAAACATTTGAGTCAGCACATATTTACTTACCAATCGTCGTTCTACACAGTAGTTGCTTTCTTTTCAATGATGATATCATTGAGTTTTAAATTTACTGGGTTTGCCAACGTATCACCGACTGGGCATGTATTTTCAATAAACGCTATAAATTTCTCGACTTTTTCCCTTGGTTCATCAGTGTCAATATGAATGTTGTAACGGATTTCACTGTAGCCTTTGCGTACTTCATCCGATATACCTAAAAATCCATCCGTATTTAGATCACCTTCTAGTTCAACCCAAAAATCGTTGAATGTCATATCATTTTTTGCAGCAAAAGATCGAGCAACAATTGCTTGACATGCACCTAATGCACCTAAGACCAATTCAACTGGATTCATTCCAGTATCCGTTCCACCTAAATCTTTCGGCTCATCCACTGTTACTTCAAAATTTCTAGATTTGACTTTCACCTGAAGACCTTCTGTTAGACGTGCTGTTGATTTAACTACTGTTTCTGGCATAATGAAAATCTTGTAAAGATGCACATTATTCCAGCCAAAAGCAGCACATTTTGTTCAAATTAGTCCAGATTTTTCACAAAGTATATATGTATAAAGCTGGCCTTTGCAAAACGAAAATTTTCTAATTATTTTTGCAGACACAACCATAGCCGCTGCGACCTAGCGGTGTATTTGCATTAGCAATGTTCAGATTTACATCCACTGAAATCACTTTTGTCCTGACCTCAACATATTATTCTATCCACTCATTTACGAGCTCTTCATTTTCTTCCACCCATGTTCTTGCACCGTCAATTGGCTCTTCTCCAGCCTCTTCTGCCTCATTTACAGCACTCATCAATGAACCGATTGCTTCATCATCCATTTTCCAATTTTTTATCCAATCACTAACCTCAGGAAAATCCTCTACAAATCCTTGACGTGTTGCATGGTGAATTTTTTCTGCCTCTCCATATATGTTCAATGGGTCATCCAAATATTTTAAATCCATTTCTGAAAATACCCGGTGAGGATTCCATAATGGAGCAACAATAGGTTTTTCATCTTTTATCGCTTCAGCTAGTGCTGTTATCATTGCTGGTTCAGAGCTTGAAATAAGAACATAATCGAGTTCGTATTCTTCAATCAGATCCTCCGTAACGAGCATTGTTCCAGCCCCTGGGTCAAATCCTGTTATCTCACCATTTAGTTCGTCTTTATAATCGTTTAAATCCTCGATACTATTAACATCTTCCATATATGTTGGCACTACTAAACCAACTTTTGCATTATCATACCAAGTCTCTTCGGAAAAATTGACCTCATCCTGATAACGTTCTAAATACTCCTTATCTTGGATTGGCAACCATACTTCTAAGTTAATATCTAACTCATCTTCTGCTAAGGCCTTCATCTGTGTTCCCATATCTAACAGATGAAAGTTCACTTCATACCCCTTGTCTTCCAGTATTACCTTCCACATATTCGTAACAGCTATATTTTCTGCCCAACTAATCTGTCCCATGTCAATGGTTTGTTTCTCACCATTCTCATTGCCATTTTCACTTTCCTGCTCGGAAGCTTGAGAACCTCCTCCACAAGCTGTTAATAAAACTACTAGTACTCCGATTAATATGAAACTTACTCCCTTTTTAAAATAACTCATTCGTTTACATCTCTCCCTTTATTTTGTTTCCTCTGGTTTTGGTAAAAAGTTATAAATTTCGCCAGTTCGAACACTTTCGACTAACTCCTCTAACCAGTGGTAATATAATTTTGACTTTTCTAGTAATGCTACATGTTTTTTTGCTTCTTCACGAATATCGTTCGAAACTGTTTCATCATTTACAATTTCTATTAAAATCGGTTCTGCCTTCTTAACGGCATCCATATTCATCTTTACTTCTCTTTCCCACATGCTACAGAAATACGCCATAAACGTTTGGAAAAAATCTTTCTCCGCTGTGTACGTATGTTTTCTCGTTCCTCTTTGAAACCTTTTCTTTACAAAATCAATCTGCTGTAACTTTCGAACATTGGTGCTCATACTTGGCTTACTCATTCCAAGCTCTTCTCTCATTTCATCCAAATTCATATGATCTTCAAAATACATCGTGGCATAAATTCTCCCAGCAGCTGGTGTCACTCCATATAAATCCATCGTTTCAGCAATGGCCTCAATCACCATTTCTTTTGCTTCTTCTATTTTTTCGATGGCTGATTCATCCTTATGCTTATTCACCGCTCTACCCCTAACTCGTGTTCAATTTGTTAAATTTTTTCTTAACAAACTTAATGATAAAGGTTTTTGAAGAAATGTCAAATCAACACAAAATCAATATCTTATTATTTTAATCTATTTCCATGTTCGTTTTAAATCTTTGACAAATAAAAATAACCCGTTTAGAATTAAATTTGTTCACAACGTTAAATTTTTTCTTAACAAACTTAACATAGTTCGGGAGGGAATCTTTTGGAAGTTAAACGACAATATATTAATGGAGAATGGGTCCACGCCCTCTCAAAGCAGACGAGGGAAATTATTAACCCCTTTAACCAAGAAGTAATTGCTATCGTAACGGAAAGCAATGAAGAAGATACAAAACTAGCAATAAGTGCAGCTCGTCATGCATTTGATCATGGTGATTGGCCGAATACCCCAACGATGGAACGAGCAAAAGTTGTTCGAAAAATAGCAGAATTAATTGAAAGAGATAGAGAAGAGCTAGCAGAGCTAGAATCCCTCGATACCGGTAAAACAGTAGAAGAAAGTAGATGGGATATGGATGACATTGTAGGAGTCTTCCATTACTATGCGGACATCGCTGATAAAGACGGGGGAGAAATTATTGATTCACCTGTTCCAAACTCCATAAGTAAAGTTGTAAAAGAGCCTGTTGGTGTTTGTGGACAAATCACTCCATGGAACTATCCATTATTACAGGCATCCTGGAAACTAGCCCCTGCACTCGTAACCGGTAATACTTTGGTAATGAAGCCGAGTGAGATTACCCCTCTAACAACAATTAAAGTGTTTGAATTAATGGAAGAAGCTGGTGTTCCGAAAGGAGTAGCCAACCTCGTCCTTGGTGCAGGAAATACGGTTGGTGCAGAACTTTCTTCCAATAATGATGTCGATCTCATCTCCTTTACAGGTGGAATTCAAACAGGTAAGAAAATTATGCAAGCAGCTAGTGATAACGTGAAAAAGGTGGCACTTGAGCTTGGCGGAAAGAATCCGAACGTTATTTTCGCTGATGCAGACTTTGAAACAGCTGTAGACCAAGCATTAAATGGTGTGTTTTTCCATGCAGGGCAAATTTGTTCAGCTGGCACACGTCTTATCGTGGAGGAGAGCATCCACGATAAGTTTGTTGATGCATTAGTAGAACGTGTGAAGAACATTCGTTTAGGCAGTGGATTTGATAAGGATGCCCAAATGGGACCACTCATCTCGGAGCAACATTTAAATAAAGTGATGAATTACGTAGAGAATGGAATCAAAGAGGGAGCTACCGTTGCAATTGGCGGGAAACAACCCGATGATCCTGAATTACAGAAAGGGTTTTTCTATTTACCTACCATTCTTACAAATTGCACAACCGATATGCGCGTTGTCCAAGATGAAGGTTTTGGTCCAGTCATGACGGTTGAAAAATTCTCTACCGAGGAAGAAGCAATTCAACTCGCGAATGACTCCATTTATGGACTTTCTGGCGGAGTCTGGACAAAGGATATTGCCAAAGCAGAGCGTTGTGTCGCGAAAATGCGCATGGGAACTGTCTGGATTAATGACTTTAACCTGTACTTCCCTCACGCTCCATGGGGAGGATATAAGCAATCAGGTTTTGGCCGTGAGTTAGGTAAAACAGGTCTAGAAGAATACCAAGAAACAAAACATGTATTTCAAAATCTAGATCCACAGCCAATTAACTGGTTCTAATAATCAAGTAAAAGAAAATATAGGAGGAGAACATATATGAGCTTAAATATGAAAGTAGAACATATGCATAAATTCCATCAATTCGAATTACCTACAGCAGTCAAACACGGGATTGGTGCGATTAAACATGTTGGAGATGAAGTAAAAAAACTTGGTGTTACAAAAGCACTACTAGTAACGGATCCGGGGATTTATAACGCTGGTGTTACAAAACCAATTGAAGATTCCCTAAAAGAAGCTGGTGTGGAAGTAGTTCTCTTCAATAAAGTAGAACCTAATCCTCCAGTACGCCTCGTAGCAGAAGGTTCTGCTTTGTACAAGCAAGAGAACTGTAATGGGTTAGTTGCTGTTGGTGGTGGAAGTTCCATGGATACAGCAAAAGGAATCGGAGTAGAAGCAACACACGAAGGTTCTGTTTTAGACTATGAAGCTGCAGAAGGAAAAAAACCGTTAGAAAACCGAATTCCTCCATTGACTACAATCCCTACAACAGCGGGAACTGGTTCTGAGGTAACACAATGGGCGGTAATAACAGATGAAGAAAGAGAATTCAAATTTAACACGGGTGGACCATTAATTGCAGCACACTTAACAATTATTGATCCGGAACTACATGTTTCCATGCCACCACATGTGACAGCAATGACAGGTGTAGATGCTTTAGCGCATGCAATCGAATGTTATACAATGCATTATGCACAACCGATTACAGACGCAGTTGCACTACTCGCAATGGAATATGTAGCAAAATATATCCGCCGTGCATATGCAGATGGTGGAGATATTGAAGCACGTTACGGAATGGCACAAGCTGCGATGCTCGCAGGTCTATCATACGGAAGCGAATCTGCCGGTGCAGCACATGCGATGTCCCAAACACTTGGCGGAATTATCCCGGTTGCCCATGGTCAATGTGTTGCAGCAATGTTGGGACCTGTTATGGAGTATAACTGGAAAGGACATCCAGCGAAATTTGCACGAATCGCTCAAGCACTAGGTGTGGATACATCACAAATGACAACGGAAGAAGCAGCAAAAGCAGCTGTAAACGAAGTCTATCAACTCGTAGAAGATTTGGACATTCCTAGTTTAGAAGAACAAGGCATATCACCTGATATGATTGACCGCCTGGCAAAAGAAGCGATGAAAGACCCGCAAACGGTAGGAAATCCACGTGATTTAACCGAAAAAGATTACCAATGGATTTATAAACGTTGCTTTAACCTAGTACCGAAAACAGTTTAATATATAAAAGGGAACAGCTACGAGTGCCGTTCCCTTTTTTTATATACTAATTTTAGAAGCTTATCAGCGGTTATGGGAGATAATTCAGCGATTTTTAGATTTTATCAGCGACTTCTGATATTTTTTCAGCGAATGGAACGATTTTTCCGCACATTTGCTATTTTTATCCGCGATTTGCTCCATATTAATGCTCTGCTTCCATCGCTTCTTGTTTCGTTCGATGAACCGTTCCAAATGGATGCCCTGGGGGAGCATAGATAGAATAGAGCTTTAATGGTTCACTTCCTATATTCGTTAAATTATGCCACTTGCCTGCAGGTACCATAATCGCATCATCATCTTCTACCCTTCGTTCGAAGTTTAGTTGATCTTGACGATCGCCCATTTGAACTAGTCCCTCACCTTGTTCAATACGTAAAAATTGATCGACATCCGGATGTAATTCCAAACCGATATCTTCACCTACACCAATACTCATTAACGTTACTTGTAAATATTCCCCTGTCCAAAGTGCTGTACGGAATGTATTATTTTTTGTTGTCGCGTCTTCAATATCAATTACAAATGGTTGATTTCCATAATCTTTAAATTGGGGACCGGTCTCAGCTCGATAGGAATGGTGGTGCCCATAATGAGAGCCGTGATGATGGCCATGTTGATAACCGTGATGATGACCATGATGATGATGGCCGTGATGTCCATGATAATGGTGCCCATGGTGACCGTGATGTCCATGATGGCTGAATGAACCATGGTAATATGGATGGTGTCCACCATGGCCATGAGATTGCCATGGGTGGTAATTCATATTCATGGCATATGGAAAGAAAAATGGTTGGTGCGAAAAATACATGTTAAATTCCCCCTAATCATTGTTCCTCCATAGCATATGCCCAATCCCCAAGGAATGTGCGAATACTCCCCCGACCTATCTACTTATACATGAAATGCGGGGCTAAATAATCAAGAGTCACTGCCCGAGCAGTGAGCATGTAAAAGGATGTCACCCCTACGGGGCAACATCCTTTTACATGCTTTTTCCCCGTAGAAAAGTGTTCATTTTTATCTAGCAAAAATTGTCTACTTTAGTTTAGCAGTTACAAGAGCTTCTTTAACTACTTTTTTAGACATTATTCTTACATTTTCTATTTCACTAATTGTGATATTAATTCTTCCATCTATGTCAGTTTTTGATGCTAATAATGGTATTAGTTTCAGAGAAACAGAAGGTAACTTTCTTAAATTATCAACCTGCATTAACATTTTTCTATTTATTTTTGTCATACCTCACATCCCCATTTCAATATTAAAATCAAAAAAACCCCAAAACTAAACTGGTCTAAAAAGACCTAGTAGTTTTGGGGTTCTCCCTTTGTAAATATTTAATTCAATATATTTCTTCACTTCCATACTTAATATCAGCATGAAAGCCTATGGTTGCATTTTAGATCTTATTTTTAGTAATTTTGCAGATATACCAAATTCAGATGCAAATTATAAAAATGGGTATTCATTGTTCAATTCATCCATTACTTTAGTAATTTTTCATATATGTTTCCTCCTCATGTTTTTAAAATTATAATCGGAATCTAATCATATTCGAATAGGAATTCGAAAAAAATTTAATATTAATCAACTTGACCTTCTCAGGTATTTGCGATATATGCCTTATCAAGTAGATGGTTACAATAAATATTACATCTTTAATTAGTTGTCTAGTACATTACGACAAGCCAGCATTATAAAATGCTGGCTGTTGTATGTTCTGCTGCTAATAGTCCGCAACTTTACTTAAAACTGTTTAGTGCAAAATAAAAGTGCAGAGCTTTGCAAAGGAAAAATGCAGAGTACTGCACTAATTTTGTGCCAAAAATAAAAAAAGACTTGCCAGCCACCCCAAGTCCCCACTACATTAATTGTGTCCAGCAATTATTGGTAGTGGAGGTAAGAAAGGAATGCTAGCAATGTCTGACATTAATTGTATCAAAAAGTTAAGAAATGAAAAGGGACTATCAATCTCTGAAATACAAAGAGTAATGAAGATTAATTGGAGAACTGCTAAGAAGTATGCCGATGAAGATCAATTACCTCAACAAAAAGAATATAAAAGGAAAGGAATGATGTATGAGGAAAAATGGGGAGAAATTGTTTCAGATTGGCTATTTGAGGATTCGAAATTAAAGAAAAAGTCAAGAAGGACTAGGAAACAGATTTTTGAGGATCTTCGGGAGATGGGTTTTAAAGGTTCTTATCGTACAGTTTGTTATTTTATATCAGATTGGCTGACTACTCATCAAGAAGAAAAGGATAAAGGATATGAGAGGTTAGAACACCCTCCGGGTGAAGCGCAAGTAGATTTTGGAGTAATGGAAGCAGTACAAGATGGAGAAATAGTAGATATTCATTCATTAGTAATGTCGTTTCCTAATAGTAATGCTGGTTTTGCAGTTCCTCTGCCAGCTGAGAATCAAGAATGCTTTTTACATGGCCTAAACACACTATTTAAACAGGTTGGGGGAGTACCAAGAAAGATAAGAATTGATAATTTAACTCCAGCGGTGAAAAAAACAAGATCAAAAATGGAAGAGGCTCAATTAACGGATGAATTCATTCAATTTCAAAACTATTATGGTTTCGATGTACAGGTATGTAATCCACGAAGTGGACATGAAAAAGGTAATGTGGAAAACAAAGTTGGATATGTACGCTATAACTTCTTTACTACAGCACCGATTATGAATAGTTATGAAGATTTAACCGATCAAATATTTCTTAAATTAGAGGCGGATCGTAATAGAATCCATTATTCCAAAAATGTGCGTATTGAAGACTTATGGCAGGAAGAAAAGAAATATCTTCTAGCATTACCAGAAAAAACTTATCCTGTATTTAAAGAGCAACTGTTCAAAGTGAATAAATATAACGAAGTGAAGGTTGATCAGATGTTAGTTCATGTACCGAGAGGCGGAAATTATAGTCAGTTACAATTGATATTAACCTGGGACCAGCTAAAGGTTGTTTCACCTAACGGAGAGATTTTATTAGATGATTATCGTCCATATATGAAAAAGCGAAAAGCATTACCATGGCTTTCTATAATTAAAACATGGATTCAGAAGCCCAGGGTTGTTGAATATTCGCGTTATAACAAGTATTTGCCGGGTAGAATTAAAGAATTTCTGTTAGTAGATAATTTAAACATTCGTCGAAAACGGTTAGAAAGCCTAGCTAGTTTATTAGTTTCTTATGATTTGAAGAGGATTAATGAAGAATTTTATGAATTAATAGCACAGGACAAATTAGCTAGTGAAAGTAATCCTTATGAAGTAGATTGGAATAAGTATGATTCATTGGCACCTAGAGAGGGGGCAATTCGATGAAACAGGATATCAAGGAACTATGCAAATCATTGAGATTAGCTTATGTTGCCGATGTATATGAGCAAATATCATTTGATACACCTGAACAATTCTTGTATGAGCTTCTTCAAGAGGAAATTAAATTAAGAGAACAAGCGAGAACGACTCGCTTGATAAAAAAGGCTAAGTTCTTGGATAAGAAGAGTTTACAAGATTATGAGTGGAACGAACAAATTCGGTTCCCTCATCATTTAACCAAAGAGGCATTGTGTAGTCTGAATTTTATTAAAAACCGAGAAAACGTAGTTTTAGTCGGATCACCTGGGACGGGAAAAACACATTTAGCAACGGGACTAGGAAGAAAGGCTTGTGAACAAGGTTATGAAGTACGATTTTATCGTGTTGCCCATTTAGTTGAAGAGTTAGAACATGCATTACGATTGAATCAATTATCAACATTTAGAAAACGTATGGAGAAAGTAGATTTAGTTATTTTAGATGAAATGGGCTACTTACCATTTAGTAAAGAAGGGGCGGAATTATTATTCCAAATTATATCGGAGTTTTATGAACAAAAAAGCATAATTATTACATCGAACTTAGAATTTAGTCAGTGGAATCGAATCTTTACTGATTCTCGATTAACAGCAGCATTAGTGGACAGGCTAATTCATCACGCGCACATCATCTCATTCCAGGGTGAAAGCTATAGACTGTCACACGCATTGTCAAAAAGGAATTAAAGGGTGGCAAATCTCTGTATTTTTAATTGCATTTTTCTGCACTTTTCTATTGCAAAATACACTTAAAACTTATCAATATACCTAGAAAGAATAATTTTTCATTTTTCACAAAAACTTTTTTACTTAACTCAGTACGGGATTTGTGTAAAAACTTTAGACTTAGTTACGGAAATAATACAAAATTAAACGTACGAATCGCACACCTACCCACTAAAGCAATTAGGTATTAGAAGATACATCGTATGAAGTTTCTGGGTTGGGAACCCATTAAAGAATCCATATTGTTATCCGTATTCATAATACAATAGTTTGATTTTATACAACTTTTTTGCTTCCGACATACCATTTTAAGTAAAATAAACTACCTACTATGAGTAGAATACCTATAACAATTGCTACATAAGGTCCGAGAATTACATTTGACCCTATATGAAAACCCCGAAATGTTTCAAACAAAGCTTGGGTTTTCATTATAAATGTTGGGGTATAAGGATAAATGGCATTTATCCATTCGAATTGAGTTTCTCCTTTTAATATATCAATCACTACAATAGGAATAAACAATATCGAGAGACTTATTAAAAAGCTTATAAATGAGTTTTTTGAAATAGACGAGACAACTAAAATTAGTATCGCTAAAACAATACTTCCAAGTAATAAAAAACCTAATTGCACAAAATGAAATTGAGCAATTGACATAGCGTATGGTGAAGTGGCCAATCCTGTAATAAACTGGATTGGTGCATCCCAACCTTCAAAGGCGTGTTTCCAATAAATCATATTAGCACTTGCACGATACAGTTGATAAATCCAAGTAAAAACAATCATTCCTATTGTCACAAAAAATGTATAGGTTAGGGTTACAATGATTTTTGCTGTTACAAGTTTTGTTCTACCAAATTTTGAGGTTAGCGTATATTGTGAGACACCTGTTGTCGTATCTCTCGAAAAAATAGAATAAATTCCTACCAGAATTAACATTCCAATAAAAATTACTCCATCATCACTTAAATAGTTAACAATACTTTCAGCGACAAAATAATAGGTCAGATACATAACATCAACATTTTCTCTCATTTCAATTTCTTTCCTGATTTTTGTATCCGAACCACTATTTTTATTTTGTAGGATTTGATAAAGTTCACTTATTTTTGCTGTTTGATAATCTTGCAGTTGTTGTGCTTTTAATATTGTAAAATTAACATTGTAATCGAAAGAAAGGTCTTTTATATTTTTTTCTGCAGTTTTTAATTCTTGTTCAGTAATGATTCCTTCGCTTTTATCGAATTCCATTTTAGAAGCAGTATCAATAACTGTATGTCCTACAATAACAACACCGATGATTACCATTAATGTTATATAGATAATTTTTTGTTGTAACAAATGCTTAAATTCCCAATTAATTAGATTTCTCATTTCTCCATCTCCCCAAAATAATATAAATAAATATCTTCTAAAGTGGGAGTTTTACTCTCTGCATTGGGGAAGGGTTTAACATCATGATAAAGTCTTACTCGTACTTTACCGCCCGTTTTTTCAATGGCTCCAACTCTATATTCACTTTCAATCTGTCCTAATTCTGACGGCTGCACTATTACATCCCAAACTTTCCCTGATAATGTTTTTAACACATCTTCAGGACGATTCAATTGCTCGACTTTTCCATGTTTTAAAATACATACATAATCCGTTAACCCTTCTAAGTCGCTTGCGATATGAGTGGTATATAAAACAATCCGATTGATAGATAAGTTCGCTATGATTGAGCGAAACCGAATTCTTTCTTTTGGGTCTAATCCGGCAGTTGGTTCATCAAGAATAAGAATCTTCGGATCGTTTAGCATAGCTTGAGCAATTCCTACACGCTGTCTCATGCCACCCGATAACTTTTTAATCTTTTTATTTCTCTGTTCAAATAAATTCAGTTGTTTCAGCCAATACTCCGCCTTTTCTTTACTTTGTTTCTTATTAAATCCCTTTAATGCACCAACATACTCTAAGAATGACTGTACTTTCATATGCGGATAATATCCGACTTGTTGCGGAACATACCCTAATATATCTCTATATTCTTCACCAAGACAGAGTATATCTTTACCATTAAAATAGACGGACCCTGATGTTGGTTTCAATACAGTGGCAATTATCCGCATCAATGTGGTTTTACCCGAACCATTTGCTCCAAGGAAACTATAAACACCGGGAGCTAAATTCATTGAAATATCATCTAGAACCAATTGATTATTATAAGATTTACTTACTGAATGAATACTCAACTCCACGGTTATATTCCCTCCTATATTTCGAAACAATGTTGTACAAAACAATTAATAATAACCCTAGTGTCACAAAATGCGTAAAAACAGGTAATGTAATCCATTCATAAAATAGATTTCTTTGTGTCGATACGATGATAGAACCAGCTAACCAAGAACAAATAATAATTGGTGCAGTATTATACCGGCTCGGAAGATAAAATGAAATCCCTAAAAATAATACTGCTGTAAATAACGATGGGATTAACCAAACAAAAATGGCACGAATAAGAATACTAGGTTCCAATATACCGGCTAAAATAATTATAGGAATAACTGTTATAGCGTGTAATGTAGCTGCGGTAATAAATCGTAAAAGAAACAATTGTCCTGTTCCAAGTTTAAATGTAACCTCAAGTTCAATCATGTTATAATTTCTATTTTTAAAGCACTCGGTCAATCCAATCACAATCGATAAAGGTGTAACACAAAATAAATAACTTAGAACAACATTTGTTGAAAAAGAAGTTACTATGTAGATACTTGTAAGAAGGATTATTAATTGACTAACGATCAGATATAAAGAAAAATTCCTAACTTCATCCCATATTCGAACAAGAAGAGGTTGTTTTAATTTAATTTGATTTTCTTCCAATAGATTTTTAACATTGAAAATGGTCTCTTCAACCCTATTTTCATCAGGAGTTGGTACTTCAAAACAATTAAAGTATCGTTCTAGTTCCTTTTCCAGTTTTTCAAATTCTACCTGATTTACTTCTTCCTTCATTATTTTCCCTCCTAAAAATTTTGGATAATTTTTTTAACCCTTGAAAGATCCTAGATTTAACCGTCGATTCTGTTGAATTTGTTATTTCAGCAATTTCTTTATACTTGTATCCGTGGAAATACTTTAAGATAATCGCCTCGCTTTGAAAGTCTGGCAGTTGTGCAAGAGCATCCCTAATTTCTTGTGCTTCTTCTTTCTTTTCATACAGATAGGTGACATTATCCTTCGTATCTGTTAATGTCTGCTCCAACCATTCGCTTTCAATATTAATAAAATCTTTTTTCTTTGTACGCATATAATCCCTTACTTGATTTAGAGCAATGGTTATTAACCAACTACGAAATTTGCTTTTTCCTTCAAATGAAGAGATTGATTTAGACATTTTCACAAAAACTTCCTGTGTTAAGTCATAAGATAAAGTCTGCTGCTGGGTTCTTCTATAGATAAATCCATAAACTTCGTTATAGTATCTGCGTATTAATATTTCAATTGCAGCTTGACTGCCAGACTTAATTTCATTTATTAGTTCCTCATCTGTCATTGGACTTATCTCCTTTCACCTATAAGAACGTGTAAAAATATAAAATAGTTTTAAAAACTCACTGTTATTTTATGTATATAAATAAGCATGTCATACAATATAAAAAGGCAAAAAAATTGATAGTATTATGGTTGTAATCTACTAACATAATTTAATAAAGGGGGATTGAGAATGCAAAAGAAACTAAAAATAAATCGGATTCGTTGCAAACATTGTGGTGATATTATCGAATCCAAAAGTACAAATGATTTTCGAAGATGTAAATGTGGAGCAGTAGGTATTGATGGTGGGTTAGACTACCCAAAGCGTGTTTATGGTTCGAATCCTGCAGAACAACATTACGAGGAATTGTCTGAATATGAATAAGTAAAAGGTAAACGTCAAACAGCCCCATTCCAATCATACCGGCTATTTGACGTTTACCTTTAATGTATTATTTGGAACATATTTCAATCAAGAGGGTTTAAACCAATTACATTATTATCCCCAGTCCTATTCAGCTCTATTAGTAACTTTCCAACCATCAGCTAATGCTTTTATTAAACTCACCTTAACAATTCCATTTCCCCTAGCTGTTGTTTCTATTAATTTTTAAAATATAAGATTCCCCTTCTCTGCGTCTTCAGCTCTAATTAATTGCAACAAGGCAGTATGTTCCCATGCTGGCTGTTGCATTTTCATAGCTGGTATTAGTAAACAACAAATTATAAAATTATGTAAGAACATAAGACAGTACGTTATGTGAAAGCGATTAAAATTATAGAAAGTGCAAACAAATAACTACCTTATAACTCAACTTTCGCACGCTTAAAATTGCTCTAAACCCTTGATATATTTGAATGCAGACTAAGTTGATCATGCCGCATTTGCCTTTATTTCATCGTTACTACGAAAAGCC
>NZ_BMEV01000070.1 GCF_014637175.1 Compostibacillus humi | reverse complement strand
GAATACGAACGCTTTCCTCAAAATCAATTAAATTGTCAGTTTGGTGTATTAATGTGTATATTTTTGATATAATAGTATTCATGAAGAGGCCTCTTTCTAAGTGTATTTGCCCTGGTAAGCATACATTTATGATAGAGTGCCTCTTCCTTTTTGGCTAGGATTTTGTAGAAATATCACCGAGAACTATTTTACACATACTTTTACACGGAAATTAACTATCGAAGCTTCTGCTATGAAAGCAAGCCTGGTTTATTCTTTTCTTTCCCCTTTCTTCCACGTTGAAATGTCGCCGTGCCGCCAAATTAAGGAACGTTCATAAAAACTATATACCGCATCAAACCGGCGGCAGCATTTCATTAATTGGTCCCTCGTTTGAATTTCCTCCATATTCGGCAAGAATTCAGGCAAATATATTTGAATCATCCAGGCATGGTAAAACACAAATACCTTCCAGTTTCTATCCAATAGGGGCTGAATGAGTTTCACTACTTCCTGGATTTCATATTCAGTCGCTGATTCTGTCACAAATAACTGATATCCGTTCAGATGAATTTCTTTTTCGAAAAATCCCCGATCAGCAAATCCTTTCGGTTGAAACCCCTCTGGCAGCAAATAGAAAGCTGTCTTAATTTCATTAGCTTTTACGTAAGGATTCATCAAAGTCAGTTCGATTCCAATATGATCTTCCGTAGTATATACATTCTTTTCCTTTGACATCACGAGAGAAAATTCATCATTCGTTTCAATACCATTCTGAAGAAAAAAATTATGGCATAAATATTGGGAAATAATTTTCGGGTCTCCTTCTTGCATAAAACCGTGATTCTGATAATTTTTTGTCCGGTCTATTCTGACGGAATTGTAATGGTTCCTAGAATAGGTCAAATTTTTATTCCATTGATGATATGAACGGTAAATCGACAAACTAGCATTTGGTTTTTTAAACCAAGCCAGCACAGCGATAACGAGAAACAATCCACCTAAACCGTACAATGGATATGCTATTGAATGCTGCAAGAGAAAACCAATTCCTAGAAATATAAAAGCAATGAAAAACGCTTTCCCGCTTCTCCTTAATGTTTTATTCTTTCCTAACCCAATCTGTTCTTCTATTCTGTCATATACATCAAATCGTTCCGGAATTCGAAACTCAGGCAAAGGATAAAATGCCTCAATCGTTTTTGTATTTAATAGCCCGATTTTTTCTATAATCGATTTCTCCCTGCGAATCTGGTTTACGTCCTTTTTATTTTCCATCATTCCCCTCCTCAAAATATATATATTTAAAAAGGAAGGGAAAATCCTGCAACTTCAATAAAAATGAACATATATACCTAGTTTTATAATAGGGATATCGGAATTGAATCTAACCGTTTCACAATTTGTATATATGGTAAAATCTCGACAAAGAAAGATGAACATGCTGTAGGCAACAGTCAATTTTGGAATTTTTATGATGTTTGTTGTGCTTCTAGCAATTATAAGTGCTATTGTGAGACAATCCGCAATACTTACCGTTTTATTTAAAGCAGTTGGAAAACTAGTATTAGCAATCTTCTCGATATTGTTTTTGCTGTTTTTTATTTTCATTGAATCAGCTATGGCCGGTCTTGTTATTTTTATTCATCCTTTTGTACTTGGGGATTATCACTTTTTTGCCAACGGGGAACCAGTCGGCCTCCTCTTCGAACAAGATCGGGCAATGATGTTATTTGCCCTTACGTACGGAGTTCTTTACGTCATTATCTATCTTGCTGGCGGGAGATTGCTGCTCAAAACACCAGTTGGAGCTTTTGTTAAAATGATCAGCAGCAAATTGATGTTTATTTTCCGGTATCGGTATTGGAGAAGACATCATAGCTATGAAAGCAAAGTAAATGGCATTGCCAGCCACCTTACGACAATGATTGCCGTTTTCTCTTATATCCGTTCGCCATAGCATCATTCTTCCCTGATTTAAAAGTTACCGTAACAGGAAATGGAGCATTGTTTATTTGTCTCTTCCTCTTCTCCATGATACCGAGTGAAAGGGAGCAGCGCGAATTTGGAAGATAGCGCAAATATTGTTTTGCCCCAATAGGCAGCACGTACTGCTTACCCATGTTAACTAATTGGCTGTCATTTTCGCTCTCCAAACTCAATAAAAAATTGTCCCATGTGCCGGATTTATTTTTATGCTCTTTTGTACCATTCTTCAACCTTTTTATCGGACGGCAATAAAATGCTGAGCAGTCCTAATAATGGAAGAAGCGAAGCAAAAATCATTGTTTCTGTTAATCCGAACATGTCAATCATCGTACCAAGGGCAACGGAACCAAGCGCCCCCATTCCAAAGGCAAGACCGACGATTAGCCCGGACATCGTACCGATTTTATCGGGAACAAGTTCCTGAGCATAGACAACCGTCACCGAAAAACTTGTCATTACAATTAGTCCAATTATTCCAAGAAGAATTATTGCCGTAGATTTGCCGACAAACGGGAGAAGAATTGTTAACGGACTGGCAGCCACAAGAGACAACAGAATAACTGTTTTTCTGCCAAAACGATCAGCCAATGGACCGCCGATAAAGGTGCCGAGCGCGCCCATTCCAAGGAAAACAAAAATATATATTTGCGCTTCCGCAATCGTCACCTGATAGGAATCCATCGCATAGAACGCATAAAAATTAGCGATTGCCGCACCGTACCAAGACCGGGCAAAAACGATAAAAATCAGTAAAATAAGGGCCGCTTTAATTGCTTTTGACACGGCTTTTGTCTGTACATTTTTCCTTGGAGAAGCGCCTCTTTCCGAAGTGAGCTGAATTTGTGTCCGATACCATTTTGCAATATATGTAAGGAAAATAACCGCAAGTCCCGCAATTATTGTAAACCATAGTGCGCCTTTTTGTCCTAGCGGCACAAGAATTAATGCAGTAATGACAGGCGCCAATGCCTGTCCTGAATTTCCTCCAACTTGGAAGATTGATTGGGCAAGACCACGCTTATTGCCGGCAGCATAATAGACAACCCTGGATCCCTCTGGATGAAAAACAGCCGATCCGAAACCGATAAAAACAACACTAATCAGTATCCAGGCAAAATTAGGAGCAAGCGCAAGACCGAGCATTCCGAACATGCTGCTCGTTAATCCGATAGGCAATGCGTATGGCAGCGGGTATTTATCCGTAAAAGTACCTACCAATGGCTGCATAACAGATGAAATGATATTGATGGTGAAAGCAATCAGTCCAAGCTGGGTAAAGGTGAGTCCCATCGAACGTTCTAAGATAGGAAACATTGCTGGCACCACAGCCTGCAATGAATCATTTAATAAATGGCAGGCAGCGATAATAAATAAAATTTGATAAACTGTTTTATTTTCTTGAACCCTAGTTTTTTGCTGTAAGGTTTTCTCCATGCTCATCCTACTTTCGAATGTACTGTTCATTGTCTAAAGAAATATTAATGGTTATTTTACATCAAAATGAAGTTTTGACAACCTGCTATATTGCTCCAGAACCTCCATTAAAAAATCCTCGTCATAGCCGGTTACATCATTTATTTTTATTGCCCATTCCTCCATGGATGTTTTCTTCGGTTCAATTAACAGCCCTTCACTAGTACTGAGAAAACTTTCCCAATTATTAAATTCCCAATGGGCAATTTCATTTTTATAAGGAATTCTGCACTCCAATAACGGCTTCGGATTAATCAGATTTTGGGAATGCTCTGCAGCACGCAAAAAGCTGTCAAAATCAAGGGGCTTAGTGTTGTATGTTTGTGCAGATATTTTTCCGTTTGGTCTATGATAACGTATTTCAGTATGATGACCGTTTGGGATAACTTGAATTTGGGCACCGGGAAAAAAGCCGCTAAGTTTTGTTTCTGTATAGTCTTCTGTTTTCTTGTCTATCAAGATAGGGGATATCCATTGGTCGCCTAAGTCACATAAATACCGGTTCCCCGCTTCATCTAAAGCAACCACAGCCGCATGGGCTTTTTCAGTAAACAAGTGATTGCCGATTGGGTATGCCGTAATGCTTTCTCTGTTAAACTCATCGAGGAGCCAGATGGCAAGATCAAAACAATTTCCCGTAATACCATACCTGTTGCGATGTTCCTTCATCTCTGAAACATCCCGCTGCTTTTTCTGCCGGCCTTGGTTATATATCCAAAGTTTCGTTAATCTCTCCATCGGAAATGTATCAAATCTTTTCCATACACGGAGAATATGTTGCGGAGGAAGCATAATATCACCTGCTTTCACTATTTTACGTTGTTTTTGAATATAGGAATCTATGAGCCATTTTATTGCTATTTTTGCTCTCAAAGAGGCTTTACAGCGCTCCTATAAGCACTTTTATCACAATTTCCGCGCCAAAATGGACTTTAGAAGGCTTCTATGAGCACTTTTACCATAATTTCCTCGCCAAAATGGGCTTTAGAACGCTTCTATGAGCACTTTTACCATAATTTCTGCGCCAAAATGGACTTTAGAACGCTTCTATAAGCACTTTTACCATAATTTCCTCGCCAAAATGGGCTTTAGAACAATCCTTATTAGCATTTTCAACACAAGTCTACAATAATGGTGAACTATAAACTGAATAAAAACCTAAGGCTTTTCTAATTATGCCCGCGGGAACAACAAAAACTTCCCTCCACCCCCCGAAAAAACATTGTTTTATTCGTAATAAGTCCACCGTTTTGAACCTACCGCTTTAAAATTGTTAGATAATACTCTTTGTATTGATTTCTTTGATTCAATTATTTTACACCAATCATAAATTTGGCTAGTAGATACTTTTCGATTTGGAAATAAAAGCTGGAACTCTTTTACTGAACGCAAAATAGCTTTCGATACCGGCTCTTTACGACCACATACTTTACAAACGCAAGCCCTTTTCACTAACATGACGGAAAGAGAACCACAGGATGCGCAAACAATACCCTTTCTTAAATCGTTGTATTCGTATGATGGTAATTGTTGGTAAGGGGAGGATGAACGTCTGTTTTCTATTAATTTTTTGGCCAGTCTTTTATGGGAGCTGGTTACAATGGCTGTCTCAATGCTTACCAATTCAATATGCTTTTTAATTTGTGTCGGGAATATAATAGGGATGTCGATTGGGGCTTGGTATAGGGTAAAAGCAGGGTTTACAAAAACAACGTAGGCCTTGACTGGAGTTTGAAAGCCGAAGCTCTGAAGCAATTGGCGAAAGAGGGATTCAGTTCTGCCCAACTGGTGAAGCGGGTTCATAACTTCCAACCGCGGCTTTTTGAAAAACTTGTCCCCCTCAAAATAAAAATCACCTTCATAGTTTTTCACTTCATACAAATAGATTCTCTCTTGAGTTATAATCAAACAGTCGATTTGAAAAATTGTCTGGTTGCATTCAAATATTAAGTCCGTTAAAACGAGATGCTTACCCTTTAATTCTTCCGTGTGTTCAGAAAATATAACCTCACCTTCATAACCTCTTTTGAGATTAAGATAATATTTCTGCTCTTTGTCATTTAAGTTCTTTCGTCTGCTTAATGATTCATAAAGCAGCAATTCTAATGGCATTTCACGTTTGGCTAAAAATGTTTCCATATTTCACTTCCCTTTCAATAAAAATTGTTCATATAATTATAATAAAATACTCTAACAGAATGTAAAGGTTTGCACGAACCAGGACTAGAATATTAGTATTTAAAAAATCCTCTCTTATGGAGGCAAGTAATCTTGAGAATACTGTTAGAATTGCTTCGTATCTTAATCTTGTTCCTCTTTCTTGGTTTAGTTGGATGGAATCTGATTAACAATGTCTATCTTAATAACCAAGTTGATTCGTCATTTACATGGCTTGGCGGAGCAGCTATATTCTTGATCCTATTTGTTTTGTATCGCAATAAACTGCAATTTTCAGGGTGGTATCGAGGAAGGAAAAAGAAACTGCCCAAACTAACCACATATGTAATTATCGCTTTATCCCTTCTTTTAATCCTTTTGCCGTTTATCATTGGGGTTTGATACGTCATGCAATAACCGAGCCCCCAAATGACATGGCCAAAAAAATTTGCCGCCCCACCTTATTGAAAAGGAGGGGCGGTTTTTCATTTCAACGCTTGTTCCAAGTCCTCAAGCAAATCTTCCACATCTTCCAGACCAACCGACACCCGGATAAGACCGTCTTCGATTCCCAATTCCAGTCTGCGTTCTCTCGGGATAGATGCATGGGTCATTTTTGCCGGGAGGGAAATCAGGCTTTCCACTGCACCAAGACTTTCTGCCAGCGTAAAATATTTGACGTTATTTAAAACATCGAGGGCTTTTTTCTCACTTGCCACAGTAAAGGAAAGCATTCCGCCAAAACCGCCGGACTGCTTCGCATGGACATCATGATTAGGATGTTCCGGCAAACCCGGATAGTATACTTTACCGACTTGCGGATGGTTCACGAGATACTCCACAATTTTTCCAGTATTGCTTTCAATCTCTTCCATCCGTACACCGAGCGTCCGAATTCCCCGCATTAACAGCCAGCTGTCGTGGGGCGCCAGCACACCGCCGGAACCGTTCTGGATAAAATGAATGTCTTCGCCTAACTCTTCATCGTCCACTACTACAAGACCGGCAACAACGTCGCTATGCCCGCCTAAATATTTGGTCGCACTATGGATGACAATGTTAGCTCCTAGTTCAATCGGGGTCTGCCAATATGGCGTATTGAAGGTGTTGTCCACAATGAATAATAAATCACTCGCTTTTGCAATTGCAGCCAGGGCCGCAATATCGGAAACCTTCAGCAGCGGATTTGTCGGTGTTTCAATATAAATTGCCTTCGTTTCCGGACGGATGCTTTCCTTTACTTCATCCAGATTACTAGTGTCCACAAACGTCACATCGATATTCCGGCGGTTTAAAATCTTTGTCATGTAACGGTATGTTCCGCCGTACACGTCATCGGTCACTACAATATGGTCGCCTGTCTGAAACAAATCCATGACGGCTGAGATGGCGGCCATTCCGGAAGCAAAGGCAAATCCCCGCTTACCGCCTTCAAGGTCGGCAATCAAGTTCTCCAAAGCTTCCCGGGTCGGGTTTCCCGTCCGGGCATATTCATAAGAAAAGTTGCCCACACCTTCTTGCTTAAAAGTGCTTACCTGGTAAATCGGCGGCGACATCGCACCAACGGTTTTGTCTACTCCTGCTCCGCCGTGAATTAATCTCGTTTTCTTCCGCATTTTATTTCGCTCCTTCGTATATTCCCGTGCTTAAATAACGTTCGCTGCTGTCGGGAAAAATGGTCACAATATTTGTTCCAGGACTGGCATTTTCCGCTTCTTGTAAAGCCGCTTCCAAAGCAGCTCCAGAAGAACTGCCGATGAGAAGTCCTTCCAGTTTTGCGATTTCAGCCAGCCTGGCAAATGCTCGTTCATCAGAAATCGTATAAATTTTGTCAAAAAGACGGTCATCCATAAACTCTGGAATAAACTCCAGCCCGATGCCTTCTGTTTTATGGGGTCCCGCCTCTCCTCCGTTTAAAATGGAACCCTCCGGTTCAACGATGACGGTTTTTATCGATGGATTTCTTTCCTTTAAATAACGGGCGGTGCCGGTAAATGTACCTCCAGATCCAGCCCCGGCTACAAAAATATCGACTTTTCCGTCCAGGTCTGCCATAATTTCCGGGCCAAGGCTGTAATAATAGGTGTCCGGATTATCTGCATTTTGAAATTGATTAGGTACATATGCATTGGGAATTTCATCGGCAAGTTTTTTCGCCTTCTCGATTGCGCGGGCCATCCCCAGTTCCGTAGGGGTATTAATAACCTCAGCCCCTAACGCCCGCATCAGCGTTTGCTTTTCCACGCTAAATTTCTCCGGAGTAACAAAAACTGCATGCAATTTAAAATGAATTGCAGCAAGGGCCAGGCCGATTCCCGTATTGCCTGCTGTCGGTTCAATAATCGTATCCCCTTCCCGCAGCTCTCCCCTCTCCATCGCCTGCTGAATCAGGTAAAACCCCAGCCTGTCTTTTATGCTTCCGCCTATATTCAAAAACTCCAGTTTTGCAAACAGCCGCACCCCTTCCGGCATTTCAAAAGCTGTGATTTCATACATTGGCGTATTTCCGATTAACTGGGTCAGATGCTGTTTCACGTTCATTTCTATTTGCCACCTGCCTTTATTTTGCCGCTTTAAAATCAGCTTCCATAATCCAGACAAAATCATTCATGCGTTCAAAACGTACCGTAAAACCGTGTTTTTCCAATATGTCTGTTAATTTGGGGATGGTCGTATAAAATTCTGTATTCAGATCATTGGCTAATCGGTCATATTTCTTGTTTTTCGCATCCAAGTATGCCAGTTGTTTTGCTTCGTCATTTTCAAAAATCGTATCGCCAAATATGATTTTTCCGCCTTCATGCAGCATTTCTGTATACAGCTGAATTGCCTGCTCCTTTTCCGCATCTGTCAAGTGGTGAAATGCATAGCTGCTGACAATGGTGTCCACTTTTTTTCCTAATGCGGGGAAAGAAAGAAAACTTCCTTTTACAATCGCCGTTCCAGGCAGCTTCTGTTTTGCGATTTTCCGCATATTCTCCGACGGCTCAATGCCGATAACTTCCATCCCTTTTGTCACAAGTTTTTTTGTAAGGTTTCCCGTACCTACCCCAAATTCCAGAACAAATCCATTGGCTCGCTCTGCAATCGTCTCCAGTATTTCATCATAACGTCTAAATACTTCCCGGTATTCCACGTCCTTCCCAACCACCGTATCATCGTAACTTGACGCCCATTGGTCAAATAAATTATTAAAATATTCCGGCATTTTAATCCCCTTATTCATATAAATTTACTTGGTATTAATAATATACCAAAATACAAATTTCGTGACAACATATATCGAGAGTGAGTCATTTTCCTTTTGTGTTTTTTCCGGCTATTTCAGCGATTCGTCATTTGTTAAGATATTGGAAGGGCAAGGGAATTTTTGCTGAGTCCGGTGTGGATATTGTTGAAAAAACAGTGCGGAAATAGCAGTGGAAATGAAACAAATAGAAGAAGTAAAGTGCGTTCTTGCAAATGTACCTAAGGTAGCACCGCATCTTTATATGGTACGCTGTCCTTTACTCCTCGCAAAAAGGAGCAGTTAATATATTGACCATATAAAAGGCGAAGGACTTTGAAATGTTTCAATGCCCTTCGCTATTTTTATCGGCGGTAACTGCTTGGATAAATTTTTTGACTTCTTCACTTATCTCCTTATAACGAGACCAATGGAGATAATGATGGCCTTCATATACGACAATTTTACTGGCAGCAGAGTCTGTTAACTGGGATTCAAAAAAGGTCACGTTGTTTTTGCCGTCTGCTGTCACCCTATCCTCTTTTGTTGTGAAAATTAATATCGGCATGTCTTCAGGAAATTTCATATCTGCTATTTTGTCCACATTATTTTTCATTTCATTCGCTTCACTGATTACGTTTTTATTGGATATTTTCCATGCGGAAATGGCTTTTGTCATTTTCAAATGTTTCTCGGAATATACTCCCGCTTTTGCGACCGGCAAAAAGTTTTCAGGCTGGAAAGCTATGGCCAATCGGGCAGCACCGAGAGGCGCCAAATACTGATAATAATCCGGCATGGTTGGAACACTTTCTCCAAAATATTCCAACGCCTGTGGCAAAGTCGGATCAATTCCTATTACTGCCTCCACTTCTTCCGGATATGTATTGACAAAATACATACTGTAAATTCCGGAAATGGAGTGGGGCATCAATATATAAGGAGGCTCTATGTTCATTTTTTGCAGCGCAGTCCGAAGCTCCGCAACGATGTTTTCTGCTGTTCGTTCTTTATTCGTCATATCGCTCCAGCCGTAACCAAAGGGTTCCACTAACACAACTCTCTTATCCTTTGCCAGTTCTTCTATCAAAGGATAATAATCAAGTACCGGCGCTGCTGTTCCAAGTCCGCTTAATAAAACAATGGTTTGATCCCCATCTCCTTTAATATAAACATGCATATCTTTGCCATCGACCTCCACCAATTCCCCCATTGGCGGATATTTTATTTTCTCATAGAAGGATAATGCGTGATGAAAAATAATCCATAGGACACATGCGGCAACGAGGGTCAGCATGATGTTCCGCAAATATTTCCATAATCCCATTTTCTCTTTGTCCTTTCTTTCTTTCTTTTATATCCAACTTACATGAAGATGAAAATCTAAATAAGGTACTTTGGAATTAAATTAAGAGCAGCCCTGTGCGTTAGTGAGCAGTCTCTTCACTCGATTTATGCACGTTTTTCCCAGATATGTATCGGAAAAAGCAGGGATTGTCTATTAGCACGAAGAAATCAATAAATTACTTTTTCATGAGGATTGCCCAGTTTATCAATGGGAAGAATCCAGAAAAGCATGATTTCATAACTACAGAAACTCTCTATCAACGCGAATTATTAAATGCAATTCTCATGACGATAGACATTCTGGAAAGGATTATCTATGCTTTTTTGTTTTCAAAAGGCTTAATATATCCAGCACTACAATAATTAGAGGGACTCCAACTGCAACGACCAGATTAATAGGTTCATTTAAGTGAAAAAGAATCCCTATGATATAGAAAGCTGCAATCCTCGACAAGGTTAAAGAAAATACAGCAATCCAATTTTCTCCAAAAATATGTTCAAAAGTGGCCTCAAAAATATAATCAAGGGTAAACCAATAAATCAGAAAGGAAACAGCGATTAAAATCATTTGATTCACAGAAATATTTAACGAAAACACCGTATTGAGGGCAGTAATGGAGCCGACGATAAGTAAGAGAAGGAATCCGATTGCCAGCGTAATAATGAGGGAAAACAGGATAGAGACACCTATTAAGACCGCCATATTGTCTTTGTCGTCCTCTTTTTTATTTTCACGGCGGAAAAACCAAAGCAGCGCAATAAATAACAATAGAAAAATGACAGCTAATAACATAGCGATTTTCAGCATGCTTATCCCCCCATATCTCCAGATTCTGAACGCAACAGCTAATAAACCCATATTGTTAAATAAATTTACGTTTTTTTAAGAGGGAAAGTTTCAAGTTTATCAGAAGCTGTATTTATTTCCTCGTTTATAATGTTTTGCTAAAAAAATTCATTTAATTTGTTACTCATCAAAGAAAAAGCCGGCCTGCGGCAGCTCACCATTTTGAGCAAAATCAAAGTTACAGCCAATTGCGATTACGCCATGGATTCCGACAACCGGCCGCGGCTGCTGCTCCATTATGATGCCATATTTTTTTAATACGCTGGCAATGCAGTTCATCTTATCTTAAATGTAATTCTTGATCGTATTCTTCAGCAAAAATTCAAGCATCATCATTCCAACATCATAATACCTGTGGCTTATAAAAAATTAAGCCTTTCGTACATAGTAAGCCCAACAAGTGAATGTTAAAATTTTTCTCGGAAATGGGAAATGTAATTTGAAAGGAAGCGAGGTAAGAATGAAAAGGGAAATTCGTGTTTCTGAAATATTGTTACTGATGGGATACAGTTTTATTTTGCTGTTTATGCTTTCGCATGACTGGATTCCTTTAGGTTCATTCAATGATATCGAAGCTATTAGGGAAGTTAAGACCGTAAAGGAACTGGTCACGGTGACCATCATAAATGCTGGTCAAATTATATTATTAATGGGGATTATTATCGCATTTATAGGAAAAAAATATCCGATTTGGATTAAGCTTTGGCTTATTATTCATCCGTCATGTATCTTTGCCGGAGCTTTAATTGCCTGGTGGATACCATACTTTTTCGGTTACGGAGCCGAAGCAAGAGCCGAATCTTATGAGCAAATGTTTGGCAATACCCACACCTTCCTTCCAGTATTGAACGGAATTGCGCCGAATACAATTCATTTTCTTTTTCATTTGACGCTTTTGCTTTGCATTATATTAACGATCTATATTTCTCTTACCTCAAGGAAAAAGGAAGAATAAATTGAGCACGGGCCTTATCGGAGGCCCAGTGCATACTCTCATAAATGAATAACATACGACGTTATGGTTTTAATTTTTGCCTTTTTTCCAAAACCGGAAAAGTTATATACATTGCAAAAGGCGATTTTTTGTTCATCTTCCAAAACTATTGTTCCGTTTAGCGAAGCGGTATTTCCGTGGGTGATGATATTATGGATGTATAATTCGTGAATTTCTCCGTCAGTCCTTTGAGTCAAAGCTTTTTTGTATTCTTCCATTCCCCTAATCTGCTGTTTGCCGACTATATCCCACTCCACCTCATCTTTCACCCACTCGAGGCAAAAATCAATATTACCTTTGGCATAAGCAATTGCAAGTTCCTTTAGCAATTCTTTTTTTGGAGCATTTCCGCAGTCCTCTTCACAATAAACTTTTAACTTATTTTCATAGGCACTCAACGCTTCTTCTCCTTTTCAGCTTTATAACTTCATCTTAACATTTAGTATTACTAAATTCCTGTCTTTCTGTGCTCTTCTCGAACTCCATGATTCCATCTTATTATTTTTTTATTTCGTTAAATAATGCTCGATATGCATCATTCTTAAGTTTATCCGCCAAATGTCAATATCAAGCCTATGCCTTCTTTTTCCATACCTAAAAAAAGACATGGAGCATAACCACGCTTTCTATTAGGTTCTAAACACTTGAACCATTATCACCTATAGTGATAGTGTTTATATAACAAAATGAAAAAAATGAGAAAGGATGAATCGAAATGGTTTCCAACTTCTACATAAAAGATAATAAACAGCTCATGGCACAATTAAAAGAACTGGCACCGGAACAATTAAAAGCGTTTAACGATTTTAACACCTTGGTTTTTAAAAATGGCGCTTTAACCATCAAAGAAAAGGAGATTATTGCTGTTGCCATTACAATGGTAACGCAGTGCCCTTATTGCATTGATTCCCATACAAAAAAGGCTAAAAAGGCTGGAGCTGCATTGGAAGAATTAGCAGAAGCTGCATTTGTTGCTGCGGCCATTGAAGCTGGCGGTACGGTAACCCATAGCACCCATGTCCATCATGCCAGCAATCAAGATGCACCAGATGTGCTATACGCCCGATCCAACTTGAAAAATTTAGGGCAATTAGGAAAATTGGCTCCTGAAGGATTTAAAGGTTACCAAGCATTCAGTGCTGCAGCGACGAAAGCTGGTAAGCTAAGTGCAAAATTTAAAGAAATCATTGCCGTTGCTGTTGCAAATGCAACCCAATGTCCTTACTGTATCGATGTCCATACAAAAAAAGCAATTAATTTAGGCGCGACAAACGAGGAGCTTGCGGAAGCAATTATGGTAACATCCGCACTTAAAGCAGGCGGTTCCTATGCCCATATTTCTCATATTATTCAAAGTTTCCAAGATTAAAGTCTAAACAGCAGGGAATCGAACTCCCTTCCCCGCTCCGTGTCCACTTTAAATCATTTAATAGCCATAGTAACGTACTGCTCGGCGTATATTACAATTTAGGTATTATTGATTTTAATTCAATCAGGTTATCGATTACAATATCAGCATGGGCGAGTTCCATTTCTTTTGCAAAATCAAAATTGCAACCGATCGAGATTAAGCCATTATCTTTTGCTGCCTGAAAATCCGACAATCGGTCTCCAACTACCGCACCATGATAAATATTATATTTTTTTACAATGTACCGAACTAAATTTGATTTATTCAACGAGTCGATTTGTTCGATACTAAAGGTTTCTGTTATCCAATGATTTAAATCAAAATAGTTTACAATGGCATCTAAATAATTGATTAATCCGTTGCTTGCTATGTAAATATTGCAATCATTCTCTTTCAGATAACGGAAAACTTCTTTAACATTAGGATATAATTTCCCATTTCCGCTGTTAATATTTTCTGTTAATCTTTCCAAAAAATAAGTATCCGTTTCTTCTCTTTCCATTCTGGAATAATGGGGCAGTAATGTTTCCCAAACTTTTGGCAAAGGAACACCCATTATTTCTCGATACTTCTCTAAAGGAGTTTCAGAATCCCATTTATTTTGTGACCTTAAGTAAGCAAAAGTTTCCTCAAGCGCTATTTCTAGAATTGTATCTGTTTGAAACAAAGTGCCATCCATATCAAAAATTACTGAACGAAGCATGTTTTCTCTCCCTTAGACGAATTTGCTAACTATTAAAGTTTAGCATAATCTGCAATTTCCACTAAACATATCGAATGGATATAGAACGAAAACGTTGCTCTTCCCTAAAGTTTAAGCCATCTGCTTCGAGCCAAAATTATGGATGACTATATCTCTTGGCGGCATCGTTTGCAAATAAAATAGAGCTGATGGTACAGCTCTTCCTTTATAGGATACAACATTAATGAAGTGATGAATAAACGTAAAAGCATAAATAAAATTTCCCACAATATTCCTTACATCATTCTCCCTTAAATAGGCATCTAAACACACGGGAAAATCTTATCAGCACTTCTTTTTGGATATTCTGTTTCGAGATAGTATTTTTCTGCCGGCCAATATCTTCTTTTATATTTTTCTAGTACTGCTTGTTCGTCTCCAATATACTTATCCCGTTCTAATACTCGCTGGTATCTTATTTCTTTTGGACAATCAACAAAAACAGTATAATCAAAAAATGCTTTCCATTCTTTTCTTAAAATAAATATCCCTTCGATTAAAATAATGCCATCTGAGCTGAATGATATTGCTTTTTGATTTATCCTATCTGCAAACTTATCATAATATGGAAGAATGAGTTTGCCATCATTCATTTGCAGCTTTTTAAATAACCTTTCCGATAGCATTTCAATATCCCATTGCAAATAATAATATTCATACCATTCCTCGTGACCGGTGCCGTATCTTTTCTCCCTTTCCACTATATAGTCATCCAAGTGAAGGACAATTACAGGGCACTTTTGTTTCAGTCTTTCTTCTAGTTTCTTCACTAAAGTTGTTTTTCCCGCACCGGCTAAACCGTTGATACCGACAAGATAAGGATGTGGCTTATTCGGCCGTGTATTAAATTTCATCAAGATATCATTTTTTAACATATCAAGGCACATTTTTATCGATCCACCTTTTCTCTCTGCCGCAGAAACATGCTGCAGTTAAAATTCGACAAAAATAACGCTAACCCTTTTTTGATTAGCGCGAAGTTCTTCTGTTTAACGGAAATTTATTTTTTCAATTTGCAAATCGGAATGTATGGTTAAATCAATAAATTCCTCCCCCACTTGAATAAGTGGTCTCGTAGGATAATTTTTTGGGACCATAACTATTTTCCCTGCACGGCCATCTGAAAGCAATATGGAACTTCCAATTAAAGCGCTCATTATTTTTTCGATAAAAACAATCGAAATAGCAGGGTCCAAACTATCAAACATGCTCCTTTCGATTTCCGAAACCACTTTGTAAAATGGGAATTGGTCCTGATAGACTCTGCGGGAAGTCATCGCATGAAACACATCTGCTACAGCAACAATTCGGCTAAACAAGTCAATTTTATCTCCTTTAATTCCCATAGGATATCCGCTGCCATCCATTCTTTCATGATGCTGCAGCGCCACTAACGCTTGCCGGTGAGTGACCCCGATTGTTTCTTTCAAAATTTCATATCCATAAATCGTATGTTTCTGCATTATAATAAATTCTTGATATGTAAGCTTCCCGGGTTTGTTTAAAATCGTTTCAGGTATTAGCATTTTACCTACATCATGCAATAACCCTGCCACCGTTAATTGTAATAGCTGCTGTTGATCAAGTCCCATCCATTTTCCGATAAGATTGGCAATTGCACCAACAGCAATATTATGCCGATACGTATAGTCGTCCTTTGCCTGAAGTGCTGATAATAATGGAAGAAGATATTTGCTGTCACTTACTTCGTATACGATGGGAATAATGCTTTCTCTTAATTCGTTTAACGGTATTTTCTTTGTCTCTCTGATTTCTCCAAATATATTCCGCACATCTTCAACTGTTTCATTGATGATTTTACTATGATTGATAAAATCTTTCTCTAAATCTTGAACATCTTCGCTTTTCAAAGTAATGCCCTTTTCTTCCAAAAGGATAATATGATCATAGGTAATCACTGTAGAAATAGGGACTAACAGCTCTCCGCTCTGATCATATATATCCCGAATGCTTCTTTTACCAATAATTTCTTTTAAATAGAAAGCAAGCTTATCCATTCTTATCAATCACCCCCCAAAACAATTATATTATAGAAAGCAAAAATACCTAAGCAAAAATTACTAATTTACAGAAAGTAGATTTTTGTTTTAAAAAATCTAACATTTATGCTAATGATAATATCCGCTTTCGTGATAGAATATATAAAAAACTATTGAATCGCTGAAAGGGGAAAGACTTTCCGTGGATAAACATATTCCCCCTAACTTTTGGAAAGGCCAAGTGCTGGAAATACTGACGCCCGATGAAGAATTTTATTTCACACAAATCCTGGAATATGAACCTTCATTACTAGTTAAACAGCCAGTAAATAAGGAAAGTTTACCTATGACTATAGAGAGCAGTATGCCAGTCACAGTATATTTTCAAGACCATCAAAAAGAGATATATAGTTTTGACACCATGATTTTTCAGCTTCAAAGCAAGAAATTCGTACTAAAAAAACCTTCCATCCATTCTTTAAAAAAAGCAGAACGAAGACGCTACTTTCGGATACTGGTGGCGGTCAACATGTCTATCACAATTCAATCGGAATATCCATTTATTAATGAAGATACTCTGCATACAAATACCTATGACATTAGCGGTGGCGGTCTATCCTTTCTTCATCCAACAAAGCCAGTAGAGGTTGGTATGTCTGTTCATGGAAAGCTATTTCTAGTCAAAGACGGAAAACATCACGAAATATCTTTTAAAGGAAAGGCAGTAAAAGCATTAAGACTCGGAAACGGCATGTATAAAATCTCACTACAATTTGTTGAAATGGAAGAATCCAAAAGATCTGAAATTATACGGTTTTGCATGTATAAACAAATTGAGCTGCGCAATAAATTGAAAGGCGCTGTGACGGATTAAGCATTTTAATTTCTTCCTAACTCAACTTTCGCACGCTTAAAATTGCTCTAAACCCTTGATATATTTGAATGCAGACTAAGTTGATCATGCCGCATTTGCCTTTATTTCATCGTTACTACGAAAAGCCTTC
>NZ_BMEV01000069.1:1834-17597 GCF_014637175.1 Compostibacillus humi | reverse complement strand
TTACACAGAAACCATTGTCGTGTTTGTCAAGAGCGATGGCGGTAGTTTTCCTCTAACCAAAATGGTTAGAATTTTTATTTTGGGGTAGTTTTCATAGAACTTTTTACACTACCTGCTTTTGAATAATTCTCTTAGAGAGACAAAAAAAGAGAACGAATAATCCTCCATCCCTATGGATGGCGGGTCATTTCATTCTCTTCTCCAAAAATTCTCCGAGAATTATTCAATTGTTAATTTAATGTTAGCAAACGTTTACAATTTTGTAAAGAGGGAAAAGTCAATTAATTAGACTATAGTATAATGTTTAGAATTTTTAGTTATAGAGGAGAATGGAACAATATTTTTACAACGAGAAAAATAGCCTCCAAAGTACTCATAGGAAGTTTCTAAAGTCCTTTAGAACGAGAGAAGTGCAGGGGATTATTATGCTGGATAATCGGACAAATCTCAATATGTGTGATTAATGCAACAGCAACATTTTTTTATTTCGGCAAGAATAATAAGATCAATCGTTTGTTTTGGATAAGGAGATAATGCTATTACAACTGTTGTATCATTCTTATCAAAGTTCAGAGATTCGTCGTATAAGAAATCTGGACTCCAGCTCAATTGCATTACATTAGGGGGAATGGGTTTTTCTATTGTACATGAATTAGCGGAGAGAGGAATTCAAGTTTTGGCATTTACAAGGAATAGAGAGAAGCTCGAACGATTATTTGTGAATCAAAAAAATATTCAGATTGTAACTGGTGATGCTTTAATGGATTCCGGGGTGTTCAATACACTTAGCGTTTATCTGTATATGTCCCGAAAAAAATAGTTCCAAGCAATCGCGTTTGCTTGGAACCAATCTTGACTATACACAGCCCATTATTAAAGGCAGCTGATGTACAATTTTTTTGGATATAGGAAGAACATCTCTTGTGTCTTCGTATTTTAATTGGTTTTATTTATTTGTACAGCTTCTGCAAATGCTTTAAAGAAGTCTTGCCAAACTTGATGGGTATTCCATAGCTTCTCCGGATGAAATTGGAAACCAAATAAAAAGCGATGTTTTACAGATTCAAATGCTTCAATAATTTTGTCTTCTTTCGATAAGGCGGATATCGTTAAGTCATTACCTAAATCAGTCATCTGTTGCCGATGAAGTGAGTTAACAGGCAATATCTTTTTGTTAACAATATTAAATAAAATACTTTCACTATTAATTTCAATGTCATGAATGGTTTTATCTAATGAAAGCATTTTTCTTTCTTGAAAATGTTCGATGTCCCTATTCGTGATATTTTTTAACGATCCGCCAAGTACTTCATTGATCATTTGTGCTCCCCTGCAAATGCCGATGAGAGGGAGGTCTTGCGTTATTGCATATTGTATGATTTTCTTTTCTGTGATGTATCTATCTTTTGAAGTGGTTTCCAGCTTTCCTAATTCATCGTTATTTAGATGAGGGGAGAGATACCCTCCGCCAGTTATAATGAACCCATCTAAATGATCTAATCTTGGAATGGAACCATCCCGAAAAACAGGAATTAAATAGGGTACCAAGCCAAGATGATGAATGATTTCCACGATATCTCGTTCTACATAAAGAAGTGGATGCTGCGGATATAGAGCATCCTCTTCGCCGTCATCAGCATGTACAGTAATTCCAATCGTATATAGCTTATTCACACCACGGTCCTCTTTTCATCATCTGATTTTTCAGTTGCATTGCTTTCGTTAGTAATCGTCAGCGTGTGATTTTTCTTTAAATAAATGCTGAAGATGCCTGCTAATATGGCAAGGGCCGCTAAGCGAATCGCCCAAGTCATTAAATTACCTGCAAAAACAGACAATGATTCACCAAAGGATCCTCCTGCGACAATTCCGATAAGAAACATCATCGCAACGATAAAACCAACAAACATGCTTAACAAAGTGATGAAACTATATGTTTTTTCCAATAACTTTGAAAAAGTATGCATTAGAACACCCCATTCTTACAAACCTAAAATCGGCAAAATCCCAGTCAATAAGATGATTGTCAATAAAATGTGGGCAAATATCCAAATAAGCGCGGAAATTGTCGTCTCTTTAAATCCTGACCCAGCAATTCCCATGGCAACATATAATCCAAGTGCCAAAGGAGGTGTCATTCCTTCCAGTGCACCGGTCATCGCAGGCAGTAAAGAAGCAAAAAGAATTGGATCTCCTCCAAGAGTGGCAAAGACGGTTATCATAGCTCCGCCTAAAATGGCAATTTGAGCAGAACCTGGAAGCACCATGCCCAGCACCATAAATAATAGCGGCAATAGAATAATAATTGCCGGAAGATTAAATCCAAAGGACAGGATCCATTCTCTGACAACCTCTTCCATTTGCAAGCCGACGAAAGTTTGTGAGATGGAGTAGGCCATGTATATCGTTACACCTATTGGCACCACTTTCATGATGGAATCCTTTGCCATATCCATTAAGTTGCGGAAATTGATTTTGTTTTGCGGCAACCCTTTTCTTCCAATAATCAACGCATAGCTTCCGGCTAATGCGGGAGTAAACATTAATACAGAGCTGGAGAAGGCGGCTGAACCATCTTCGCCCAATCTGCTAACGAGAAAATCTCCAAATTGTGCATCAGAAAATAATGGAAGAAAAATTAACAGGGGCAAAATTAGTGCAGGCCATCCTTTTGCAAAACTAGCTTTAAATTTCGGCAATTCTTCCTTAGGAACGGGTTCTACTTTGTATACCTTGCATAAAATCCACAAGGTGACAAGGCGCTGAAGAAAAAACCAGAGTCCAACGCCATAAGCTAAAATCATCCAGCTGCTCATCGTCATACGATCTGGAAAAAGCTCGTTTAGAATGCCGTAAGTTAAAATTACGATACCAGAAGGAGGAATAATATTTCCTAGCATACTAGAAGACATTTCGGTACTTGCAGCAAGGTGGGCCGGAAAATTTGAACGTTTCATGGTTGGAATGGTAAATACTCCAGTTGCTGCAACATTTCCCGGGCCAGTGCCGGACAAAGAAGCCATAAAGGTACTTCCGAGCAGTGCGACATATCCTGCACCACCTTTTAATCTGCCTACAATCGATAAAAGTAGATTAATGATGGAGTTTACATAAAACGGCAACAAACACTAACAGAGTGATTAAATAAATCACTTCAATTGGCATAACCTGTATTTACACCTCCATAAAATAGTAGTTTTTATCATAAACTGTTATAACAATTGTATAACAATAATCTGAAATGTCAATAAATTATAATAAAAAAATACGTATTAATTATTGGGAAAAGTATATAAGATGTAAATTTTATTGTTTTGGTATACAATTGTTATAACCATAGGTTCATGCTGCATTCCGTTCAAAGGGGGGGTAGAATGTAATGTTAGATAGAGAGCAACAAATTCCATTATATGAACAATTAAAAAATAAAATTAAAGAAAAAATTGAGAGCGGGGAATTAAAACCGAATGATAAGCTTCCTTCCGAAAGAGAATTAGGGGAGCGATATCAAGTGAGCAGAATTACAGTTCGACAGGCCATTGCGCTGGCTGAACGAGAAGGATTGGTTTTGCGGGTACACGGGGTAGGTACTTTCGTATCAGCGCCAAAAATTAAACAAGAACTTCACACCATCGACAATTTTCAATCTAGTGTCCAACAGTTAGGATTGATCGCCTCGACTACAATTTATAAATATCATTCCTTTCCTGCTGACTTGCATTACTCGAAACTTTTGGGCATCCCGCTGTTTCAGCAGGTCAGAAATCTCCAATTAATCGGTTACGGTGATTCCAGTCCCATCGTCTATTATAATACCTATTTTCCGGACGAATTGGGTGAGCGGATTATTGAATCGGCAAAAAACATAGCCGAAAAAGGAAAGCCTTTCTCCACCCTGGATCTATATGAATTTCACGAGGATTTTTTCCCTACCCATTCAGAACAGACCTTCGAATCTATTGTCACTAATGAAGAATTAGCAGAAATATTGCAAGTAAAGGCAGGCTTTCCGGTATTAAAAGCAACTTCCCTAATTTATCAAAATGATACACCGTTAGAGTATAAAGAAGCTTATTACCGTGGAGATAAATATAAATTTAGTATTATTCGGCCGATCACGAATTAATGTATCGGCTATTTTTATTGCTTCAAATTAGTTGAAATATTTCGATAAATATTTGACTTATAACAGAAGTGTGTATATCATTGTTATAACAGGTTATAACATATAAGGAGGATTCTATGAAAAAAGAGTTGAGAATTGTGAGTCCCAACGGTCATTTAGGTTTTGCCCCAACTAAGGAAGAAAGCTTTTATCTTGCGAAAGCAACAAAACCTGATTATTACTGCTGTGATTCGGGAAGTGATGATATTGGTCCGACGGCATTAGGGTCCGATCGGTCTGTCAGCATGTATAGATGGCAGAAGCATGATTTGGAATTAATGCTGCTTGCAGCCAGAGAACAAGGGGTGCCTATGTTAATTGGTTCGGCAGGAGACACTGGAGCAAATAGCAGGGTGGATATGTATGTGCAAATGATTAAGGATATAGCGAAAGAGCACCGGCTGCCTCCTTTTAAAATTGGCTATTTCTATTCAGAAGTTGATAAAGATTATCTTTATCGCAAACTTGATGAAAATGTTCCGATTGAAGGTTTAGATAATCGGCCGAATTTAACGAAGTCAGATTTGGAAAAGACAGACAGAATTGTTGCGGTAGCAGGCATCCATCCTTTTATGAAAGCGTTGGATCTAGGGGCTGATGTCATTATTGGCGGACGTTCCAGCGATTGTGCCATTTTTGCTGCTCCGGCCATTCGGGAAGGATTTCCAGAAGCGAATGCTTATTATTTAGGGAAAGTTTTAGAATGTGCATCATTTTGTGCGGAACCATATGGTGCCAAGGAGAGCGTTATCGGTACCATTACTCACGAAGATGTTAAAGTAACTGCCATGCATCCGGAGCAAAGATGTACCGTTGCCTCTGTAGCAGGACATGCGATGTACGAGCGAGCTAATCCTTATTATGAATATTTTGCGGGCGGAATGCTGGATATGAAAGATTGTACGTATGAGCAATATGATGAAAAAACATGCCGTATTACAGGAGCGAAATACTATCCGGCGGAACAGATAAAAGTTAAACTAGAAGGTTCCGGAAAAGTTGGGGAAAAATTTATTGGAATTGCGGGTGTTCGCGATCCTTATACGTTACAGCATATTGATGATGTCATTCACTTCGCCCGTGCACAAACTGAAAAAGAATTCCAAGGGAAGGAATATCATTTGCATTTCCATATGTTTGGAAAAAATGGTGTCATGCGGGAAATGGAGCCGGTAAAAAACATAACACCTCATGAATTAGGCATTGTCGTGGAGGGGATTGCAAAGGATAAGACGCTTGCTGAAGAGCTAACTTTATTTGCGACGAGACAAATTTTCTACGCCCGACTTCCAGAAGTAAAAGGTACTGCTGGAACAGCTGCCTACTTAATCGATGATGTCATTTATGCAGGGCCGTCCTATGAATGGACGATGAATCATACGGTTCCAGTGAAGGATCCGCTTGAACTTTTTGACGTTCACATAGAAGAAGTAAATTAATTTTATATGCTAATTGAGATTAGGAGGATTGAATTTGCAGAAGAGGAAATTATATGAATTGGCAAAGACTATTCGTTCGAAAAATGCCGGTACAGATAAGATTACTTTTGATATTATTTTTACAGAAAAACAAACCTATGAATTAGTTTGTAATAGTAATGTGATTACGAAAACGAGTATCGCAAATCTATATGGAATAGATGAAAATAGAATTACAGATTTTGTGACGTATGACCCGGCAAATGCCATTAAATTTACGATACAGCGAGATAAACCAAGCGGCAGTCCGGGAGATAGTGATATTTTCGGCAGTCAGCAATATGCCCCATTATTAGATTTGGAAATCCCGGTATAATAGAAATAGAAAAGTGGTCTTCACCAGGAATTGGCGGAGGCCATTTTTTTGTTAGCAGGGAAGGAAGAAATATTTTTTGTTTGCCGGGATTAGAAACACTCAATTATTTTACATTAGGGGGGGAGGAAATCGCAGCACGGGTTGATTCACGAAATGATGGCAAGTGGCTATAGAGAAGGGAATAATCATGCTTTGCTGCCGCCAGAAGCGGGGATTTATTTGGAAAGTGCGGTACTTTGGAATAAGTACTGCACTTTTTTTGGGTGAAGGCTAATGTTAACTTTTTGGGAACGCTGTTACAATCGATTCGCTGAAATAATTATATGAGCGCTTGAAAAATTTTGAGAAAAGCCGAAAAATCAGAAGGAACGCTGAAAAAATGCTCCGGAGCGCTGAAATCGGGAGATACGCCGAAAAAATTGTATGGAGCGCTCGAAAAAATTTGAGAAACGCTGAAAAATCAGAAGGAACGCCGAAAAATTATTCCGGAGCGCTGAAAACGTTCGATTCGCTGAAAAAATTGTATGAGCGCTCGAAAATTTTTGAGAAACGCTGAAAAATCAGAAGGAACGCCGAAAAATTATTCCGGAGCGCTGAAAACGAGAGAATCGCCGAAAAATTTGAAAGAGCGCTCGAAAAATTTCGAGAAACGCTGAAAAATCAGAAGGAACGCCGAAAAATTATTCCGGAGCGCTGAAAACGAGAGAATCGCCGAAAAAATTGTATGGAGCGCTCGAAAAAATTTGAGAAACGCTGAAAAATCAGAAGGAACGCCGAAAAATTATTCCGGAGCGCTGAAATCGTTCGATTCGCTGAAAAAATTGAATGAGCGCTCGAAAAATTTCGAGAAACGCTGAAAAATCAGAAGGAACGCCGAAAAATTGCTCCGGAGCGCTGAAATCGTTCAAATCGCTGAATAAATTGTATGAGCGCTCGAAAATTTTTGAGAAACGCTGAAAAATCAGAAGGAACGCCGAAAAATTATTCCGGAGCGCTGAAAACGTTCGATTCGCTGAAAAATTGTATGAGCGCTCGAAAAATTTCGAGAAACGCTGAAAAATCAGGAAGAACGCTGAAAAATAGTCTCGGAGCGCTGAAAACGAGAGAATCGCCGAAAAATTTATAAAAGCGCTCGAAAAATTTCGAGAAAAGCTGAAAAATCAGGAGGAACGCTGAAAAATTGCTCCGGAGCGCTGAAAACGTTCGATTCGCCGAAAAAATTGAATGAGCGCTCGAAAAATTTCGAGAAAAGCTGAAAAATCAGGAGGAACGCTGAAAAATTGCTCCGGAGCGCTGAAATCGGTGCGTGTCGCTATACCTTTACCTTCTAATAAACATGCTTTTCATAATTTATAATCGTGGAAAGGGCGGCGCCTCTGCTCATGTTGTATCGTTTTTTGCCAAAAATGATGGTCGTTCCTTTATACACTCTGTCCAAGCAGCGGGTTTCCAAAGTATGTAAACATTCTTCCTTAAAGGACGGTAAATAATTGTATGGCGTATCGATAATGATTGTCTTAGGATTGAGCAAATGCATAACGGCAACAAGGGATTTTCCTAAATACGACCCGTATTTTGAACTGATAGAATCAATTACTTGGCTTTCCTCCTGCGGGAAAAAGTAGCCGTTTTCTTCTGTCATGTGTATATCATTTTCGGACAGTTCGTTTTTAAACTCATCGATATTAATCAGTGATTCCAGGCAGCCGTTTTGGCCGCAGCGGCATGTGTTGGCTGCAGGATCAACAGAAATATGGCCGATCTCGCCGGCGTTCCACGTATGTCCAGGCATTGCAACATCATCCAGGATAAAGGCGCCGCCGACCCCTTCGCTTACCCGCACGTAGAAAATGCTTTTGTCATCTGCCAGCAGCTCATCGTGGATGGCGCTGTGGGCACCCATGTTTACACTGTTTTGGATGGTCACCGGGATAGAGAAGTCAGCAAAAGATTGAAGAGATACATTTTTCCAATGTAAATGAGTAGAAATTGGCACTTTTAATTCCTCTTCATTAATAATGCCGGGGATGCCAATTCCTACTCCTATGATTTTCTCATACTTATGTTGAATCGATTCCAAAAGTTCCATTATCCGGCGGATCGTTTTCTCGGCATCGGTGCCATCGTTTGCGATGGTGTTTTCCTCTAGCAATTGCCCGTCGTAATTGATGATCGTATAGTCAATGGCACGTTTGCTGACGGTGATGCCGACGGATTTGAAACTATTTGGCTTAATCTGGATTAATATTTTTGGCCGGCCTTTTTTATTTGGTTCGGTAACACCGATTTCTTCGATGACTCCATCTTGAATCAGCTCATCGACGACTAATGAAATCGTATTTTTGCTCACGTTCATTTCTTTTTCTAAATCTTTTCGTGTTGTCTGTTTGAGCCTTCGGACGAGGGAGAGCACTTTCCGCTTATTATTTTCCCGAAGGATGCTTGTTCCTTTCAGCATACAGTCACTCCTAAATGAATAATCATCTCCCTTCATTATATGATAAAACTCTATCCTATAAATGTTTTATCTTGTTTTTAAATCGGGAAATGAATTGGTTATTCCACTCATCTCCTCCCGTTGCATTTCCGCTTTTCCAAATTGGCGGTTCAATATTTTGCTCTGCCAATATTCTTGTCGCTTCAATCGTAATGTTATTCAGGATAAAAGCGTTTGTAAAAGTAGATACAGGGCCTACTTTCTGCTGCTGCCCTTCGATTTCGATGACGGCATCTCCGACTTTAATTTTGCTGTCGATGCTAATATCGACAATTTCCTGCAGATTTTTCTTGCTCGGATGTCTTGCCGGATGATTTTCCGGAGTTTGATTTGCGTGTTCGAAGGAGCATATTCCAATCGTTGTCAGGCCGAGTTCTTTCGCATATAACGCGGCATCAATGGTCGCTGCGTTCATTCCGTAGGCATTGACGATGATAAGCAAATCCCCTGCTTTTAATTGATAATTGTCCAAGACAATCCGGCCATACCCGGGCATTCTTTCGATGGCCATCGATCGTAAGGCACCGCTGCTTAGGAGTGTTCCTTCGTCGAGAATGGCGCTTGCATGCATCAGTCCGCCTGCCCGGAAGAAAACCTCCTGGGCTGCCAAATTGGAGTGCCCGCCAGGTCCGTAAACGTAAAAGATTTTATCTTGCTTTAGCTGTTCAGCGATAGCTTCCGCCGCTTTTTTCATGGCGGCTTTTTCCGTCTTCATAATTTCCTGCAAATAGGAAAGAATTTCCTTATAATACGTTTCCATCAGTTTCATCCGTTTTCATCGCCTGCCTTATAAAAAATTTTCCCTTCTTTTATCGTCTGCTCAATCGTTCTTGTTTTCCGGTTTATGACAACCATCGTTGCCGAAGCTCCGGCGGTAAAATCATTATAAGCAGAATCGCCAATGAATCTTCTCGGAATAATGCTTGCTTTCTCGATTGCTTCCGGGAATGAGCAGATGTTTTCCTCTGCTAAATATTGAACTCCTTGCCAAATGTTTTTCGCGGAACCGGCAAGAAGCCGCGGTTCGTTTTTTAAATGGAGTCTGCCGTCTTCGGTTAACGTTACTTGTCCGCCCACTGCTGTTTCATAATCTCCCGGAGGCATGCCGGCTAAAGCAACACTGTCGCTAATAAGGAACATTTTCTCCCGTTTCACTTTCTGGAACACTTTCAGCACGTTTTTCGGCAAATGGTGGCCGTCAGCGATAACGGATGCATATAAATTGTCTTGAGCCAGCTGATCCCAAATGTAGTTCGGGTGTCTTGGCAGCTGGACATGGGCCCCGTTTCCTAAATGGGTGGAAAGGGACGCCCCGCTGGCGGCCGCTTTTTCAATTTGGTCTGTATTGGCGGCAGTATGGCCGATGGCGATTTTCACTCCGGAATCGACCGCTTTTTTAATGAATGCTTCACTTTCTTCCCACTCCGGGGAAATGGTAAGCAATTTTATTTTTCCGTTGGCTGCTTCTTGCAGGCGGGAAAATTCGTCCCAGTCCGGGGCTTTCACATAGCGGGCATCATGAGCACCCCTCGGGCCGTCTTCCTTGGAAAGGTAGGGGCCTTCCAAGTGATATCCCCTGACAAAAGAAGCATATTCCCCCAGCTGTTCCAATGCCCGTTCAGCGGCAGCGATATTCGCTTCCAATTGTTCCAAAGAGTTGGTGATAAACGTCGGCAAAAATTCTGTGACGCCGACTTCGGCCAAGGAAAGGATGATGTTTTTCCATTCCTCGGGCGTCAATGGCTTATAGTTAAAATCCATCCCTTTATATCCGTTCACTTGCAGGTCAATAAATCCGGGAGCAATCGTCGGCAAGTCCTGTTCACACTTCTCCAGCTTTTCCACGCGGAGGATTTCCTTTCCTTGCCATGTAATTTTGATTGGTTCATTCGTTCGATAGTGTATCCCTTTGATCGTGTTATCTGAGTTAGTCTTCATCTTTTATTTGCCAAAAGCCTCCTTATCCAAAAATAAATGAGCGCGATCGTGGGTCCGCAAGATGGTGGCTGGACAGGCAACAGAAATTTCATCATGCAGCATTTTTTGAATTGCCTTTGCCTTTGTTGTTCCCGGAACGGTACAAACCATCGCATCTGCTCTCATTAAAGCCGGAATGGTTAACGTGAGCGCGTGGGTTGGCACGTCTTCCAGGCGCGGAAAACATCCGTCGTTTACTTGCTGCTGTCTGCTGAATTCATCCAATGCTACTTTTTTAATCGTATAAGGGTCTTCAAAATCGGCTACCGGCGGGTCGTTAAAGGCAATGTGCCCGTTTTCGCCAACGCCTAAACAAACTAAGTCAATCGGTTTTTCGTTTATTAACTTCGTATACTGTTCCATTACCTTATCCGGGTTGGCCGTCCCGTCGATAAAATGGAAGGCTTTTAATTTCTTTTTGCTCAGCAAATGATTTTCGAGATAAACTTTAAACCATTGGTCCGAGTCTTCCGGCAGGCCAATATATTCATCCATATGAAAACCGACGACTTTGCTCCAATCAATCTCTTCATCTTGCAGCAGGGATTCAAGCATTTCGTTTTGGGAAGGGGCACAGGCAAAAATAACCCGAATTTCGTCTTTCTGTTGCAGCGCTTCTTTCATAATTTCTGCTGCTTTTCTTCCTGCATGATGTCCCATTTCCTTTCTCGTTTCATACACTTCATAACTCAACTTATCTACTTTTCCGCGTTCAATCGGCTTGTACATTGCAATCCTCCTTTAAGGTTAAACATACTTTTTGGATTTTTTCTTCCATGGAAGCATCTAGCTTTCCTTTCAACGAAAAGTAATAAATAAACGTTTCCGCCTCATAGCCGCCTTGTTCCAATTGTTCCTTTGTGGCGATATAGCCGACCATGCCGTTGGAATACCCGACAGGCAGCAGGCGGCGATCGCGGCTTTTCAGAAATTTCCCGTATCCTTGTGTCATTTCGGCATTCGCCAGCAGCAAAGCTAAGTTTTCCGAGATGCGTATATAGGAGAAGCGCAGCTGTTCCACATCGTGCTGTTCTTTTTTCTGTTTCCACTCTTCATACAGTGAAAGCGGGATGTCTGGTTCATTAGGGATATTCGTATATTCCAAAGGCAAAAGGGCTTCTGCGACACACAGCTGCACCTTTTTTTCCGGAGAGCAAGGCTGTTTTTTTACGTCGGCGATTCGGTGAGCTAACGCTTTTCCGGCGGCAATCATTTCGTCAAGGGAACCGCGGTAAAAAGCATTATTGCTAATCAGTTTTGGCCGCACATCTCCGCTGAAACCTTGGAAAAAGGAAACGACGCATCCTTCATCTTCCGATTCCAATTCTGCGGTACAAACACCCGGGAATTCACCGGATACGATATTCGCATCCGTCGTCGTCGGATGGCACGCATAATGAATCCACGTGGCGAGTTCTCTATTATTTTCATTGATAAAGGATACGACGGTGACCTCGTCATCCACTTCAACGGCTGGGTCCGGTGCCATTTCCACTTGCCCATTGATGAGCTTCCGGCGGTAGATTCCCAGATCCATGTTTGTCTTGCGGACAAAAATTTGGACGGGCTCCAGATTTGCTTTGCATTGTTTCACACTTTCACAAACTTTTTCGATTAATTGCTGAACATAGGCTTCATCGTACCGTCCTAATCGTTCGCTGAACCGGTCGCTCACTTGCGGGCCTGAGTGGGTATGGGTTGCTGTAAAATGCAGATGGCTTTCCGGAATATTTTCCCGCCTGCTGATTTGCTTTCTTAGCTTATTTACAAGTTCATCGTCCCACCAAATAAGGTCTGCGGCAAAAAAGCATAAGGTTGCATCTCCGCTTTTCAGCATCGTCGTTCGCAAAAACAGCTCTCCGTATTTCTCTGTTGCTTCTTCCGTCCGGTGGGCAAAGCCGGCTAAAGCACAGGGCAAGGACGGGGTAATAACAGTTTTATATCTTCCGAGGAGCATCATGTTCACCTAGCAATCTAATGATCAGGATAAAGTTCCGGATAATATGGAACGGGTCTTTTACAGGCAGGGCAACGACCTTTTCCATCGGCTCTCCTTGTCTGTTGCGAATCTGTATCCATTCCCCGATTGTTTTGTCGTAGTTCGGAAAGGTGGCAAATACGTAATCTTCCATTTTTGCATAAGTGTTTGCCCATTTTATCTTCCCGGTAATGTCATAGAGTAATAGAGTCGTATAGAGCGCTTCCGAATGGGGCCACCATAACTTCATATCCCACGTATCGATAATGAGCTTTTCCAATGTCGAGCCTTCTTCCGTGCCCCTTGGTTTTCCTCCGTCTTTATGGACGAAGCGGAATAAACCGCCGTACACGTCATCCCATCCTTTATCAATGGCATAAGATGCAATCCGTTCCAGTTTTTGCACAATGGAATAATATTCCGGATGATCCGTTCGCTGCATGGAATGAATCATAAACCAGATCGATTCCAAAGTGTGGCCTGGATTGAGATGGGCGGTGAGCAAATTTTCCACTGCCGGATTTTCGTGTTTCATTTCGATAATGCGTTCTTCCGTTGTCAGCTGCAAAATTTGCTCTAAAAACTTATTCATATCGGTTTTTAATGTTTCTTTTCGCGGGTCGTGCAAGATGTTGGCAGCTGTAAAAAGTTCTTCCGCGACATTGATTAAAATCATCGGGATGGAATGGGAGGTGTACGCTTTGTCGACAGGATAGGGCTCGGAGCGGAAATTCCTTGTCCGAATCCGCTCCTTGATCAGTTCATACGTTTCATAGGCTAAAGCAAAGGCTTCCCTGTCCTTCGTGTATCTTGCGTAGGCGCTTACACCGATAACGAAAAAGCAGTCAGCAAATATGCTCGTATCCATTTGATCGGCCATTTTTTCGCCGTTTCGCTTCACGGCAAAGACGATATGCCCGTTTTCCATTCTCGTGTGATGGACTAAAAACTGATAAGTCTTTTCAAAATTTGCCCTCCATTTGTCGTTCAGAGAAATGAGCCCTTCATCCTGAAGCGACAAAAGCGCCTCCATGACCCATAAAAAGCGTCCTTGTGACCACGTATACTTATGTTCGCTCACTAATTCGGAGCCGTCATTGGAAAAACAAGTAAACACTCCGCCGTATTGTGCATCGATAGCCTTTTCCCAAAAAGGGATGAAGTCTTTCGTTAAATGCTCGATATATTTTTGCCGCAATTGCTTTCTGTCCATTTTGCATCACTCGCTTTTTATTGTTTTGTGTCGGAGTCAACAGCTCGAAGCAGTGCATCAACCTCCGGATCAACGGCTTTATTGCGGTTCAATAGCCCCATCGCAATAAACACGATTCCGGAAACGAGAACCGGAGAACCGACTTCCAAGGAAAGGGGCCAGTCGACAACGTATTTTGTAAGGATAAACATGAACAGTCCGGCGAGAATGGACGTAATCGCTGCTCTCGAATCCGAATGGCGGAATGCCGGGAATAATCCGAGCAGCATTGGAATGGAAATCGGCCCGATTAAGGCGCCAAACCAGGAGATGATTAGCCCTAAAACGCCTCCAAATCGATCTGCTTGAATCCCGATAATCAGTGTTAAAAATGTAAAAGTGAAAGTCGTAATTCTAGCGATCGTCAACGATTGTTTTTTCGTCATGTTTTTATATTTCTTCTGGATGACTGGCAAAATATCCCGCGTAATAACGGCGGCAATCGTATTCGCATCCGATGAAGTCATCGACATTGTCGCTGCAAATAACCCGGCGAGCACTAATCCGACGAGGCCGACCGGCAAGAGATCCTGTGCCATTAATGCATAAGATTGGGTCGGATCTTCCAAATCTGGCAAAATAATCGGTGCTGCCCACATCGGAATAAAGATGATAATCGGGATAATGAGGTAAAGGATGCCTGAAAAGATGGCACTTCTTCTCGCTTCTTTTCCAGTCGGCGAAGCGATATATCTCGTTGCTAAGTTCCATGTACCGCCGTTATAGCTCAAAAATACGACAAAGAAGTAGAAGAAAACATACCATGCGGTATACGGTTCATTGAATAATTGACTGTTTTCTGGCGGAAGCTCGCTCCACATCGTAAATATAGAGCCAAATCCGCCTAACAAATTCATGACGATAACAAACATGATGATGCTGGCAACCATTTGGACGACGAATTGGGCCATATCTGTCCATACGTCTGCCCAAATTCCGCCGACGGTAATGTAAATTAACGATACGATACCTGATATTAAGATACCGTAAGTAATCGGCAAGCCAGTAAAGACGTTCAGCAAAATTCCGATGGCTGCCCATTTTGCTCCTACATCAAATAATTTCAGCAGCACACCGCACCAGGCCATTAATTGTTGTGTCGGAACATTGTAGCGAATGGATAAATACTCCGTAGGGGACTGGACGTTGTAGTTGATTCGAAGTCTTGCCCATCTCGGTGCCATAATATAGGCGCCCAGAATAACTGCTGCCGCAATGGTCAATGCCCACCATACGTAGATGGTAAACCCGTGGGTATAAGCGACTCCAGCATAGGCGACAAACACTGCTCCGCTGTAACCGCCAACGTGATGGCTGATTCCAGCAAGCCACCAAGGAAGTTTTCCTCCGGCGATAAAGTAGTCATCGGAGCCGCGGACTTTCCTATACGCCGAAAATCCGATGACAACCATGGCGAGAAAGAACAACGCAACCATTAACCAGTCTAAAAAATGCATATCTCCACTCCCATTCTATAATTTTATTTAGTCATAGTAAATTTAGACTAATAATATTATTATCCAAAGATTTTGATTTTATTCACATGGTTTAGTGAGGTAGCTAAGTAATTTTATTTCACGATTTATTCCGGGAATGCTATCTAACAGTTCTATCTCTTCTTGATAATTTATCAATATTTGATCCATCCGTTCGTCAATTTCTCGAATAGATTTTTCTAAGTACACAATATGTTCCCATGAATGTTTAATTAAAAATAATTGGTGATCGTTCAAAGTACCAAATAAGGAATCCGTGATTTGTTTCTTCTTGTGAGCCATTCGTTTATGAATTTTTTGTCCTACATCAGCTTCATCAATATAGCCTTCTGAAATTAAGTGTTCCAATAGCCTTCTTCCAGAAGCGCCGAACACATCTGAAATGACTGTTGCCAGTTTAATGTTTGATGCTTCTAAGACTTTCTGAATTCGATTTTTTTCTGCAGTAATATTATTAATCAATTTCTTTCGATAGCGGGTTAAGTCACGAAGTTGACGTATATCCTCTGGCGGAACGAAACTTTTCTCAATAAGTCCATGTCTTAATAATTTCGCAATCCATTCTGCATCTGAAACATCAGTCTTCCTACCAGGAACATTCTTA
>NZ_BMEV01000069.1:0-1721 GCF_014637175.1 Compostibacillus humi | reverse complement strand
CCGTGGCTTTCAAGCCACTTTAACAAATGAAATAAATCTTTTGTTAACGTCCCAAAGGTTTCAATTTCTTTAGTAAGATCATTGTTGTCATTCTCAATAAGAACACAAGCGACAATTGATTCCGAATGTACATCTAAACCTGCACATCGTTTAAATAATACATCCATACCTCTCAACCTTTCTTTTAGATTCCACAACAGTGGAGTGAATTTGTAAGTTTATCATTTTTCTGTACGTAGTTATCCTTCAAGTCGAGGGAGCTAACAATGGGTTGTGCAACAAATTCACTCCAACAGTTTTTATTACAGGGTTAAAACCACCATTAAAGCCCGCGTCATATACTCACTGTTATGGTATCTACATTATAGACGAAAATTAATTATTTTCATTCAGGGTTGAGAGCGAAAGATCATGTTTGTTTTTATTTATTTCTATTCCGGTCTTCACTTTAGGAGTTAATTTGACTGTTATTTTTTTCTAACTGAGTAGTATCGCTTCAAACTTATTGGAAATAAATATTAGAACATACTAGAATCTATCCAGACCATATTGAATGCCCAGCTCCGTCTGATTTTACAGGCGGAGTTTGATTATTTCCGTTGATATTTTGCTAAGAACTTTGGCTTTATTTAACCTGCTTTTATTCGATTTAGTAGTACTTTCGATTATTCCGATTCAAGTGTCAAAAAAGCCCGAAATGCCTTTTTTAGTGCTACCTCAATTGGCTGCGCCTTCCGATGTCCTTGTTTTCAGTTATTCAAAATATTTTTATTATCAATTTATAAAAATATATTGACTATTTAAAAAAGCGTTCATATAATACTAATTAATACTTTGTTATAACAAAGTATGAACATTGTAATAATTAATGGGGTGTTTTTTTGAAACGATCATTATACCTAGAGGTATACAGAGATTTATTTAATAAAATTGCTTCGGGATATTACAAGATTGGTGATAAGCTTCCGACCGAAATGGAGATGCAACATTTATATGGGGTAAGCAGAGCACCAATTCGACAAGCGCTGGGGAAATTACAGGAAAAAGGTTTAATTGAAAGGAAGCCGGGTATAGGAACTATCGTAACGAAAAATGAATCATCTGTTCCTTGGCCAGCAGTTGGCGGATTCAGTTCAAACTTCAGCAAAAAATGGAATAAATTAAAGGTCAAAACGATAAGTGTGAAAACTATTATTCCTGATGCTGACGTTACTGCAAATTTGGAACTAGAAATGGAGAAACCAGTAGTCGAAGTAATAAGGATCAGAACCGAAAATGATATTCCCATTTTTTTATTAACCCATTATTACGTTGACGTAGATATTGAGAAGATAAAAAATGCTGGAGAAATTTTAAATATGCGTCAATTTGCTCAAGAAGTACTTGGGGTTGAGTTTACTTATGTAACAGAGGAGATTACCGCGATAGCTGCAGATGAAAAGACTGGCTTCTATTTACAAGTAGATAAAGGGTTCCCGCTTTTACAAATAAAAAGGGTTTCATATAATTCCAACTTCCAGCCGGTTGAATATGTAAAATATTTTGTTAATACAAAAGATTGGCCATATAACGTTGCATACAGTAAGGATTTGCACCATTTTAAATTATATAGAGACTCGGAAATTAATTAAGTAATTTCGGGACTTTTGGAGGTTTCGCGTAACCTAAAATAATCCTTAGGGTGTTAGAGATAAAAAACTGCATGCCAAATAAACCTGCGA
>NZ_BMEV01000068.1 GCF_014637175.1 Compostibacillus humi | reverse complement strand
ATAATTTTCAAAAAATGGATAAAGCCACCTTTAGTTGGACTTTGACTTTTTGGCTTAATTTATGAGAAAATTATTTACAGAATATTCCAACTATATTTATGCAATGCTAGTGAGATGGAGAGGAAGATGACATCGTCCACCTTATTCGTATAGACGTAAAATAGGGCCGCCGGGGGATGGCCCCCTAAAATCTAGATTTTTTACTCTAACTTTTGGGGTGCAGTAGCGAAATAAAATCCCGCGGCACTTTTTATCATAATTTGGGAGTGCCTGGCACCGGTGGCACTATGGTAATACTAGAGAGGTTTTTAATGTTTTTAAGTTTGCCAACTTATTTAAGTTGAAAAGCTCAGTGTTTCACAAAGTATTCAAAGGATATTCAATAGAAAGTAACATTTTATGGAAATTTATGTGATAAAATTAACATGAAAAACCAGCGAAAGGAGGGGAATTCCATGAAGGTTAATAGCATCATTTTCATCGTCGGCTTTTTGATTGCTTTTACGGTCGGGTATTTTGTTTTTGATACTGAATCGGCAGAATCAACGGTGGAGGATCCGAACACCGTACAAGAGGAGAGCAGCGCTGGTGATAAAAGCGCTAACAACACAGAAGATTCCGAAGAGTCGGCCACCGAAACAACTAACGCCAATACGGAAGAGACCGATACCGCTGAAGGAGGCGAGTCGGTACCTGCCGAAGCAGAAGCACTGCAGGCAAATAACTGCTTAAGCTGCCATGCCGTTGAATCGCTCGGAATAGCCGGCGGCACGACAGGACCGGATTTATCCCAAGCTTATAACGAAGTAGAAGGAAAGCATGGAAAAGATTTGGACTCCTTTTTACAGGAACCTACATCGGCCGTGATGTCGACGGTTATCGGAGATAATCCGCTTTCCGATGAAGAAAGAGCAAGTATCATCGAGGCGTTGAAATTTGCAGCTGAAAATTAATGTTGGGGGTGAAGAACTATGAATTGGAACCGAATCCTTTCCGGTGTGGGTGGTATCCTTGCTGGATTATTAGTTGCATTTATATTTTTTGCCGATGTCGGACAAGAGGATACAACCGCGTCCTCCTCAGACAATCAATCAAAGGCAGAAAAGGTTTATGTCCCTTATGGAGAACTGGATGAATATTACATGTTTGCCTCTGGAGGACACTCTGGCCAATTATTTGTATACGGGATCCCATCCATGCGGGAAATAAGAACGGTACCTATTTTTACGCCAGACCCGGCAACAGGGTATGGCTATGATAAAGAAACGAAGGAAATGCTCGGCGGCTATACATGGGGTGACTTCCACCATCCGGCCATTTCCGAAACCGAGGGGGACTATGACGGAGAATTCCTCTTCGCCAATGACGTGGCCAACAACCGAATTGCAGCGGTGGATTTAAGCACGTTCCACACGGTGGACATTATGGAAATGCCAAATATGGGCGGACCGCACGCCGGTACCTTTGTCACCCAAAACACAGAGTACATTGTTATGCCGACCCGCTTTGCGAGACCTTTAGGCGGCGAATATGAGGAATTGGACAATTATGAAGAGGAATATAAAGGCGTCGTTTCCATGGTAACCTTTGACCGGGATGCAAAAGAATTTGATCTCGCGTATCAGATCGTTCTTCCGCCATGGTCCTATGACTTATCCGACGCCGGGAAGAAAATGTCCGGCGACTGGATTGTGATGACGACGTACAACACCGAATTTGCAACGACGAACCTGGAAATTAACGCATCGCAAAATGACCGGGACTATATCGTATTAGTGAATTGGAAGAAACTAGAAGAAGAAGTGGAAAACGGAAATTACAATGAATTAAACGGGGAAAAATTAATCGATCCACGAGATGTGGAAGGAGCAATATTTGCTGTACCCGTGGCAAAATCTCCGCACGGTGTGGACGTGACACCAGACGGAACCCGCTTTATTGCCAGTGGTAAGCTTGCTCCTTTAATGACCGTCTTCTCGTTTGAAAAAGCGTTTGAGGTCATTGAAAATGGAAATTTTGTAGATGAAAAATTCGGTATTCCTATTTTACCATACGAAGAAGTGATGGAAAAGGAAGTTGACCCGCCTGGAGCTCTCGGACCGCTTCACACCCAATTTGATGACAAAGGAAACGCGTACAACACGATGTTTATTTCGTCGGAAATCGTGAAGTGGAACATTGAGACTGGGGAAGTCATCGACCGGATTCCAACGTATTACTCACCAGGCCACTCGGCGGCAGCGGAAGGAGATACGGTGAATCCGGACGGAAAATGGATTGTGGCTCTGAACAAATTGTCTAAAGATAACTTCTTATCGGTAGGGCCATCCCACCCAGAATCCGCCGATTTAATTGATATTTCCGGAGAAAAAATGGAGCATATTATGGCCGTGCCAACGGACCCAGAACCGCACTATGCCCAAATCATTCACCGGGATAAAATCAACACGATTGAAATTTACGAAAAAGACGAATCCAAAGAAAATGCCGTTTGGAATCAAGAAGATACCCGCATCGTTCGCGACGGTGATGAAGTCCATGTATACGGTGTTGCCATGCGCTCGAAATTTATCTTTGATGCCGAGGCAGAACGTCCGGATGCGGTGATGGTGAAAGAAGGGGATCGCGTCTTCTTCCATATTACGAACATCGACTTGGACGAAGACATCACCCATGGATTCGGTATTTTGGAGTACGACTTGAACTTTGAAATTCAGCCGGGTCAGACGAGTACGCTAGAATTTGTTGCTGATAAAGCGGGTACCTTCCCGATTTACTGTACAAACTTCTGTTCCGCACTTCACCAGGAAATGAGCGGATACTTACTTGTAGAACCGGCGGAGTAAAGTCAATGCCTCCCTGGAAGCAGGCTTCATACGAAAGGGAAGCCTGCTCCAGTGCAGGATAAGGAAAGGTGTGGGGGATTGGCAAAGCTGGAAATGGACTCCCGTTGGCTCACCCCGTCCAATTTTTGCCAACAGATCCTAAAATCCTGTCAGCAAATGAACAGAAGGATCATCCGCTTACCAAAAACATCCCCCAACACAACAAAAAAGTTGACGCTGACACTTGAAACCTAATGGGGCAAGATTCCGTGCCCCTCCATCATACAAAACGGGGGAAGAGCCAGGCTTTTCCCTTCTCTCATATATAGGAGATGAAAACAATGAAGAAAGACTTGTCCGTACCCTCGATGATCAGCTTGATTCTTGCTGCCATTGTGTTAACGATAGCGATTTTAGTCCCATGGTGGCGAATGGACTTTTATGCACCCCAATATCCTGAAGGGCTGGATATTATTGTTACCCCATCGGAAGTAAAAGGGGATATTGAAATCATCAACGGCTTAAATCACTATATCGGCATGAAACCCTTTAATACGGAATCTTTCCCAGAGCTTCAATTTATGCCTTATATTGTCGGCGCGGTTGCTCTAATCATCCTGATTACTGCCTTCCTCCGTAATAAAAAGCTGCTCTATAGTGTCATAGGTCTTTACGCCGTGATGGGGGCCGCCGGGATCTGGGATATGTACCGCTGGTTGAAGAAATACGGCCACGAATTGGATCCGCAGGCACCGATTGATATGGAACCTTTTGTTCCGCCGATTATCGGGGAAAACACCGTTGCCAACTTTGTTACTTACAGTTATTTTACGACGGGCGCCTATTTGCTCTTGCTCGTCTTTATCCTGCTAATTTTCCCATTATGGAAGGATCGAAAAAAAGATGAAAAAACTGCTGATGAATATAAGTCTGCTGCTTAGTGCGGCGGCGCTTTTAGCCAACCCGCAATCGGCGCTGGCAGAAGAAAAATCGTTACAGGAGCTCGTCGACAAGACGCCTCCCGAAGGCACGCTCGAACTGGAAGGAAGGGTGTACGAGGGAAATGTCACCATCGATAAACCAATGACGATTGTCGGGAAAGAAGGTACCCATATCCGAGGGGACGGCACTGGGACCGTCATTGAAATCGACAGCCCGCATGTCACCTTGGATACGATGCACGTTTCCGGAAGCGGCATGGACCAGAGTTCCGATGAAGAATATTCCGGCATCCGCGTCATGGGCGAAAACGCCGTCATTAAAAATGTCAAGGTGACCGATGTCTTCCACGGTGTTTATTTATCCCGGGCGGACAACTCCACCATTGACAATGTCACCATTATCGGGCAATCGTCCGATTCCTTGGCGAAGCAGGGGAACGGCATCCAAATCGTCCGATCCAACAACAACGTCATTCAAAACACGTATATCGAAAAAACCCGGGACGGCATTTACGTCGAATACTCCAACAACAATATGATTACGAACAACAAGGTAACGGAAACGAGATACGGACTCCACTACATGTATGCCGATTACAACGAATTTCACGACAACGAGTTTGTCGGCAATATCGGTGGAGCAGCCATCATGCAGTCGGATTCCTTGCTGTTGGAAAACAACAGTTTTTCCTTTAACCAAGGCTCCCGTTCCTTTGGGCTGATTATCCAGACGAGCCGGGAAGTTCATGTTTTAAACAATAAATTTTACCAAAATCAGCGCGGGCTCTATTTGGAGCAATCGACGAGCAATACCATTGAAGGAAACGAATTTTTCCATAACCAAATCGGAGTGGAACTATGGACATCTTCCACTGCCCATACGTTTTTCAACAACGTTTTCCGAAAGAACAACACCCATGTCGTTACCATCGGCGGGGAATCCTTTAATGATTGGTTTAAAAACGGTGTCGGCAACTATTGGGACGATCCGATCTTGGATTTGGACCAGGACGGAATCGGTGATGCGCCGTTTGAAGCGACTTCTACCCTCGGTAATTTGCTGGAAGAAAACGAATTGGCCTATCTGTTTTTAACTAGCCCGGCCATACAACTTTATGAGAAAGCGAATGCACTGCTTGGAAATCAGCGGATTATGGCGGTGGATGAATATCCGTTAATGAACGAACGGGAAACCCAGCCGATGCTTTGGACGGCACTTCTCCTCATCGGGATGGCGACAGGCCTATATTTCGTTTGGAAAAGGAGGAAAGCATGATGGCCTATATATGGAAGGAATACCTAGAGCAAGTTCGCGGAAAAGGATTGTGGCTCGGTCTTGGCATTCTAATGCTTACTTCCTTATTCATAATCGCAGAAGCCCGGACCTTTCCTGAAGAATTAGGATTTGAAGCGATGCTCTTATCGGTGTTTGACATGAATGTTTACATTGTACCGCTCTTTGCTTTGTTTTTGGCATCCTTCTCAATCTTTCAGGAAAAGGAAAGCAAAACCGAAGTGATGCTGCTGACGAAAAAGGACTCATTCTTTACCTTTTTATTGAAAAAATCCATCGCCACCCAGCTGGTGATAATCGCTGCTTTCTTCGGGGCATTTATCGTACTTGCGATTTTCATGAAAGCCTTTTTGCACTTCAACGTCACCAGTTTCCTGACCTTTTTGCTCGTGACGTTCGCCTTGCTCGTTATCTTTAACCAAATCGGCACCTTTCTGGGAGTCATTTGCAAAACGAAGATGCAACTCGTCGGGGCAAATCTTTTAACATGGTTTATCATCGTCTTTTTGCTCGACCTCGTGATGCTCTATTTGCTGCCGGCGGTGTCGTTTGACAATATCGCCATCTTTTCCTGGGCGTACTTTTTAGACCCGCTCCATGCGCTGCGTTTTTTCCTGGAAACAGAGCTCGGCCTGTTTGGGCTTACCCATCTTTCCCGGTTAATGGAAAACTTCCTGATTATGGAGCCGGCAGTCTTTTTTATCCTTAATTTTCTATTGTGGCCTGTCGTCTTTTTTAGCCTGACGCTATTATGTGGGAAGGGCGGTGTAAGCCATGATTAATATTACCGGTTTGAGCCAGGCGTTTAAGAAAAAGCAAGTGCTGGATGAAGTTAGTTTAAGCATCGGGAAAAATGAACGCTGTGCCCTCGTCGGGAGAAACGGAGCCGGGAAATCGACATTAATTCGGACAATCCTTGGAATTTTGCCTTATAAACAAGGGGAAATTACGATTCACGGAGTTTCCAATAAAAAGCAGGCGTGGAAAAGCTATGTTTCCTATTTGCCGGAAAAATTCCAGCTCTATCCCAACTTAACGGGGGAGGAAAATATCCGCTTTTTTGCCGAGGCAAGCGGGAAAAAGGCAGATGAAAAGAAAATCGAGGAAAAGCTCATGCTCGTCTCTTTGTGGGACGACCGGAAAAAGTACATTCGGGAATATTCCAAAGGGATGCTGCAGCGGTTGGGGCTGGCGATCATTTTGTATTACGATACGGAAATTATTATTCTTGATGAGCCGACAAGCGGGCTGGATCCCATCGGCCGGGATGAAATTTTAAGCATCATTCAAAATTTAGAGGACAAAACGATTCTCATGGCCTCCCATCATTTTGACGAAATTAAGCAAGTGTGCAGCCATGTAGCGTTTTTGGAAAACGGAAAAATCACGAAATATGCGATGGATGACTTTTTTAATAAATATAAAAGGGGAATTGCGCAATGAAGAGATTTATCTTGGTTATTGGGTTATTATTGCTCGTCGCTGCCGGATGTGGTTCAGATGACATTTCCTTGGAAGTGGAGAATGACCCGTACTATAAGGAAGGCGAACCGACGGAAATCGTGTTAGAGGCGGTGGATGACAGCGGAGAAGCGGTGACCGGACTTGCCATCACCGGAGAACTGGAAATGGAAAAGATGGACCATGGAACGATTACGGTCTCATTCGACGATAACGGCGACGGCACTTATGCCGGAGAAGTGCTGCTCCCGATGGGAGGCGAGTGGATCATGTCTGCCACGGTCGAGAAAGACGGAAAAGAAAAGGAGCAAATCGTTCGCTTCCAAGTTAGTGAAGGATGATGAACATGAAGGTATGCAAGCGACAACTTCGATTGGTATTGCTGCTGTTAGTGCTGTCCGGGATGATGATCCTCGGGGCATGTGCCAATGCGTCTGGGGAAAAGGCGGATGCAGTGGATGCGGTGGTGGAGGCTGGAGACGCCGGAGATGCTGCGGGCGGGGAAGGTGACACGGAGCGGAAGGCTGGAGAGGGCGGCCGGGACGAAGGGAAGACGTCTGGCAAGGATGGCGATTCGGGGTCCGGCGCTGCGGCGGATGATAAGCGGGCCTCGGATGAAGCGGACGCTGGGAGCGGTGATACGGCATCCGGCGGAAAAGCCGCTGCATCCGGGAATGATGCCTCGGCCGTCAATCCCGGAGAAGGCGCCGTCGTTACGATTAATGAGAAAACGTTTGACAAAGATGATGTGGAATTTTTTACGCTAATGGAAAAAATTCGTATTGAAGCCGGCCGTCATCTGGACCAAAAGCAATTTGACGGAGAAGAATGGGAAGGCCGCAATGCTTATTGGGAAGAGCAGCTGGAGTATTTTGAAAATATGAATGTCCAGCTGCAAAATGTTGTGGAAATTTATGCGATGTCCCTCCTCGCTGAGGAGAAACATTACTTTAACCCGCAAGAAAAATTAGAAAAGGAAATGGAAGCATATGTGAAGAAAATCCGGGATATTCCAGCCGCCAAGGAGTTAATTGAAGCCTACGGTGAGGATGAGTTTAACTACCGCCTTCAGGAATATATGGACTATTCCCTGCTGCGGGACCGTGTCGTTTCCGACCTAATCGACGACATCAAAGAAGAAAACCCGGATATCACCGACGCCGAACTTAACTATGAACTTAGCAAATCCTACGAAGATCTGTACATCGACCACATCAACGACATCGAAATCACCATCCACATCCAATAAAGTGCCGCCGGTGCCTGGCACCCGTGGCACTTTTGACATATTTCGGGAAGTGACCACAGTGCACCAAAACACGCAAGCAACTTCAACACAATCCTCACAACCGGTAGCAACACCTCTTCGTTCAATCCCCCCTCACTATCCCTCCCTTTGTTAATTTCCGATAAATTTTTTATCATAATTTGTCATTATATGTTAAACTTATTGAGGTATATTATAAGGACAATAAATAATTGCTGTGTAGAAATCGTAAAAAATGGTATGCTATATTGTTGCCGTTGCGTTTGAATTAGTAATGCAATTACACCATAGGAGCGTTTATGGATGAAGAAAAAAATTCTGATGATGACACAAAACTTTTACCCCGTCATCGGCAGTGCGGGGAATCGGATGAGAAATATATTCCATCTACTCCATCAGCACAAGATGGACGTAGATGTATTGACAATCGAACCAGCATACCCGAATAAAAACATGTATAAAGACCCGAAGTTTTGGGATGATGAATGGGTCAACAGCCGTGAAGATAATATTACAAGAGTTCAACTGAAAAACCAGCATTCCTCCCGTAACCTAATTTCCCGGCTGTTTTTCTACATTGAAATGATGTATCGTTTTTTTTCAAACCTATGGGATGCAAAAGATAAAAAATACGATTACATATTAGTAAGCACACCGCCAATATTTATCGTATTTTCGGCGTTTATTGCTAAATTCCTTTTTATGAAAAAAACAAAAATTATCCTTGAAGTAAGGGATCTTTGGCCTGATAGCCTCATCGGCGTCAAAATCTTTGACTACCCGATTATCATTCGTTTCTTCCGCTATTTGGAGAAAAAAATGTACCAAAATGCGGATTATATTATAATTAATAGTATTGGGTTCCGTGAACACATCGAACGGAAACTAAAATACCCAAAGAAAATCATCTATATCCCAAATGGTCCGAGAGCCCATGAAATCGTGAAAGAAAAAGAACACCAAGAAGAATTCCGTGTAGTTTATACGGGGAATATCGGGCTGGCGCAAGACGTTGAACATATTAAATCAATTGCAAAATTGCTGCATGAAAATAATATTACCTTCCATGTCATTGGCTATGGCGTCAAAGCAAAGGAATTTCAAAATTATATTGAAAAAAACGATTTGCATTATGTCCATTTCCAGCCGCCGGCAACGAGAAAGGAAAGCCTGAAATTAATTAAAAGCTGTCAGCTTGGCATTGCCTTTCTTAACGATGAAGAAGTATTCTCCACGGTACTCCCGGGTAAAATTATCGACTATATGACATGCAAAACTCCAATCATTGCCGGGGTAAAAGGGACAGCAGCAAAAATAATATCAGCGAATCAAACCGGCTTTGCCTTTAACCAGTCGGACGTCCATGCCATGGTGGAGAAAATTATCGAATTAAAGCAGAATCCACAAATAATAGAAGAAATGGGACAAAACTGTATTAAAACGGTAGAAAAAGAATTCCTATGGGAAAAAAATATCCATAAATTACTTCAGATTATTACTTAATTCAAAAGAGGGAATACTATGAAACGAGTAGGTATGTTTGTATGGAATCACTTTACAAATGATGCACGGGTACTCCGGGAGTGTACGACATTGTCGCAAAACGGCTATGATGTCGAACTCATTTGTATCGATGATCCAAATGATCCGACGATTTCCCAATACGAAGAAATCAATGATCACTTTCGTGTGTATCGGATGCAGCGGTATCCGACAACACTTATTCTGCTGCAAAAGCTATATCGCTTTGCGGTTGGCAAAAGGTGGCCGCTCATTCCGTTGTTGCTCATCTGGGGAGCCATGCTATACGTGCTTCCTTGGATTACGATAGCCTTGACGATTCTTGTTGGCTTGCTTCTGAAAACAAAAGTGCGGGTCCTCTGGATTCGCGGTGCACTGATTATTAGAATGATCATAAAAGGTCATAGAGGAAATTATGATATTTACCATTCCAACGATTTAAACACGTTGCCTCAAGGTTGGGTCAGTGCGAAATGGCGCTTAAAGAAAAAGCCATTAATATATGACTCCCATGAGGTGCAAACTAGCAGGACAGGGTATGACAGCCCGTGGTATAAACGGTTTGAACAATTTTTCATCAAGCGAATTGACAGCATGATTGTGGAAAATCATACAAGGGCAAAATATAATGAAGACTTATACGGATTTTATCCCCATGTTCTTCACAATTATCCGTCGCTGGAAATCCAGCAAACCGATGAAAAAGTAAATCTTCACGAGATGCTCGGGCTGCCGCCGGACGAAAAGATTTTATTATACCAAGGCGGAATTCAAGCTGGTCGGGGACTGGAAAAACTAATTGAAGCTTTCCCGCTTTTTAAAGAAGGAACGCTCGTGTTCATCGGTGACGGGAAAATTAAAGAAAAGCTGCAGCAGATGGTGAAGGAGCGGGGATTGGAAGAAAAAATCCGCTTTATTCCGAAGGTTCCGGTTCGTGACCTTCCAAAATATACGAAAAATGCCTATTTGGCATTCCAAGTATTAAACAATATTAACTTTAATCACTGGTCTGCATCATCGAATAAACTGTTTGAGTATATGATGAATGAAGTGCCAGTAGTTGCCTGTAACTTCCCGGAAATTAAGAAAGTAGTGGAAGGAAGCCAAATTGGGGTGACGATTGACCCTCACATCCCGGAAGAAATTGCAAAAGGTGTAAACTATTTATTGGAAAATCCTGAAAAGCGGGAAATTTTCAGTGCCAATTGCAAACAGGCGCGCATGAAGTATAATTGGGAATTAGAACAGGAGAATTTGCTCGAAGTTTATCGAAAATATTAATTTTATCTTATAGGAAAGAAGGAATTATGTTGAAACTTTGTACAGTAGGATTAGGTTATATTGGTTTACCGACATCAATTATGTTTGCAAATTATGGAGTGGAAGTTGTCGGTGTCGATGTGAAAAAAGAAGCTGTTGACATGTTAAATGGCGGAAAAATCCACATTGAAGAGCCAGGATTGCAAGAAGCGCTGGAAAAAGTGCTGGAAAAAGGGAACTTCCGCGCTTCTTTAGAGCCAGAGCAAGCAGATGCTTTTATTATTGCTGTGCCTACGCCAAATAAAGATGATCAATACATGTCTTGTGACATCTCTATTGTTATGCAGGCATTAGAAAATATTATTCCTTATTTGCAAAAAGGGAATGTCGTGATTGTTGAATCAACGATTGCTCCAAGAACGATGGATGACCATGTAAAACCACGTTTAGAAGAAGCGGGTTTTACCATCGGCGAAGATATTTATTTAGTACACTGTCCTGAAAGGGTTCTTCCAGGACAAATTATGCATGAGTTAATTCACAATAACCGTATCATCGGCGGGGTAACACCAGCATGTACAGATAAAGGTGCAGAAGTTTATGCCACTTTTGTTCAAGGTGAACTCATTAAAACCGATGCCCGTACGGCAGAAATGTCCAAACTGATGGAAAATACGTATCGTGATGTCAACATTGCCTTGGCAAACGAGTTGACAAAAGTATGTAATGAGCTAGGCATTAACGCATTAGAAGTTATTAATATGGCAAATAAACACCCGCGGGTGAATTTGCATACCCCTGGACCTGGAGTAGGCGGCCACTGTTTGGCGGTAGACCCATACTTTATTATTGCGAAAGCTCCAGAACAGGCGAAACTAATCAGCCTATCCAGAGAAATTAACAAATCAATGCCTGAATACGTAATGAACGCAGTCGACAAAATATTAGCAAAAACAAACGGCAAAAAGATTACCGTTTTCGGCTTGACATACAAAGGAAATGTGGATGATATTCGCGAAAGTCCAGCAATGGAAATTTATGAAATGCTGAATAATCGGGATGAATACGAAGTTATTGCCCATGATCCGCATGTCAAACTAAGCTTTGTAGAAGAAAATATGGAAAAAGCGATTGACGGTTCAGATTTAGTTTTAATTCTTTCCGACCATAATGAATTTAAAGAATTAAACAGTCCAGCTTTTGCTAAAATGAATAACGCTATAGTGTTCGACACAAAAAATGTCGTAAAAGAACATGCGGATAACATTGAATACGTGAATTATGGGAATTTGTACAGATACTTATAAATAGAAGGAAGCATTAATGAAATGTTTAAACTAATCTGGCAAGTATTCAGAGAACAAATCGAGAACAGGAAATTAATTTATAGAATGGCCACTTTTGAAATCAAAGGAATGTATCAAGGGCATTATTTAGGCTCGCTATGGCAATTTATAAACCCGGCAATTCAAATAGCAATATATTGGGTTGTATTTGGTATAGGTTTAAGAGGTGGCCAAACTATAAATTCCGATATCCCATATATACTTTGGTTGCTTATGGGGTTAATTCCATGGTTCTTTATATCACCAACGATGGTACAAGGTTCAAACAGTGTTTATCAAAAAGTTTCGTTAGTTTCAAAAATGAACTTTCCTGTAAGTATATTACCAACCATAAGAATTGTAGGTAACAGCTTTCAATTCTTTAACTTGTTATTAATTCTTTTTGTATTGCTTTTAATTTATGGGGTCGAATTATCAATTTATATACTACAATTACCGTATTACATTTTTTCACTATATGTTTTTCTGTTTGCATTCACACTATTTAGTTCGACGTTATCCACACTAATTCGTGATTATCAATCCTTTTTGCAACAAGTTATGAGAATGTTTCTTTATATATCTCCAATTCTGTGGAACCCAGCCGGGAGCCAAGTTCCAGATTGGTTGACAAATGTTCTTAGATTAAATCCGTTTTATTATATAATCGATGGAATGAGAAATTCCTTTCTAGGAGATAATTGGTTTTTTGATGATATAGTATATACTCTCTATTTTTGGGTACTAACTTTTGTGATTCTCTATTTTGGTGTAAAAATTCATATGAGATTTAGGAAAAATTTTGTAGATTACTTATAAGATTGAAGAGGATTTTTATGAAAACAAAGGTAAAGTTAAAAAATATCAGTAAATCTTATGATATGTTAGAAAAAAAATCAGATAAGATATTAAATTTATTCTCACTGAAGTCCAAGAAAAACAAACAGTTTCTTGCTGTAAACAATGTTTCGTTTGAGGTTCGCGAAGGGGAAACGATTGGAATACTTGGTTTAAATGGTTCGGGCAAGTCTACCTTATCAAACATACTTGCCCGTGTTATAGAACCAACTGAAGGAGAATTAATTATTAATGGAGAACCTTCATTAATTGCAATTTCTGCTGGATTAAATAATAATTTATCCGGTTTAGAAAACATTGATTTAAAATGTATGATGCATGGATTAACTGAGGAAGAAATAGAAAATGTAAAGGAAGACATCATTGATTTTGCTGATATAGGTGATTATATTTATCAGCCGGTAAAAAATTACTCCAGTGGAATGAAATCTAGGTTAGGTTTTGCAATTGCGGTTCATACTGACCCGGATATATTAATTATTGATGAAGCCTTATCTGTGGGAGATTCTACTTTTGCACAAAAATGTTTAGACAAATTAGAGGAATTTAAAAAAGAAGGAAAAACAATATTTTTTATTAGTCATTCCGCAGCACAAATGAAGACGTTTTGTGATCGTGTTTTGTGGATACATTACGGAGAGTTAAAAGAGTTTGGGACAAAAGATGAAGTAATAAACAATTATATTTCCTTTACCAAGTGGTTTAATAAGTTGTCAGACGCTGAAAAAAGGGAATATAAGAAAAAAATGTTTCAAAAGCAAATTAAAATTTCTGAAGGTTATACCCAAAAGCAAAATCGTGAGAGAAGTTTACTTTCACAGATAGCAAATGTATTATTATTCATTCCACTACTAATATTAAGTGTATTAATCGTTCTGGGGTACTAGTGAAAGGAGGGTACAAATTGGAAGAGATTAAAGATTATATATATGAAGCGTACTACTCTGAAATGGGTGAAAGCTTCGGGAAAAAGGTTAGGGAGAGAATCCATTGGATTTTACAAAACGTTAAAGGTAACGACATATTAGACGTTGGCTGTTCTCAAGGTATAACATCAATTCTGCTGGGGCGAGAAGGTAAAAACGTCATTGGAATAGACACTTCTTCTTCAGCTATAGAAGATGCGAATAAGTATTTATTAAAAGAAGAAGAGGAAACTCAAAACTGCGTAAATTTTATAAAAGGGAATTTCTTTCTGGAAGAGTTTAATAAGACTTTTGACTGTGTTATCTTGGGAGAAGTATTAGAACATATTTCTGATATTGATACGTTTTTTGCAAAAGCTTCTTCATTAACTAAAAATGACGGACAAATCATTGTTACCACACCATTCGGCATCAATGATTTTATTGACCACAAAAGAACGTTTTATTTATCTGAGTTTTTGCGTCTCCAAGAAGAGAACCCGGTTGTAATTAATGAAGTAAAGTTCCTCGGTAAGTGGATCGGCGTTGTCTTCTCAAAAGATCAAAACCTTGGACAAAAAGTTAATATAAATAATGATTTATTAATTCGGCTAGAAGAGGCTGTGCAAAAAATCGAGAGAGAATATGTATCACAAATAAACATGTTGCAAACTAAGTTAGAAACTGTACAAAATGAACAGTCCAGTGAATCTCACTTAAAATACCTGGAAGAAAAGGCGGAAAAGGTAAAAATTCAAAAGGAATTATACGATGCTTATACAGAAAATGAAAATATAATTAATAAATATAGAAAGCTGGACAGGGATTATGAAATTTTATTAACGAGGTATAATAATTTAAAGAATTCCAAATTCGGCAGATTGGCTACTAAATATTGGAATTTCCGTAAGAAAAAGAGGAGATGAAGAATGAGCAGGTACCACTTTGAGGAAATATTGAGTCGAATGGCTTCTCGGAAGGCAGAATTATTATATGAAATCGAAAAAGAACTTTCTTTTTTAAAAGAACAAAATATTGATGTTGGGTTTGATATAACACATCTTAAAAGGAATACTAGCACTTTTAGCAGGGTGAATAAATCCCATTATTTAAAATTGCGTGATAAACTAGCTGAGATTAACTTTATAGATACAATAACTCCTTTAATACATAATATGCCCGTGAGTAATGGCACATCATTTTACAATAGAGCAAATATAAATATTGGTATTATTGCGGATGAATTTTTATATAATTCTTTTAAGGATATTGCAAATTTTTATTATGTTGAAAAAGATCGATATGAGGATTTAAAAGGAAAAATAGATATTCTTCTAATTGCAAGTGCCTGGAAGGGAATAAAAGGTGACTGGAAGGGCATGGGAAATCCAAAAATCAGTAAAATGAGAAAAACTATTTTCAAAATGATTGACTTTTTTAAAAATGATGGAGTCAAAATAGTATTTTACTCCAAGGAAGACCCAACTAATTATGAATATTTTGTAGATATTGCCCAGAGATGTGATTACATTTTTACGACTGCTGAAGAGAAGGTAGAAGACTATAAGCGAGATTGTAATAATGAAAATGTATTTGTATTAGAATTTGGATTCAATCCTCTTTATAATAACCCTATTGGTATGAAAGAGTTACCGCCTGTAGAGGGTGTAATGTTTGCTGGCTCTTGGTATGAAAAATATCCTGAACGTCAAAGGGACACAAGAATACTTTTTGATGGGGTCATCAATGCAAATGAAAAGTTGAAAATTTTTGACAGGAATTATGAGTTGAAATTAGAGCAGCACTTTTTCCCAGTGGAGTATTTACGAAATATTTCACCAGGGGTTGACCATGAAACGTTACAAAATATAATAAAATTGTATGAATGGATAATAAACTTGAATACTGTCAAAGGTAGCTCTACCATGTTTGCAAACAGGGTATATGAATTACAAGCGATGGGAAATCTGATTTTATCTAATTATAGTTTAGGTATTAATAACTATTTTCCAAATATATTTATGGTATTTGATAAGGATGAAATCGGTTACATACTGAAAAATTATACATCGAGAGAACGATACCAACATCGACTCTTCGGGATAAGACAAGTATTTAGAAACCACACCACCTATCATAGAATCGATGAGCTACTAACAAAAATCGGTTATCAGGTTAACTTAGTTGAGAATAAAAAAATTGCAGTTATTGTAGATGAGAAAACAGAAAAAATAAATAAAATGTTTGATTATCAAACTTATGAAAATAAAGTCCTGCTTAGTAAAGAAGAAGCAATTAATTCATCTGAATCTTTTCACTTCGTGGCAATGTTTCATAATTCTCATTTTTATGGTGAATATTATTTGGAAGATATGATTAATGCTTTTAAATATACGGATGCGGACTATGTTACAAAGGACAGTTATTATGATGGTGAAAACAAAATTGAAGGCATTGAAAATAACTTCATTAATCACATAAATAATGTCTATTGTACTGTTTTTTCTTTGGATAAATATAATCTAAAAGATATATTAAACGGATCAAACCTTGACCAATCCAATGGATACAGTAGTGACTCCCTTGAGTTTAATATAAGTGAAGAGCCTAAGTATATAGCAAATGACAACAAAAAATTTACTGTTATCATTCCTACCTATAATAATGGACAGCATTTATATGGGAAATGCTTTATGAGTCTTAGAAGATCCAGTATGTTTGACAATATGGAGATTATTATTGTAGATGATGGTTCAAGGGATAAAGAAACATTAATGATAATTAATCGTCTGGAGAGACAATATTCAAATGTACGGGTTTATAAATTTGGTGACGGGGGCAGCGGAAGTGCTTCTAGGCCAAGAAACAAGGGTGTTGAGTTATCTACAACAAATTATATTACTTTTCTGGACCCTGATAATGAAGCAATAAATGACGGCTATGCTAAATTATATAGCACTTTGACAGAAAATGATTATGATTTAGTTATAGGGAACATCAAGAAATGTGATACAGGGGAGCATGATTTTAACTATTATAATGATGTATTACACTATGAAAAAAGAACAGAATTTTATAATCCGAACGCTAAAGAATTTCTAAGTAATACGTATTTTAAAGCTCAGAGTATTCAAGCTCTTATGGTGAAAAAGCAAATTTTAGAAGAAAATAATTTGCAAATGGTAGAGGGAGCAATTGGGGAAGACACTCTTTTCTTCCACCAGTTAATCTCAAGTGTAAAAAGTTTTAAGGTAATCAATGAAATGATTCATATATATTATGCTGGTGTAGAAGGATCGACAGTAAATAGCATTTCTGTGAAAACCTTTGAAAGATATCAAAGATTAGAGGAAGAAAAAATCAATTTCCTAAGAAAAAATCAATTATTAGATGCCTATTTGGAAAAAAGGTTTAATTATTATTTTAAAAATTGGTATTTGAAAAAGTTAGAAATGGTGAATCCTGATTCATACGATCAAGCATCAAAAATATTACAAGATATTTATAACCTTTATCACCAACATATGAAAAGGAATCAAATTGATTCCGAATTAAAAACAAAAATTTCAAATTTAGCAAATAATTAGTTTGCTTCCAAGTGAAATATAGAGCGATTTATCAAGGGTCGAGCCAAATTAAATTTATCCTTTATGATGTTGAACGGCTCCCCTTGATAGACATCGTACCATTTTAGTGTTGTGACCTATTTGACTAAAGAATATATTGTAATTTCTATCCTTACAGTTTAAATTAGTGTAAAGGGGTTTAGGTCTTATTCACAGATACTTAGTAACTAATCCGCAAAATATGTTATATATAGAACGTAATATACTACACTAAACACATTTTGAATTAAATTTTAGACAATAATCTCTGGTGTTAACATTGTCGAAAATAGTGTGATTAATTATTATCTTTTTATTACAATAAGATAATGGACTTATCTATACATACTATTTAACGATAAATGTTGTGTTTATATTGAAAATTGATAGTGTAGAACCAAATATTTATCTAACTTTTTTTAAGACTTATTGAAAAAGGGTGAAAGAAAGGAGAAATTTATGCATAAACAGAAGAGGGGTTTTGTAAGTCTTTTAGTCTTGATGCTAGTTTTTACACAGATAATTAGTCCTGTTACTGCACTTGGATTCACCTTGGAGAAGCCGGATGAAATCCATC
>NZ_BMEV01000067.1 GCF_014637175.1 Compostibacillus humi | reverse complement strand
TACACAGAAACCATTGTCGTGTTTGTCAAGAGCGATGGCGGTAGTTTTCCTCTAACCAAAATGGTTAGAATTTTTATTTTGGGGTAGTTTTCATAGAACTTTTTACACTACCTTACACTACAGTCTAATGGAATTTATTCGACAAAGATTGTAAATATCCTTTTTTGCGATATAAATTTCCTGCAACGTAAAGAGAGCAGCCTTCATGCTGCTCCTCACTCAGTTTTTCCGAGTTTTTCCTTTAAGCTTGCCAATTCTTCATCCACGTCATCTTTCATCACGTCATTAAATTCATCATCTAACGTGCGGATAGCTTCCGTGAGGTCCTCGCTCGTTTCCGCTTCCGCTTCGTATTGCAGCACTTTTTCTTCCATCCGCTCAAAGCCGCGTTTCGCATCATCACTGCCGATGGAAGACATGGCCCGGTTTATTTTCGTTTTTGTTTTGGCGGATTCTGCTCTAGCTTTCAGCGTATCCCGCTTTAGAACCATCTCCTGGTATTCCCGCTTCATTTCATCTAATTTGGCTTTTAGTTCATCGACATCCTTCTTCGCTTGCTCCCACGTTTCCTGCAACGTTTTCGCTGTGGCTTCATGCTCCCGTTTATCTTGCAGTGCACGGCGGGCAAGGTCGTCATTTCCGGCTTCTACCGCCAACTCGGCCTGCTCCATTCTTTTCTGAACCATTGCTTCCGCATCATTCATTTTCCGTTTTAACATTTTTTCATTGGCAATTTGTTTTGCCACCGCTGCTTCCACTTCCCGAATATCCTCCGCCATGTCCCTTAAATACTGGTCCAGCATTTTCACCGGATCTTCTGCCCGATCCAGCATGGCGTTTAATTCTGAACTGACTACCGTTTTAACCCGTTTAAAAAAGCGAAACATTTTTCATCCTCCTTATTTTTTTCCTGCAATTATTTTTAGTTCAAAGGGTTCAATCGGATACCCAATCATCATTTTTTGTTCCGTCCCCCATGTTTCCAGCTGGAGTAAGAATTTGCCAGCGGCATCCCTGTATTCGGCAACTTTTGCCAGTATTCCATGGAGGCGGGAATAACTCCCATATCCTAATATTCTTGCCGATGCTTCTCTTGCCTTATAGTACATGACATTTTCATATTCGATGTGGCTGGGAAAAGATTGATGATGTGCAGGAAGAACCCTTTGAAAAATACCTAGTTTCATTTCTTCATCCATCGATGCTGTTAGAATTTTTCCTTCGCTATCGTCAAACAGCAAATAATGAAACAACTGATGCCGTCCGTCGCGGTAGGTTATTTTTCCTGTCACTTCAAAGTCTTTCATATTGTAAGTGACGATATCACCTATCTCCAGCGAAAGTGGTGTTTTTTCCTGAACGGCCGGTTTTGGCTCATTCTTTGAAAAAATTTTGGAAAATAGGTTCAATGCCTCACCTCGCTTGTCGGTATCCTTACTATGTTTACGGATAAAGATAGAAAAGGTTTCAAAAATTTTCCGTGGATTCTCCCCTTTGATATACTATATTTAATCTAATACGAGGAGGAAAGAACATGGCTCGAGTTGACAAGATATTGCAAGGATTGAAAAAGCAAGGATGGGATAGTGCTCTCGTTACTTCCACTGGCAATTTTTTCTATGTAACGAACTACTATACCGATCCCCATGAAAGGGTCATTGCCGCTTTTATCCATCAGCAGACGGAACCGGTTATCATCGTCCCGGCGATGGAAGCGGAAGATGCGAAAGCTTGCGGATGGCCTTATCAAATCATCGGCTATGAAGATCATGAAAATCCGTGGCATTTGCTGCAGCAAGAATTGGATAAACGAAATATTGCGCCGGAAAACCTGGCAATTGAGTGGGACCATGTCACCATTGAACGGCACGAAGCGATCAAGGAAATTTTTCCTAAAACGAAATTGCACGACGGCAAAGAGCTGCTCGCCCAAATTCGTGTCATTAAAGATGATGAAGAATATAGCCGGTTAAAGCAAGCAGCAGCTCTCGCAGATTATGGGGTGGAGATCGGAGTAAAAGCGATACAAGAAGGGGTTAGTGAAATTGATATCGTTGCCGAAATAGAATACCAATTGAAAAAGCAGGGCGTACAAGGAATGTCATTTTCCACGATGGTCTTATCAGGTACAAAAACCGCTTCTCCCCATGGGACCCCATCCGCCAAGAAAATTACGGCAGGTGATTTAGTTCTTTTTGATCTCGGGGTCATTGTTGACGGCTATTGTTCTGATATTACCCGAACCGTTGCATTTCAGACAATCTCGTCCGAGCAGAAAAAAGTATACGAAACGGTGCTTCAGGCACAGGAAACAGCCATTGAAACATCCAATATCGGTGTACCAGCGGGAGATATCGACAAAGCTGCCCGGGACGTAATTGCAAAGGCTGGGTATGGAAAATATTTTAATCACCGGATTGGCCACGGTTTAGGTATCGAAACCCATGAATATCCTTCCATGCATCAGAACAATACGTTGCCGCTCAAGCCGGGAATGTGCTATACGATCGAACCTGGAATTTATCAGCCGGGAGTTGGCGGAGTTCGGATTGAAGACATGATTTTTGTAACAAAATCAGGAATCGAAGTTTTGACGAAATACCCGAAAGAATTGACAGTTATTTCATAATAATCATGGCTCCGATTGATTTTACAATTGGAGCCATATTTGTTAGTTGAATGCCATCATTTCTCGGCAAGCCGTACCGATACTTCAGCTTTAGGCATTCTGCACTTGAATCCAGCACAAAATTCTTTGCAATTTCGGCGCAAAAAATCGGCTTATAAACCCTTTTTATTATTGCGACGATCTGCTATGTCAGCGAACATTAAAAAAGGGCCAAATTGCCAGACCCTTCTCACTCTTATTTCTTTTGATTGTTAAAATGATATATGCCGATATTATTATCCAGTTCATCATCGACAACACCAACTTGATAACTTTCAAACAGCTGATTACGGACTGCCTGAACTCCGTCTTTATCCTCAAAAAGTTTGCGATTTCGGTTTTTATGCTCAGCCACTTCTATCACCTCCGCTTAAAAATAGTGTGTCCAATTCTGTAACAAAGTTGTAACTAAAATTTTCCAAAGGTGATTGAAGCGCTTTCATATTAGACTTATAATAAAATTGAAAGGGGATAGATACCATGGAATATAAAAATATTATCGTTGCAGTAGACGGCTCGGAAGCGGCTGAAAGGGCTTTCACTAAATCTTTGGATATTGTTAAACGCAATAATGCAAAATTGATTCTTGCCCACGTCGTTGATTCCCGCACCTTTGCTACTGCAGAAGCATATGACCGGACGATTGCAGAACGTGCGGAGCAATATGCAAGGGAATTGTTAGATGGTTATGTGGAAAAAGCAAAAAATGCTGGTATCACCGATATTGAACGTTGTATCGAATTTGGATCTCCAAAAGTGAAAATCGCGAAAAATATTGCTGATGATTTTAAAGCGGATTTAATTATATGCGGCGCCACCGGTATGACTGCGGTGGAAAGATTTTTAATCGGCAGTGTTTCGGAAAGTATTACAAGACATGCATCCTGTGATGTGTTAGTTGTCAGATAAAGAATTAAAGCTATTCAAAGAGATTTCTTTGAATAGCTTTTTTCCTTCCTTTAAGCTTGAGCCAAACGGATTGTATCTCTCGCAATCATGACTTCTTCGTTCGTAGGAATAACGAGCACCTTCACCGGTGAATGCGGATAATTGATTAAATGTTCTTTTCCGCGTACATCGTTTCTCCGAGGATCCCAATATACTCCCATAAATTCCAATCCGTTTAAGATTTTTTCCCTGACTGTCGGACTGTTTTCACCGACTCCAGCCGTAAAAATAATTGCATCGACTCCAGACATTTTCGCAGCATAGGACCCGATATATTTATGAATTCTTTCTGCAAAAACGTTTAGTGCCAGTTCAGCTCGCGGATTCGTATCTGCCTGTGCTTCAATATCCCGTAAATCGGAGGAAAATCCGGACAAGGCAAGCATTCCGCTTTCTTTGTTTAATACGTTTATAACTTCATCGGCGGTTTTCCCGGTTTTTTCCATAATATACGGAATTAATGCCGGGTCCACATCACCTGACCTCGTTCCCATCGTCACTCCAGCCAATGGCGTAAAGCCCATTGACGTATCAATCGATTTTCCGCCTTGAACGGCCGTGATGCTCGCTCCGTTTCCGATGTGACAGGAGATTAAGCGTAAATTTTCAATCGGAACGTCTAATATTTCTGCCGCTCTTTCCGTCACATATTTATGGCTCGTTCCATGGAAGCCGTACTTCCGTATGCCGTATTTTTTGTAATATTCGTATGGCAGACTGTACAGATAAGAAGACTCGGGCATCGTTTGGTGAAAAGCGGTATCGAACACTGCAACCATCGGCACGTTCGGCAAAATTTCTTTAAAAGCACGGATTCCCGTTAAATTCGCCGGATTATGTAGCGGAGCAAGTTCCGACGTTTCTTCGATTTTGGCAATGACATCATCGGTAATGAGTACGGAATCACTGAAATATTCTCCCCCGTGAACAACCCGATGACCGACTGCATGAATTTCATCGAATGATTTTACGACATCTTTGGAAATTAGCGCATCTAACAGTTTTTTTACAGCAATTCCGTGATTTGGAATATCACCAACGGTTTTGTCTTTTTCGCCTTTAGCTTCAATTGTAAAAATGGAGTCTGTTAATCCGATTCTTTCGACGACCCCTTTAGCAACTACTTCTTCCTCCGGCATGTGTATAAGTTGGAACTTTAACGAAGAACTGCCTGCATTTACTGCAAGTACATTATTCATTGATGTCAACTCCTACAATAATTTTCCTTTATTGGTGTCAAACCATTTATTCATTTGTGCCAGGATATTCGCCATGGCATGATGATTTTTAAATGATGGCATTTGCACAAGCAACGGCTGTTTAACAGTCTTAGTATGCTCACCTTTCTTCTGTAAAATAAGGATGCTTTTTACTTGTTTTGATTTAAAAGCGGTATCTGGAAGACGAATAATCCCAACTATGTGGGCATGATCATAAAGAAACTGACGCAGCCGGTCAGATTGATCGCTGTCGAACAAAAATTCCGGGATAACGAAGATTAAAAAACCTGCCTCTTTCGTGTATAGCAAACTTTGCTCAATAAAAAGATGATGGGCATAAGAATGTCCCTCGTCTGCCTTTAGCTGAAATTCTTGGGCGCGAACATCATCAGGGTAATACCCGACAGGCAAATCGGCGATCACTAAATCAACCGGATCCAATAATAGCGGGCGTAAACTATCCTGATGGAAATATTCGACTTGCTTCTTTTGCAAATTGCTGCTCGCGACACTGAGGCGAATTAACGTCGAATCGACTTCACTGGCATAGGCGGCAATCCTTTTCTCTTTTAACCTTTCCATCACGGTAAGCAGCAAATTTCCGGTTCCGCTTGCCGGGTCAAAGAGACGAATGCTTTTCCTTTTTTCCATCAGCTGTTCGGCAAAATAGCCGATTAGCATAGCAACACTCTCAGGAGTCATCATGTGCTGAGATTGCACCGAGTCCTTCATTCCTTTTAAAATGGCAAACTGTATCCCTTTCCGCAATTCATCCAAGGAATATGCAGACAAATCTGCTTCTTTTAAAGATGAACTGATTTCCGTATCTTTCCAGTCATTCGGGATATCTTCATAAAAAAGGACTTCCAGTGCGATGGCCAAGCTATCCAAATATGGCTCATCGGATTCCTTTTGTATCAATTCGGCTAAATGGTCGATTAAATGGAAAACTTGTTCCACCTTCGTTTTCCCCATACGTCTCCCTCCATATATGTAACAACCTATTCATTTTAACAAAAGAAAAAAATATGTAAAGAAATATACTTAATATACCACTTTACACAAAAAGAAAGACCCCTATACGAGGCCTGAACATTTATATGTTATTTTGCATTTCTTGCCGCTTCCAATGCTGCTTCATAGTTTGGATGGGTTGATACTTCCGGCACATATTCGACATAAGTCACTTTATTCGAGGAGTCAACTACAAAAATTGCCCTTGCCAATAGACGTAATTCTTCCATTAACACGCCGTAATTTTTGCCGAAAGAACCTTCACGATGGTCTGACAATGTATCCAGGTTCTTAATTCCTTCTGCTGCACACCAGCGGGCTTGAGCGAAAGGCAAATCCATGCTAATCGTCAAGACTTGGACGTTTTCTAATTTCTCCGCTTCTTCGTTGAAACGTCTCGTTTCTTCAGCACATACCCCGGTGTCGATGGATGGGACAGCTGCAATTAATTTTACTTTTCCTTCATAATCGTCCAGGGTGACTTCTTTTAAATCATTGGACAAAACAGTAAAGTTAGGTGCTGTGTCGCCAACTTTTACTTCCTCTCCAATCAGCGTGACTGGGTTTCCCTTAAAGGTAACTTTTGCCATCGTTTTCCCTCCTTTTCCATCTTATATTAATTATCCTTTTTTCACTTTCTCTTGTCCAATAATATGATAGCCGCATGCCGTACGATTCAGCTCATTTCTCCCTCTTTCCAATGGAAAAAGAGGATATTATAACCTGTTCGCCACACTTAAATATCGTATTGGGAAGTTTCTTCTTCTTCTCCTTCCTCATCTTCTTCCTTCACTTTTATCACCTTTTTTTTCTCTGGTTTCCTCCCCTTTTCATCGTCTTCATCTTTAAGCATTTTTTGAATTTTTTCCATCAGCTGCGGAGTTTGCTGCAATATTTTTTCATACAAATGGGTGTTTTCATCCAGATGTACCATTTTAATTCCTTTTTTGCCAATGATTAAAAAGGCTATCGGAGTAATTGATACTCCTCCGCCGCTCCCGCCGCCGAAAGGCAAGCTGGAAAATTCCCCCTGGTCTCCAGCTTGAAACTCACTGCCTCCTGCAGCAAAGCCAAATCCAAGCTTGGAAACAGGAATGATAAAACTGCCATCCGGAGATTCAATCGGGTCGCCAACAATCGTATTTACTTCAATCATCGACTTTAAATTTTCCATCGCTGAGGTCATTAAACCTTGAATCGGGTGTTCATCCATATTAAATCCTCCTTTACTTGAACAGTTTTCGCATATTGAATAGGGCCAATAATGCATCCGCCAACTTCATGGATACTAGACAATCAATTTCCGTCTTAATCGTTTCCCGTTCAAATTCAGGGACAACGGAAATGTCTGCCGGCTGCAATATATTCATTTGCTTCGTGATGAAAGCTACGAGAGTGCCTTTTATTCCCCATAGCAGGCCGGATATGATACCGGTTGAAGCAGCTTCACCAGTTCCGACGTTTGTCGACCAATGGAAATAATGGATACGAAACCGGCGAAACATATTGTTAATCTGTTTAACGTAATCTTTCCATAGATCGAGCTGGTCACCTAATGAATCCGGATGATTTCCCAATTCAAATAAAGTTTTATCTTCTTTTTCTGTCGGAATGGGAAGTTTCTTATTCATTAGGGAGAACCGGAAAATAGATACATGGACATTTATCTCCTGGTTCAAACCTTGGAATGAATAGGAAAAGGTTACGTACAGCCGAGCAAAAAGAGACAACACAAGAAATAGAACAAAAAGCAAAAGAATAATTATGAACATATGGACACCTCAGGCCTCTTTTGCATTACTCTCCTTATATTTTGCCAAAAAAATACTTTTCTACTCACAATATAAATTTATTTGCTGTTCGGGAGAAATGGAAGAAAACGAAAATAATGTTAAAATGAAATCAGGCCTACTATATAAGACAGGAGAGAATGATATGGAGCAAAGGAACAGATTATTCTTCTATTGCCAAAAGGATGGAATAACGGAAAAGTTTTTGGAGCGGCTAATTCATGAAGCAAGGGAACACGGCTTTGAGCCAGTGCCTCATCATGAAGAGGCAAACATAATTGTCAGCGTAGGCGGTGACGGTACTTTCCTGCAGGCGGTACGGCAGAGCAGATTTCGCCAAAATGCTCTATATTCAGGAATCAATACGACGAAAAACTCCAGCCTGTACTGTGACTTCGATTTACATAGTTTTGACGATTTTCTTCATACGATCTTAAATGAAGAAATGGAAGTGCGAAAATTTCCCGTCATTACGACAAAAGTAAATGATAGCACTCCTTTTTACTGTTTAAATGAGTTAACCATCCGTTCCACGATCGTAAAAACAATCGTCATTAACGTATATATTGACAATAAATATTTTGAAACGTTCCGGGGAGACGGGCTTGTCGTTGCCACGCCAACGGGGAGTACCGGCTACAACAAATCAGCAAACGGTGCCGTTGTAGATCCGTTGCTTCCAAGCTTTCAAGTTTCGGAAATTGATTCGTTAAACAATAACGATTACCGGACCCTCGGTTCCTCCTTCATCCTAAGCAAAAACCGGCATTTGCGGCTGGAAGTTATTGAACAGGGTAACGATCACCCGATTGTAAGTTTTGACAACGAAGCATTTCCGATTCGCAAAATCAATAACATCGAAGTTTACATGGAAGATTTAGTCGTAAAAACAATAAAATTAAAAAATAATACGTACTGGGACCGGGTAAGGCGGATGTTCCTATAACAAAAATTTAAGGGTGTCCCCAGATGAGGGTGACACCCTTGCCATTTTTATTCAATTGTTATTGACCGCCACTAAATTGTTGTTGAGCCATAGATACTAAACGTTTTGTAATTTCTCCACCAACAGAACCGTTAGCGCGAGAAGTTGTATCAGCACCAAGTTGAACACCAAACTCTTGAGCTATTTCATACTTCATTTGTTCAAGTGCTTGTTGTGCACCTGGAACTAGTAATTGATTAGAGTTGTTGTTGTTAGCCATGTTGTTCACCTCCTTGGCATTTATAGATTAACCATATCGAAGGTGAACCATGCATCGGACAAATTGGTAGTTGTTGTTAGTTTTGCATATTTTTCCCTATAATAAATCTTCAAAAGTAGGTTCTACGTCAGTATTTCCTGTAATCTTGATTGTTTCGATTCCATCAATAGCTTCCTGAATGGACGGCCCAAAATCATGAGCCGATTCGTAATAGATCACTTTATCTCTGTTTGGCTTTGTTTTTGGCGCTTTTGGGACAAAAATCGTGCAACAGTCTTCATAAGGCAAAATCGAAATTTCATAAGTGCCTATTTTGCGGGCGATTTCAATAACTTCCTGTTTATCCATCGCAACTAACGGACGCAAAATTGGATAATTGGTTACCTCGTTGATTGCGTGCATGCTTTCCATCGTTTGACTCGCTACCTGGCCAAGACTTTCTCCCGTTGTAATGGAGAGAATCGATTCTTTTTTACAGACAGCTTCCGCGATGCGAAACATCATCCGCCGCATAATCGTCATCCCATAACTTTCTGGCATCTCCCGAAAAATCTCCTGCTGCAGTTTCGTAAAAGGAACAATGTGAACACGAATTGATTTTCCGTACTTCGTTAATTGCTTTGTTAAGTCGATGACTTTTTGCTTCGCCCGTTCACTCGTATAAGGCGGGGAATGAAAATGAATCGCCTCCAGCTCTACCCCTCGTTTCATCGCCAAAAACCCGGCAACGGGACTGTCAATCCCGCCGGACAAGAGCAGCAATGTTTTCCCGGAGGAACCGACAGGCAGTCCGCCCAATCCCCGTTCCACACTAGATGTAATGTAAGTTGCTTCGTTGCGGATCTCTACTTTTACCTCCACATCCGGATGGTGAACATCAACGGTAAACCCATCGGTATGAATAAGCAAATGTCTTCCCAGCACTTGATTCATTTCCTGGGAAGGGACGGGAAAATCTTTATTAATTCGCTTTACGGTGACTTTAAATGTTTTACAATTTGTATTTTCCTTCAAAGCATAAAGTGCCGCTTCTTTTATCTTCTCTACATCATTATCCACTTTTATCGCCAAACTTAAACTCTGGATGCCAAAAATTTTTTTGCATTTTTCCATGACCGGCACCGGATCATGTCCATTGAGCAAAATAAACATTCTCCCTTGGGTCCGTTTCACCTTTACACCGGGGAAATCCTGTAATTTTTGCTGAATATTTTGCTGTAATTGGGTGATAAACTGCTTAATATTTTTTCCTTTTAACGCCATTTCCCCATAACGTATTAAAATATGATCAAATTGCATTTTTATCTACTCCATTGTTGTTTTAAATTGTTTGATTGATCGTTCCAGTGCGTCTACAAATATTTTCATCTCTTGCATCGTATTTTCGTAAGAAAGACTGATGCGAAGTGCAGTTGTAGTTCTATTTTTAGAATATCCGCAGGCTGCTAATACCATGCTTTCATCCTTCACTTTCGAGGAGCAGGCTGATTTCGTCGATATATAAATATTTTGCTCGCCAAGCATATGAATAATCACTTCCGGCTTAATTCCAGGAACGGATATATTGACAATATGCGGCGCACTATTTTCCGGCGTATTGACAAAAACGCCTTCCATTTTTTCGAAAGCGCGGATCAAATAAGATTTCAATTCCGACATATGCCGAATTCCTTCTTCTTCCCGCTCCTTCGCAAGTCGCATCGCTTTCACTAAAGAAACAATACCTGCTAAATTTTCCGTACCGGACCGGATGGCTAATTCCTGTTCTCCACCATGAAACAGCGGGAATAATGCAACTCCTTTCCGGACGTATAAAATCCCGGTTCCCTTTAGCCCGTGGATTTTATGGCCGGATATGGTACATAAGTCGATGGCGGCGTTTTTTAAATGCAATGGCACTTTGCCGAATCCTTGGACATTATCTACATGAAAAAATATTTTTGGGTATTGCTGCAAAAGTTTTCCGATTTCAGCAATCGGCTGAATCGACCCGATTTCATTATTCACATGCATAATCGTAACTAGTATCGTATCTTTCCGGATTGCTTTTTTCATATCATCAACAGATACGATGCCCTTTTCATCCACGGGCAAATAGGTGACCTCAAATCCTAATTTTTCCAACGCTTTGCATGCTTCATAAATCGAAGGATGTTCGATACTGGAAGTTATAATATGTTTTCCCCTCTGCTGATGCTCCAGAGCGATGCCTTTTACTGCCATATTATTTCCTTCCGTTCCGCCGGAGGTAAAAATAATTTCTTCCTGCTCTACTTGTAACAGCTGCGCTGCTTGTCTTTTCGCCGCAACTAATAATTTTTCTGCGTTTCCTCCAAACTGGTGAATGGAAGAAGGATTGGCATAATATTCTTCCGACACCTTCTGGAAACTTGCTAATACCTCTGGATCTGGTTTTGTCGTCGCACTGTTATCTAAATAAATCACCATTATGACTCCTTTTCATCCAGTCTTCTCCAAACAAGGAAGGCTGATCATTTAGCAATATCTAAATGACAGCCTTTCGTCTTCATCGTATAATTTACCCTATTTTCCAGACAAAGAACAGAGATAAACATTAAACCTCAACAGGAATATTTTCAAATCGTTTTAATGCGCCAGGTTCGACTTCTTCCAACGCTTTTGCCGCTGTTTCCAAGGACAGTTCATACTGATACGTGCGAAACAATTGCTCCGCTTCCATCAATTTGGCAGCCAAGATTGGATTTTTGCTCCGGTAACGGTTGGCGTATTGGATGACCCGTTCCGTTAAAAATGCCTGGTCAAGCATTAATTCCGTCTGATCCACCGTCTGTTCCAGCGATTGGGAAGCATTTGCCAATGCCTGTTGAACTTCAGCAATATCTAACGGTTTACGTTCCAACGCTTTCATAACCTGTTCATTTTTATTTGTCGTTTCTTCAATGCTTTTCCAAATATGCTCCGGCACTCCCGGAATATTGCTTTTCTTTAGTTTTCGGTTTAAATGATACAGTTTATTTCGCATTTCATGAAGTGTATCCCGGGCTTCCAGTTCTTCTTTCCGCAAATTGTGAATCGCCTGTTTAAACTCTTCTAATTGTTCTTCCAGCTGTTCCAATGCAGCAAATCCCGCCTCCAGCTCTTCCCGCAATTCGGAATGGCCGACCTTTTCATCGTCAAGTCCGAGGCGAATCTGTTCCAGTTTATCCTGGAGCGCCGAAATCGAATTTCCTAACGATAAATATTTTTCCAAATCGCTATCTTCAAGGAAATACGCTTTTTTAATTTCTTCGACTTCCTCAGTTGTTACATGATATTTTTCACTCAGCTGCTGAATCGATTGTTCAAAATTCGGCATTTTCGATTCTAAATAACTTTTGGCTACCGCCTCTTTTTCCAACAACTGATACATTTCTTGAATTCTCTCTTCCAGGTCGATTAAAGCTTGTTCGACTCCCTCTACTTCTCCCTTTTCCAAAGAGCGAAGGAAATCAAGCAGTCTTCCCTGATATGTATGAATTTCCTTTTCAAAAGCTAGATGCTCTACCCGGAAGCCTTGTTCTTTCATTTCCTTAATTCCCGCAAGCAGCTGGTCCAATTGGCTTGGCAGCTCATGTTTACACGCTTTGTAAATACCCGGAAAATCACTGATTAATTGCTCTAATTCGATTTTCCGTTCCTTTAGTTCGTCAACTAAAGATTTGGCCTCAATATAATTTCCTTCCTCGACTAGTTCATAATAGTTTTTCAAGCCGTTTTCAATTTCATCAATTTCCACATCAAAGTAAATTTCGGCTTTTCCGTATTGATACCGGTGCTGGGACAAATGTTTCCGCAGTTCTTTTAGGCTCGGCTCCAATTCTTCTACTTCTTCCCTGCTCTTCTCTTCCGATTCGAGCAGTTCAGCCAATTCCTGTAAGATAATCTCTATCTCTTTTTCAATGGACTGCAAATGGCTGTTTATACTTGTAAGGATTTTCTTTGCTTTTGAAAATTGGAACCGATCTGCTGCTTCCTCTGCATCAAAAAGCATTTCTTCCACATCTGGAAGTTCCTTCGTTACAATTTCTTCCCACTTGTCTTTCCACGTTTCAAATTTTTCTTGGGTTTCACCAGTTAAATTTAATCTTTTCAGTTTACTGAGCTGTGAAGCTACATCACGGCCCATCAAATCTAATTTCCAGCTTTCCAGTTTATCAACCTGATCATATATTCGTTTGCGCCAAATCAATCCGATTATTAATAATACGATTATGACTAGTATGGTACCTATGATGTAAACCATAAAAAGCCTCCCAACCTTCTTACCATCGAAGAGGTGTTCCTTATATTTTTTCATCTTTATGTAAATATTCGCCATAACGAATAAAGCATTTTAAAATATATATTTTATCATACCATGAATCTGTTGTTTTTTCCTGTAAATTATACAAATTTATTCAAATTTCGTCACCTTTATCGGTTATTCGTCATAGAGATTCTTTAAATATAATTCGTATTTTTGGAAGGCGGTTGCGATGTGTATTTTTCAAAAACAAAATCAAGCCATTCTTTAATATGGGAAACGTAATGTTTTACAAATAGGTCACTGGAATAGGAACCGATGACAAAATCTTTCCAATGGTGGAGAACGTATGGAGTGATTAACATCCCTTTCAGCTGCATAAAAATGTAACGCTTTTTATGCAGCTTCATATGATCACGAAACACAGCATCAAAAGCTTCCTCCAACAGATGATTTTCCTTTGCCAAATAGGTAACAACCATTTCTCTGACAAAAACAGAATCCATCGATAATTCCCGCTGAATAAAACACGTAAATTGATAATTTTCCTGCTTATACTGTATAATGGAAAAAATTAATTCATACAACCGTTCCAGTGGTTCCGTTTGCTGAGCATTGTACAATGTTTCTTCCAGCTTCCGAAGATACTGTTCATAGTAATAGGAAACCGCGTATTCCAACAGACCTTGTTTGCTGTTGAAATAATAACTGATGGCAGAAACATTTACTTTTGCTCTTTTGGCGATTTCACGGACGGAAGTACCATGGAATCCTTTTTGAAAAAAAAGGTTGGACGCTGTTTTGACAATTTTCCGTTTTACTGGGTTTTCCTTCATTCGTCCTCAACTCCTTACTCCCTAATTACGACATAAATAGAAGGAATCCTGCAATATTCGCTCGACAAATATCGGTAGAATTGTCGATTGGTTAATAATAGACTTTTGAGGGGGAATAAAATGTTTGAAACGATGTCATATTCAGGAAATAAGGAAAAAGATTACGAACTTGTATTAAAGCAGTTAGAAGCACTGATTAGTGATGAAACGGACACAATAGCCAATTTAGCCAATGCCAGTGCTTTGCTCTATCAATTTTTAGATAAGGTGAATTGGACCGGATTTTATCTTTGGAAGGATGGAGAGTTAGTGCTCGGTCCATTCCAAGGTCTTCCTGCTTGTGTGCGTATCGGTTTTGGAAAAGGGGTATGCGGAACGGCAGTTGAAACCCGGAGAACACAGCTCGTTCCAGATGTCCATCAATTTCCCGGCCATATCGCATGTGACAGCGCAAGCCAGTCTGAAATCGTCGTTCCTATCATAATTGACGGAGAAATTTTTGGGGTATTGGACATTGACAGTCCGGTGAAAAATCGCTTTGACAAAGTTGACCAAAAATATTTAGAAAAGTTTGTTGAGGTATTAATTCCATCTTTAAAATGAATGCCAAAAGGAACACAAACGGAAATTGCTTCCGAGTGTGTTCCTTTCTTTATCTTACTAATTTTGGATAACCCGATTCTTCCCTAAACTTTTTGCCTCGTATAACGCTTGATCACTCCGTAAAAATAATTCGACCGTCGTATCATTACTTTCCTCTGTCCATGCGGAAACACCGCAAGAAACGGTAACGTTTGGATTTGTCTTCCTTTGCACCTTTTCCCGTATTTTATTCGCTATATCCAGACCAAAATGGATTGATTCATCAGGCAAATAAATAGCTAATTCTTCCCCGCCCCATCGTGCCGGAATGTCCTTTTCCCGGCTGCATTCCTTTAATATATGGGCAACTTGCTGTATCACCTGATCCCCGACATGGTGACCGTATTGATCATTAATATTTTTAAAGTTATCAATGTCGAACAGCAGGAGGACACCACGGTTCCCCTTCTCCATATTCTCATTAATTTTTTCTTCTAAATAATTCCGTGAATATAGTTTCGTTAAATAATCCGTAATAACAGAGCGGTGGAGCTCATCCTTCAGCAATGTATTCGTAACCGCCAATGTAGCATGCTGAATTAAGGCTTCCATTAATTTAAAGGTCTGAAAAGTAAAATGGTACCTGTTCTGATGAAGAATGACAGCAACTCCTTTATGAAATGCGGTATCCATCGGGATTGCAATTACCGACTGAAAGTCTGTTCTCCCTTCACATTCAAACATGCCGCTAAATATCGGCTCTTCATTTTCCAGGACGATATTGAGCAAGTATCTGGCGAACGAATACCCTTCCTCTGTTCGAAAGTAATCGGTACTCTCATCCCGTATTTTAATATAATCCGGTTCTGACTCCCGAAAATAGACAAACCCAACTTCCTCAGCATGACTGATCGTTAAAATTTCGTTTTTGATGATTTTAATAATCTCCAATAAGTCCAAATTGGCATTCAGCTTTTGTGAAAACTCATTTACTAACGACAAGGTCTCTACTTGATGCTTTGAGTTTTCATATAAAATGACCCGCTCCAGCGCAATACCGACAAGTCTGGCAAACTCTTTTACGAAAGCAAGATGACTGGCAGAAAACGGCCTAATCGTATCAGTAATAAGTTGTAAAACACCATACACCCCTTGTTTTCCTGACATTGGTGCATATAAGTATGTACGGCGCTCCTTTATACGATTCTCCATTTGAAATTCGCCAGTCATATATACTTGGGCGCTCAAACTTTTTGTCACATCGTCGCTAAACTGAATTTGTTTTACCGGCAAGTCCGAACTTAGCCCGCTATCTTGGGATAATAATAAGTAATATGTATAGTCGGGATACAGTTTTGATAAAGCTTCCACAACGCGTTTTAAAATAACGTCCCTGTTGTTTTCAGAAAACAATTGGATGCTTAACCGGTATAAATATCCGTATTCATATTCCATATGATTTTGGTTCGAAGTATCTAGTACTTTTTCCTCGTGCAACGATGTATCGTCAACATAGCCGAGAAGAAGAACTGCCTTCAAGCCGTCGAAAACCGTTATAGGAACCATTTTCATCTTCATCGGAACCGGGGAATCAAAAGAATGGAATTCCAGCATATCTTTAACTCTATCTTTAGGGATAAATGTATCGATATCTGTAGCATACGTATATAATTGAAATGAATTGCATTGTTCATTGAATATGTAAAATGCAGAGAAAGATGCATGGAAAAACTCTTTGACATGCACTGCCACTTCATTTATGAGCTGTTTTTTGCCATAGGAAGGATTCAAAAATTCTGATAAAAGTTCATATATATCATCCTTCATATTATTCATCCATATCACCTGATTAATCATTTATAAAAATTTCCGTATCTTTTTTTCATTAGTTATTTTTAATTATAACGCAACCAGTTCTATTTTCCTACAGATATTTTTTTGAGCCAATACAGTTGCTTTGTTGACATCCGCCAAGATAAATTATATACTAGTCTTTGTGTAAAATAATAAGTAGCCTTAGTGGACCGACGCTTGCATTCATTTTGTTCCTCCATTGAGAGGTGTATCGTGTAACTCTTAGCTGCTGGAGCGAAGGTACATGAAAACAAAATGGTCTGGCGTAAGGAACACGCTCGATTTATTTTATGCAAAAATAAATTCAAGGAGGAAATGTCTAATGTCTCGATACACTGGACCGGTATGGAAAAAATCCCGCCGACTTGGCATTTCGTTAACTGGCACTGGTAAGGAATTAGATCGCCGTCCTTACGCACCGGGTCAACACGGACCAAACCAACGGAAGAAAATTTCCGAATACGGCTTGCAAATGCAAGAGAAGCAAAAATTACGCTTCATGTATGGATTGAACGAACGTCAATTCCGTAACCTATTCGAAAAAGCTGGCAGAATGAAAGGGGTTCACGGTGAAAACTTCATGATTCTTTTAGAATCCCGTTTAGACAACCTTGTTTACCGCCTCGGCTTTGCCCGTACTCGCCGGCAAGCTCGCCAGCTCGTAAACCATGGCCATGTAACAGTTGACGGAAGACGGGTAGATATTCCATCTTACCTCGTTGAGCCAGGTCAAACAATTGGATTGCGGGAAAAATCCCAAAATCTGGATATCGTGAAAGAAGCACTCGAAGTAAATTCTTTCGTTCCAGAATATTTAACGTTTGATGCAGACAAAAAAGAAGGAACATATACTCGCTATCCAGAACGTTCCGAATTGCCTGCAGAAATTAACGAATCCTTTATCGTTGAGTTCTACTCTCGTTAGGAAATTCACTTTGCAAAGCGTAGCATGAAAAGCCTTAGAAACCTTGAAATACCAAAGGTTCGGGGCTTTTTTGTTTTTCTTAGAATTGCAAGATAAAGCATGAAAATGAACGTATTTGGGGCTAATTTGGGGCTGATTAATATTAATCAGTTTAGGCGTATGTAGGGGAATGGATATATTTCAAAAAAATAAAATACAAGCTGAATTTATAATTACTCAACTTTCGCACCGAGAAAAATATAATTCGCTTCGCTCTATCAAGCGCTCGTAGTTGCTGTAATATGTGCCTTGACAAGATAGTCAATAAGAAAAACACCTCAGCCTTTGGTATAGTAGATTTGACTATAATCACTACCAAAAAGAAGAGGTGTCCCCTACTATGATAGCGAATAATGACCAAAATAAGCAACTACCAAACGAAATAAAATCGACATTTAAGGAACTAAACATCCTAAAATACTTACGCGATGCTGGTATCACAAAGTCTTTTGGCTTTTCCTGTGCTAACATTTTTCAGTTAATCTTTTGTTTGATCTTCGA
>NZ_BMEV01000066.1 GCF_014637175.1 Compostibacillus humi | reverse complement strand
AAGAGAGGCTTACCTGAAGGATCTGCATCGAACCACAAGAAAACAGCGCGAGGTCAAAAAGGTCGTTCGAATGTCGACTTATTTACACGAACCGAATCGTCCTTCCATCGGTGCGAAACAAGGTTCGATCGTCGTGTACGCAGCTCATTCATCCGCCATTGGAAATCTAGTTAAGAGTTTCCGATAATCACCCTGTTATTTTGTGTTCCGTTCTTGGTTTGTAGAACGTAACACAAAATAACAGGTCACCAAGCGATGGTAATCGCGCGGTAGCCTAAGTAAGCGTACAAAAATAGAGTGCCGGAAATACTAGTGTGAGAAGGTTACCGAGAAAAGCTTGACACAAACAGTATAATCTTTCATGTTGCATGAGAGAATAAACTGTTTTACAATAATATATGTTTTATTTCAGAAAGCTGGTGCACGGGCAGCCCAATTCCTCTTTGGATAGGGGATCATTAGGCAATATTCAGTACATAACTGAAACAGGAAACATGAAAATACGGCTCGATGCAAAGTTTAAAATATAGATAAGGGTCAGCTGGGAGAGACTATAAATGATGGAAAAAGCTTTTACAATCACTGATTATTCTGGATTGCAGGAACAATCGGCAGCAAAGCTGGCGGAAGTGGCAAGCAAATTTACATCCCGTCTTAATTTAGAATATGAAGATAAGATGGTCGATTTAAAATCAGAGATGGGATTGATTTCCTTAGGACTGGAATATCAGAGCGGAATAACGATTATTGCAGAAGGCAAAGACGAGCGGGATGCGATGACTGTCATAGAAGATACGTTAATGACAACGAATATAGCGAAATAATAATTTGTTAAAGCCAGGATTCATAACTGGCTTTTTTTCTTGCTTTCTATTTTGGCAAATGTATTTGTTATAGCAAGTGTCATCGTTCCAATATAATAGTAGGAGGGAGGCGTCCTTTATGAAGTTGATTCAGGATATTGCCGAATACCGGCTGGTGATGGAGTTTTTGCATAAAATTAAAGCTGGCAAAAAAAGGGTCATTATTGCCATTGACGGCCGTGCGGGAAGCGGGAAAACGACGTTCGCCAAAAGGGTACAGGAAGCTTTAGATTGCAACGTATTTCATATGGATGATTTTTTTCTGCCTGCATCATTAAAAACAGAGAAGCGGCTGCAAGAACCGGGAGGAAATGTTCATTACGAAAGGTTTTATGAAGAGGTCATCGCTCCTATAGTAAAAGGAATTCCTGTTGTATATCGGCCGTATAATTGTCAGACAGGAGAGCTGGAAGAAGAGATGCGTTTTAAGCCGAAACAAATTACAGTAGTCGAAGGAGTATACAGTTTACATCCGCTATTTCAGCCGTTTTATGATTTTAAAGTATTTATGACGGTTGATCAGGAGGTACAGCTGGCACGAATCGAGCGGCGAAACGGCAAAGAGATGCTGCAAGCCTTTGTTGAACGATGGATTCCGCTGGAAGAAAATTATTTTCGACAACTAAACATCGAGAAACAGTACGATATAACTATAGATACAACGGACTTTTAATAAAGTGCCGCCGAAAGTCCTTTCGATTCTTTGGGAAGTACCACCGGCGGTATTGTCAGTTAAATTTGTTCGTTAATTTCGCTAAGGTTTTGGCGATATCGGTTAAGTTTAGGCCGATTTCATAGGTGTTTTTCGTTTGTATGTATTGCTGTTCGCTCGATGCCAGCATTTCCTCTGTGCTTGCCAGCGTTTCCTGTGAGGTGGAAGAAAACTCTTCCGAGGTTTTTTCCAAGACAGGAATTAATTCTCTCACCTGATGCAGATGTTTTTTAATTTTATTTAATTCTCCATTTACTTCTGCAATCCCCTTCATTAACTCATCAAAGGAAAATTTCGCCATATTCGCTGTTTCGATGTTTCCATTCGATTTCTTCATTAATCTTTCAAATTCTGCAGTCGCTTTATAAGTAATTCTCTCCATTTCGGATATGGAATCAGTGATTTCCTTAGCAGCCGTCCCCGATTGTTCTGCCAACTTCCTTACTTCCAATGCGACGACAGTAAACCCTTTACCGGATTCTCCAGCCCTTGCAGCTTCAATGGAAGCGTTAAGTGCTAATAACTTTGTCTGTTTTGCTATTCCTTGAATTACATTTACCAATTTCGAAATGGATTTGGAATAGTCATTCGTCTGCTGTACAACCTTTGCCAAATGGTCAAAATCCGCTTTAAAAGAATGGAACGTGCTAATTAACTCACGAATTTTTTGATCGCCATTTTGGGCCGAGCCAATCATTTTTTCCGAACTGGCAAAAATTGTTTCCATATCATGAAACATGACTGCCGTTTTTTCCTTCAAAGCAAGATAATGATGCACACTTTGTTCCGAACTTGCTGCTGTCTGTTCTGCTCCGTTCTTTACCACTTCAATCGAATCCATTAAATCTTTACCGGACTGCAGCGTACTTTCCGATGCTTTCGTCAGCTCGGTTCCTGTTGCATCCAGTTTGTCCGTCGTCTGTTTCATTTGCTGCAGCAAAGTTTGCAAGTGTTGAATCATTGCGTCATAGCTTTTCGTTAAAGAAATATATTCAGGAATCGTCGTTTTCATAGATGGTGTTTTTTGGATGTTGCCATTGCGCACCTCTCTCATCGTATTGCGCAAAACGGTAAGAGGCTTTGTTAATGTTTTGACAAACAAAATAATAAGCAAAGCAGAAACAGCAATGCTGACAATGGCAATAATAATATTCGTCATACCCATTTGCTGTACGGGTGCCATAAAAGAATTTGTCGGTACAAGCAAGACATAAATTCCGCCGATTTCTTCCATCGGCTGAAAAGTTATCGTATAATCAGTTCCAGCTATATTTTCAAAAATTTGTCCTTCTTTTAGATTGGAAATTTGTTTTATTACGGTTTCAGGAATGGCTGGTATTTTCCCTTCACTGACAGGAAAAGCAATGGCTTCGTTATTATTAATATAAAAAAACTCTGACTCCACACCATCTCTATCCAGCTGGGACTGTTGGGTGCGGATGTTCGCATTTAATTGCTGTTCAAAATAATCCGGATCACTTACATACAAAAAATGAAGATTTTCCGCTATATATCCCATCAGCTGAACTTCCCGCTCTAATCGCTGTGTATTGGAGTCCAAAGCAATGTCCTTCGCCTGATAGTAAGAACTGTACCCGGCAGTGACGACACTTGCTGTGAGAAAAATTAAAAAGGGAATTAATAACCGGGTTCGCAAACCGGACTTGATAAGGATTTGATGAAATAACCGTTTCATTCCTACAGCTCCTCTTGTCGAATTACTTCTGATTATAGCAAGTAAATATTAAATTACTGTTAAGAATGGGAATATTTTCCGATGGACTAAAGAACTGTTTACATATCAATACTTAATCTTTTTATTCGCGTGATTGTATTAGGAACGGTTATAATAAAAGATGGAGAAAAAAACAGGAGGAAAGTTTCATGCACGAAATAAAAAAAGGAGAAAATAAATTTTATATTGGGGAAGATATAAAAGAGCCGATTGCCGAGTTAACTTTTATCGAATCGGGGAAAAATAGAATTGTTGCCGACCACACCTATGTGTCCAACGAATTGCGGGGACAAGGGATTGCAGGGCAATTGGTGGAACATCTTGTACAATACGCCCGGGAAAAAGGGAAGGTCATCCTGCCGGAATGTCCTTATGTAGAACGGAAATTAAAAGAAAATCTTGATTATCATGACGTGCTAGCAAAATAATCACTTTATGAAAGGTGCTGATGTGATGTACCTGACAATTCAAGAAATTGCAGAATACTTATCCATGCCGGAGACGAAAATATCTGCACTCGTATTGCAAGGTCGCATCCGAGCAGTTCATGACGGCGAGCAGTACCTTATTAACAAAGAACAATTCACAACCCATTTTGAGCAAGTGGAAAAATACCGCAGGATGATTCAAGAATATTTAAATGAACCGATTCCGGAAGATATCGATGTCGGAGATGAAGATTAATCGGCTAGTTGTGTCCTTAAAAAAAGAAGTAACATTAGCGGCCCGGCAAGTCCAGAGCTATTGGCTCCGGTCCCTAATGTTACTTCTTTGTTTGATTACAGAGGTGCTTTTTCCACAACCCGTCCAAGCCGGCCTTCTGTAGTTTCAGCTTCCTTTAATGAACGGATTACCGCTTCCTCCGTTGTTTCGACAACCGCTTGGAAAAGCTTGTTCATAATCGGATGATCATCCCGAACATAGGCCAATGATTCCACTGCACCTTGTGGATAATGGGAGGACCGGTTTTTCGTGGAAAAGGCAATGGCGATGTCTCCGCTTCCATTTTCCAAAATGCTGCCCGTTCTGCCAAGGCCGGCCGCTGCCCGTCTTGCTAACCGTGTTAACTGACGGTCATAAAGAGGAGCATCCGTTGCCAAAATGATCATAATTGACCCTTCCGGCGCATTTTTCGGCTTTTGCTCCAGATTTGCAAACAGTGAATGTTCTGGTTTTCCATAGTTGCTTAACACTAAACATCCGACGGTGAATGTTTCCCCGTCCATGGAAACGATGCGGCTGGAAGTGCCAATCCCCCCTTTATAGCCGAAAGCAACCATTCCTTTTCCGGCACCGACGGCTCCTTCTTCCGCCGGTTCTGCTGTGGCTTTTTCAATTGCTTCAATAGCATGCTCTGGTTTAATGGCCAAATGACGAATGGAATTAAGGTAGCCATCGTTACATTCTCCGACGACGATATTTACCGTGCTCGTTTCGTCTCCGATATCATTATTTTCTTTAAGCAAATATTGGAGTGTGCCGTGATACACCGCCCCGACACTATTCGTATTTGTCAGCATAATCGGCGATTCAATTCGGCCAAGCTCCTTTACTTGAACGAGTCCGATACTTTTCCCGAACCCGTTTAACACAGCACAACCGGCAGGCACTTTTTCCTGAAACAGATTGCCGCCATGGGGGAGGATTGCTGTCACGCCGGTACAAATGACTTCTTGCTCTTCCAGTTTTTCATACAGTGTAACATGTCCCACTTTTACCCCTTCTACGTCAGTAATGCAATTTTTTTCTCCTCTCGGCAAAGCCATCTTTCATTCCTCCATGATTTAATATGTCAAAATGTTATCAATTGTTTACCCTATTATAAGCAATCATGAACAGAAAAGCGAAGCGATTCACGTATGAAGGAAATTTGGCGAGGAAACAATAGAGATTATGATATTTTTAAGCAGGAGGAAAAAATGGAAAAAAATCTTTTCATATTCGCTTGGGTAACGGTTTCGCTATTTATCTTTGCTGCCGGCGCTGCAGCGGAAAAAATAGGTACCGAAATAGGAAATCAGGCTCCAGATTTTCAGCTGAAGCAAATGGACGGTTCAACTGTTTCTTTATCCGATTTTCGGGGAGAAATCGTATTTTTGAACTTTTGGGCTACGTGGTGCCCGCCTTGCCGCAAGGAAATGCCAGACTTGCAGCGTTTTTATGAAGATATCGATGCTGTTGTGCTCGGTGTCAATTTAACGGATACGGAAATATCAGCACATCAAGTACAGCAATTTTTGGAAACATTTCAAATTTCCTTTCCTGTTGTGATGGATACAGCTGGGGAAGTTTCCCGCTTATATCAGATTAGGCCGATTCCGACGACATATATTATTGATTCAGAAGGAATAATCCGGGAAAAGGTATACGGGGAAATGGCTTACGAGCATCTCATGAAAGAGTATAGTAAAATAAAAGGAGAGTAACGGAGAAATTACGCAAGAAATGCTTGGGGGAGGATTACTGTGCGATTATTATTAGGACAATTTGCTATAACATTTCTCGTTTGGCTCGGTTTGGCCTTTTTCTTTGCAGAAATGAATGAAGGAAGCAAAGTTATTTTTTATTTAGTGACTTCATGGCTGCTATATTTACTTGTTGTTATTGTGAAAACGTGGTTCCGTGAACATAGAAAAACAAAGGGAACGAACAGGTGAGGATGAAATATAGATGTTGACTGCAGAAAAGTTATCGATGTCTTATGGGGATAAAGTATTATTCCGAGATGTAAGTTTTACCGTGGGGAAGGAAGATAAGATTGGCGTCATTGGGGTTAATGGCACCGGCAAGTCCACATTGCTAAAAGCTATTGCGCAAATTGAAGTGCCCGATTCAGGTACGATTAGTCATCCAAAGGATTATACAATTGAATATTTAGCCCAAGAGCCAATGCTAAATCCTGATTTAACCGTCATGGATCAAATTTACTTTGGCGAAAATGAACGGATACAGCTTTTGCGCAATTATGAAACGGCTGTTTTGCAATTAGAAAAAGATCCGGGAAATATAACAATGCAGCAAAAAATGCTCAATTTGCAAGAAAAGATGGATAAAGAAAACGCCTGGGGAGCATTAACGGAAGCGAAGACAATTTTAACAAAATTAGGCATTACCGATTTTGAAAAGCGAATTACGGAATTATCCGGCGGCCAAAGGAAACGAGTCGCCATTGCGAAAGCTTTAATTCAGCCGAGGGACTTGCTAATCTTAGATGAACCGACGAACCATCTTGACAACGATACGGTTCTTTGGCTGGAAAAATATTTGCAAACTTATCCTGGTGCAATTATCGTAGTAACTCATGACCGTTACTTTTTAAATCGGGTAACCACGAAAATTTTCGAGCTGCATCAGGGAGAACTTTATATTTATGAAGGAAATTATGAACTGTATTTGGAGAAGAAGGCGGAACGGGAAGAGTTAAATAAACAAAGGGAAGCGAAGCATCAAAATATACTAAAGAAGGAACTCCAGTGGCTCCGCCGCGGGGCAAGGGCAAGAACGACGAAACAGAAGGCAAGAATTGAGAGAATTGAAGGCTTAAAATCAAAGAACTTTGACACGAAAAAAGAAACGATTGAGTTTCAGGCAGCATCATCCCGTCTCGGAAAAAAGGTAATCGAAATAGAGAGCATTGATAAATCCTTTGACAATCGGAAGATCATCTCTGGCTTCAGCTATATTATTCAGCCGGGCGACCGAATCGGCATTATTGGTCCAAATGGTACAGGCAAAACAACATTGCTAAATATGCTGGCAGGAAGTGAGGAACCGGACGAGGGGGAAATCTCCGTCGGGGAAACGGTAAAAATTGGCTATTATACACAAGGAGACGAAGAACTGCCGGGAGATAAAAGAATTATCGATTATATTAAGGAAGCAGCGGAAGTGCTTCGAACGAAAGAAAGCCGCCTAATCACCGCAGAGCAGTTGCTCGAACGGTTTCTCTTTTCCCGTAAAGAACAATATACGTATATTAGAAGTTTATCCGGGGGACAAAAAAGAAGACTGTACTTGTTAAAAATATTAATGGCAGAGCCGAATGTGCTGTTATTGGATGAACCTACCAATGACTTGGATACGGAGACATTATCCGTATTGGAAGATTATTTAGAGCAGTTTTCCGGTGTCGTCATTACAGTTTCCCATGACCGCTACTTTTTAGATCGGGTCGTGGATAAATTGTTCATCTTTGAAGGAAAGGGAAAAATCCGGTCATTTATCGGAAACTACAGTGAATACATAACAGTGCAAGAACAGGAACAAAAAGCAGAGCTGAAACCGCAGAAGAAAGAGAAAATAGAAAGCAAACCGAAGCAAAGGAAAAAGCTGTCTTATAAGGATCAGAAGGAATGGGAAAATATTGAGGAAGAAATCACCCGGATAGAAGAAAAATTAAAAGAGATAGAGCAGGAAATCATTGAAGCAGGGACCGATGCCGAAAAAGCCGCTGAATTATATAATGAACAAATGGAGCTGGAAAGGGAATTAGAGCAAAAGCTGGAAAGATGGGAAACTCTGTCCTTATTAGTAGAAGAAATGGAAAACGATAACTAGTACAATCCTAAGAAAGTTCCTATAAGGATATAAGAAACAGGGAAATAAAAATCTTGATAGATTTTTTATGGAGCGGACATATGCTTTTAATCAGTATTTGTCCGCATTTTTTATAAAAATTATTTTCTTAAAATTTAAATTAATGCTATCTCCCCAATTATTTAAATATTGATAAAAATGATTAAATTATATATGCTTAAGATAACAACAAAGTCCATGCAGTGAAATTATTCGCATATTTCCTTTATTTGCTCATATCATTTTCTGATGGCGGATTTAACGGAAATGATGAGGCACTCTTTAAGACGAGGAGCGACGGACAATGGTATTTATTAGTGACATCGTTCGGCAGATGCCGGCATATCTCTTTTCGCAAATCCAAAGGAAGAAGGCGCAGCTGGAAAAACAGGGCGTTGATGTGATTGATCTCGGTATCGGTGCGCCTGATTTGCCAACACCGGAATTTATATGCGATGTGCTGGATAAAGAAGCGCGGATTGCTGCCAATCAGCGTTATTCCAACTATCAGGGAATTGCAGAATATAGGAAAGCAGTAGCAGATTTTTATATGAAGCATTACGGTGTGGAAGTCGACCCGGAAACAGAAGTGATTGCACTAATCGGTTCAAAGGAAGGAATCGCCCATTTAATTCAAGCCGTATTAAATCCTGGGGATAAAGTGCTTCTTCCAGATCCTGGCTATCCTGTATACCAATCTAGTGTACATATCGCTGGAGGGGAAGGTGTACCCTATACCCTTTCGTCTGAATTCGAATACAAGCCGGACTTTAAGCAAATCTCTGATGTAACAGCCAAATCTGCAAAATTAATGCTGTTAAACTACCCGAATAACCCGACTTCAGCAACGGTTGAATTGGAAACGTTTAAAGAGGCTGTAGATTTTGCCAGGAAGCATAATCTTGTTGTAGCAAATGATGCAGCGTACAGTTTAGTCACTTTCAAAGGATATAAAGCTCCTAGCATTTTGCAGGTTCCTGGAGCGAAAGATTGTGCGGTGGAAATCGGTTCCCTATCGAAAAGCTTCAATATGGCTGGTTGGCGTATTGGCTATATGGCAGGGAATAAAGAGATTATTCAGGCGATGCTTACATTAAAAAGCAACGTGGATTCGAGCCAATTTATTGCCATCCAAAAAGCAGCGGCGGCAGCTCTTAAGAGTGACTTTCGGAGTGTGGAAGCAAACAATGAAATTTATTACGAACGATTGCAGAAGCTGCATCATGTATTAACCGAATTAGGACTGGAGGTACAGGAGCCGAAAGGAACATTTTTTGTCTGGGCAAAAGTCCCAACCGGCACATCATCTCAAGAATTTGCCAACAAATTATTAGAGGAAGCTGGAATTATCGTAACACCTGGAACAGCCTTCGGACAGGGAGGAGAAGGATATATTCGTATTGCATTAACTGTTCCTGTGAAAAGATTAGATGAAGTAAATAACCGGTTGCGAAAGGTGATGGACAAATAATGAAGGTGATGACGGCAGCTAAAGCAATAGTGGAATGTATGAAACGGGAAGGGGTCGAGAAAGTTTTTTGCGTACCGGGAGAAAGTTATTTGCCGGTATTGGATGCCCTCTATGATGAAGAGTCGATTCAGGTGATATCTGCGAGACATGAAGGCGGTGCAGCCTTTATGGCAGAAGGATATGCGAAAGCAGCGTTAAAACCTGGTGTTGTTCTTGCGACGAGGGCAGTCGGTGCGAGCAATCTTGCCATCGGGGTGCATACGGCATATCAAGATTCCACGCCGATGGTTGTATTCCTCGGACAGGTAAGCAGCAAGTTTCGGGGGAGAGAAGGATTTCAGGAAGTGGATTTGGACCGTATGTTCCAGCATATTGCCAAATGGGCAGTCGAAATAAATGATGCGGAGCGGGTGCCGGAAATAGTAGGACGGGCGTTTCGCATTGCGCAGACTGGCCGACCAGGGCCGGTCGTCGTTTCTTTGCCGGAGGATGTTCTTCCTGCAGAAGCAGAAATGCATTTTGGCCCTGTGACAACGATTCCGCGACCGACGCCATCAGACAATGAACTCATTCAAGTGAATTCGTTATTGAGAACATGTGAAAAACCTTTAATTATTGCAGGGGGCGGAATTAAGAGTGCTAGAGCAGAAGCTGCGCTATTAAGGTTTGCGAATGCATACCAGCTGCCTGTTGCAGTATCCTTTCGCCGCCATGATGTGTTTCCGCACGACCATCCATTATTTGTAGGTCATCTCGGCCTGGGAACAGCAAAATCGATCTTGGATACGGTGAGACAGGCAGACTTGATTTTAGCCGTTGGTACGAGATTGTCCGAAGTAACGACGCAAGATTATTCCATTATTTCTCCAGAACAAAAATTAATTCACGTGGACATTGATTTCGATACGTTAGGAAAAGTATACAGCCCGGATATCGGAATTGTTGCCGATGCAAAGGAAGCTCTAACTGCATTGCTTAATCTAGAACTGGATGTAAAATGGCGGGACTGGGCGGAAAGAAGAAGGAAAGCGTATGAAGAAGCAAGCGCATTAACGGTGTCGGATGATGATGCAATAAATAAACACGTCATTCACATTATGGCAAATACAGTAGGGAAAGACAGTTTAATTACAAACGATGCGGGAAATTTTGCCGGCTGGCTTCATACCTACTATCCGTTCCGGGAAGAGCATACATATATTGGCCCGACATCAGGGGCGATGGGATATGGCATGCCTGCAGCCATCGGGGCAAAACTCGCCGATCCGAATAAAACCGTAATTTCTCTTTCCGGTGATGGAGGATTTATGATGACAGCACAGGAATTGGAAACGGCTGTCCGCTACCAAATTCCGATTATATGCCTTGTCTTTAACAATAATATGTACGGAACGATCCGGATGCATCAGGAAATCCATTATCCAAAGAAAGTAATTGCCACCGATTTAGGTGATGTTTCCTATAAAGATTTAGCGGCAAGCATGGGAGCGGAAGGTTATGTTGTCGATGATCCGTCCGGCTTTGAACAAGCGTTAGCAAAGGCGGTTCAAAATAATAAACCGACATTAATTGAAATATTGACTGACAGAGAGCAAATTTCCGTTTCCAAAACGATTGAGCAGCTGAGAAATAAATAAACCCTCTTCATGCTTTCAATCTATTTAAATAAAGGAGGAATAAGGATGACAGTATTGCAGATGGAAAAATTAAGCAATTTTATTAATGGGGAGTGGGTAGATGTCCCAAGATCGACAGCAGTCATTAACCCGGCAACCGGGGAGGAACTGCTGCAAGTGCCTCTCTCTTCTGCAGAAGATGTAGATAAGGCGGTAGAAGCAGCCAAAAAGGCGCAAAAGGAGTGGGCACTCGTCCCTGCGCCACAGCGGGCAGAAGTGTTATATCGGATTGGGAATCTCCTGAAGGAACATAAAGAACGGCTGGCAAGATTGCTTACAATGGAAAATGGCAAAGTGCTGGAAGAAGCAAGGGGAGAAGTACAGGAAGGAATCGATATGGCCTTTTATATGGCCGGGGAAGGACGCCGGCTGTTCGGACAGACAACTCCTGCCGAGTTAAAAGATAAATTTGCCATGAGCCAGCGTGCTCCAGTTGGTGTTGTCGGAATTATTACTCCTTGGAATTTCCCGATTGCTATTGCGACATGGAAGTCCTTCCCTGCCATCGTTGCCGGAAATGCGGTAGTTTGGAAACCGGCTACTGAAACGCCGATTATGGCTTATGAACTGGCAAAAATTTGTGAAGAGGCTGGACTTCCGAAAGGGGTATTGAATGTTGTCTTCGGTACCGGTTCCGAGGTCGGAAACCGGATGGTGGAACACGAAGATATTCGGGTAATTTCTTTCACCGGTTCTAACGAAGTAGGAAGAAACGTTGCGGCAGCCTGCGGCAGACAACTGAAAAAGGTATCGCTGGAAATGGGCGGTAAAAATGCCGTCATTGTCATGGATGATGCAGACCTTGATTTGGCAGTAGAAGGAATTATCTGGAGTGCCTTCGGTACGAGCGGACAGCGCTGTACCGCATGCAGCCGGGTTATCGTTCATGAGGCGGTGAAAGAAAAATTACAAGAAAAGCTGCTGACGGCCATGGAGCAATTAACAATCGGAAACGGACTTGATGAATCCAACAGAGTCGGACCAATTATAAATAAAGCGGGCTTAGAAAAAATTAAAAAGTATATCGAAATCGGCAAAGAGGAAGGAGCCAAATTACTTGCTGGAGGTTATGAACTGACCGAAGGGGAGCTGAAAAACGGATTTTATTTCGCGCCGACTTTATTTACAGATGTTACACCTGATATGCGGATTGCCCAGGAAGAGATTTTCGGTCCTGTAATTTCCCTGATTTCTGTAAAAAGTTTTGAAGAAGCAATTGAAGTAAATAATAGCGTTTCTTACGGTTTATCCAGTTCTATTTTCACAAGAGATGTAAACCGGGTATTTAAAGCACAGCGGGATTTAGATACAGGAATCGTTTACGTAAATGCCGGAACAACTGGTGCAGAGATTCACCTTCCATTCGGCGGAACAAAAGGAACAGGAAACGGACATCGGGATTCTGGTGTGCAGGCGTTGGATGTCTTTACTGAATGGAAAGCAGTTTACGTAGATTTCAGCGGCAAGCTGCAGCGGGCACAAATTGATGTAGAATAGGCAGAATCATTTCGGCAAAAATCCTAATCTTCATTCAATTTCAGGGGGTATCGTAGAATGAAAATCGGCGTATTAGGCTCAGGATTAATGGGAAAAGAAGCTGCAAGGGATTTAGTGAATTCGGAAGGAGTAACTGCTGTAGGACTGGCAGATATTGATCAAGAACGTCTGCAGCAAGTTGCCAAAGAACTAAATTCGCCAAAACTAACAGTGCATTTGGTAAATGCAAATGATGAAGAAGAATTAAAGGCATACATTAGCCAATACGACTGCATCGTTAATGCCCTGTTTTATTCCTTCAATGAAAAGGTAGCGAAAGCAGCCATTGAAGTCGGGGTTAATTCAGTTGATTTAGGCGGCCATATCGGCCATATTACCGATAGAGTATTAGCGCTCCATGAGCAGGCAAAGGAAAAAGGTGTAACGTTAATTCCTGATTTAGGTGTTGCTCCCGGAATGATTAACATTTTATCCGGGTATGGCGCACAGAAGCTAGACAAAGTGAAATCCATTAAACTATATGTTGGAGGAATTCCGGTAAAGCCGGAGCCTCCGCTCGAATACAACCATGTTTTTTCGATGGAAGGGGTCTTTGACCATTACACTGATCCATCATTGATTATTCGCAATGGCATTAAACAGGAAATCCCATCTCTGTCCGAAGTGGAGACAGTGCATTTTGAGAAGTTCGGTCCATTGGAAGCTTTCCATACTTCTGGAGGTACGTCGACGCTATCCCTGTCCTTTCCGGATTTGGATGAGCTGGAATATAAGACAATCCGCTATCCTGGCCATGCAGAGAAATTTAAATTATTAGTAGACTTAAATTTAACGAGAAAAGATTATGAAGTGGAAGTTGACGGACAAAAGGTGAGTCCGCGGAAAGTGCTGTTGAAAGCGCTGGATCCTTTCGTAGAATTGGGAGATAAAGAGGATGTCGTCCTTCTGCGGGTCAAAGTAGCAGGAAATAAAAATAACGAGTCTGCCTTATATCAGTATGAAATGATTACGTATAAAGATAAGAAAAATAATGTTACAGCAATGGCGAGAGCTACAGCAAACACTATTTCTGTAGTTGCCCAATTAATAGGAAATGGTACGATTAAAGAAAAAGGCGTCTTTCCGCCGGAGAAAGTTGTTCCTGGTGACATTTACATTCAGGAAATGGCAAAACGAGACGTTATTATTAAAGAAATAGAAAAGGAATCAGTGACAGCGTAATAGACGTTTTCTTAAATCTTCTGCCACAATAGTATAGACAGAAAGGACTGGAGAAGAATGAATACAGTTTTTATCGCAGGGCACTCCCGGCTGCCGTCGGGAATGGCGGCAAAGAGCATTTATGAAACATTGACAATCACAGCGGAAATTGATAAAAAATACGGAGTAATTGTCGCGCTGAACTGTACCCTCGCAACAGAACACGGCCGAGATTTTATCCAACGTTTGCTCCGGGGGTATAGTTTAAATGAAGGAATCGATGGTCCGGTAGAAGAGATTAAGAAACATTATTTAGGCAAGGCAGGAAATGCGCTCGCCTCCGCTTTAAAAGATTTATATAAACAATATGTAGCATATGCCGAATCGAAAAAGGTCATATCTTAACGAAAGGCTGCTGGTATTTGCCAGCAGCCTTTTTTACCCTGATAGCGGAAAGCCGTTCAAAAAAGGTTGTCCCGGGCCGTTCGGGACAACCTGCGTTTTCGGTTATTTCACTGTTTCTTCCGGTTTCCAAGCCGGGAGCATTTTATTTAACGGCTTATCTTTTCGGTAGCCAAGGACGTATTCAGCCTGCATAATCGTATGAATTTCCCTCGTTCCTTCGTAAATAACCGGCGCCTTTGAGTTTCTCAGATAGCGTTCCACCGGATATTCATCGGAAAATCCGTAAGCACCGTGAATTTGTACGGCATCATCTGCTGCCTGGTTGGCAAAGTCACATGCTTGCCATTTTGCCAGTGACGTTTCCCGGGTATTGCGTTTACCTTGATTTTTCAATTCTCCGGCCCGGTATACGAGCAGGCGGCTCATTTGCAAACCTGCTTCCATTTTTGCAATCATTTGCTGTACGAGCTGATGTTTGCCAATTGGCTGGCCGAATGTTTCCCGTTCGTGGCAATATTTAACACTTGCTTCCAGGCATGCCATAATCTGTCCTACAGCTCCTGCAGCTACCGTAAATCGTCCGTTATCCAGAGCGGACATTGCAATTTTGAACCCTTCTCCTTCTTCCCCGAGCAGGTTTTCTTTCGGAACTTTCACGTTATCGAAAAACAGTTCCCCTGTATTTCCGGAGCGGATTCCCATTTTTCCTTTAATTGCTTTCGACGAGAAACCTTCCCAAGTACGCTCAACAATGAAAGCAGAAATAGCTTTATGTTTTAATGCTCTGTCTCCGGTGTAGGCAAAGACGATAAAGTGATCAGCAATATCACAAAGGGAAATCCACGTTTTTTGGCCGTTGAGGATGTAGTAATCTCCTTCTTTTCTTGCTGTGGATTGAATGGCGGCTACGTCAGAGCCGGCACCAGGTTCGGTTAAGCCAAAGGCCCCGATTTTTTCTCCCTTAGCTTGAGGAACGAGATATTTCTGTTTTTGTTCTTCCGTTCCCCACTGAAGCAATGTCATGCTGTTCAATCCCGTATGAACAGATACGGCTGTACGGAAGGCAGTATCTCCCCGTTCCAATTCCTCACAAACGATAGCTAAGGAATTATAATCCATTCCTGCGCCGCCATACTCTTCAGGGATGCAAACTCCCATTAAGCCAAGATCCCGGAGGCGGTTAAAAATATTCGGGTCAAATTCTCCTTTCCTGTCCCATTCGGCAATATACGGCATAATCTCCTTATCGACAAAATCACGCACCGTTGCACGCAGCATTTTTTGTTCTTCTGAGAATTCAAAGTTCATTGCTTTACCTCTCCTTTTTTATTTATTTTTGATAATATTTCATCATTGTGCTCTCCTGCATTTGGAGGATGATGACGCAATGTTACCGGTGTCCGGGAAAGCTTTAATGGACTGCCGATCATCTTAATGGTTCCTGCGGTTGGATGTTCGGTTGTCATAAACATGTTTCGTGCTGCAAGCTGCGGATCATTCGCTACCTGTTCGATGTTTTGTATCGGACCGCATGGGATTTTTTGTTCATTGCATTTTTCTTGCCAATAAGATGTCGGTTTCGTAATCAGCACTTCTTCCAATAACGGAATTAGTTCATTGCGATGCTGTACACGGTCAGGGTTGGATTTAAATTTTTCCATTTCTGCAAGTTCCGGCTTGCCCAAAATCTGACATAGCTTCTTAAATTGATGATCATTCCCTACAGCAATGACCATTTCCCCATCTTGCGTCGGAAAAGTCTGATATGGCACGATATTGGCATGCTGATTGCCAAGGCGCTTCGGAATATTCCCGGACATTAAATAATTGCTCCCGATATTGACTAAAGAACTGACAGCCGAATCATACAGGGAAATATCTAATTTCTGTCCCATCCCGGACTGTTCCCTTTCGAGAAGTGCCGCCTGAATCCCAATGCATGCATACAGGCCAGTCAGCACGTCGGTAATTGCGACGCCTAATTTTTGCGGTCCGGATTTTTCGTCTCCGGTAATGCTCATTAATCCGCTCATCGCCTGAATGATAAAATCATATCCGGGCATATCTTTATAAGGGCCGGTTTCCCCAAAGCCGGTAATGGAGCAATAAACAATTTGCGGGTTGATTTCTTTTAGTTCTTCATAACCAAGACCGAATTTTTCCATCGTTCCGGTTTTAAAGTTATGAATGACTACATCGCTTTCTTTCACAAGCTCCTTAATAATTTTAATTCCTTCTTCTGTTTTTAAATTTGCCGTAATGCTCTTCTTATTGCGGTTCGCTGTTAAGTAGTAGGCGCTGACACCATTTTGGAATGGCGGCCCCCATTTCCGCGTTTCATCACTGCCTCCCGGCGCTTCGACTTTAATGACTTCTGCCCCTAAGTCACCAAGAATCATCGTGCAAAATGGTCCAGCAAGCACCCGGGACAAATCGAGTACTTTAATATGGGTTAGCGCTCCCGACAACGTCTTTCCCCCTTTCTTCCTTGAAAATTCTCCCTTTCCACCTGTACATGAAGATAAAAAAGCCAGTCCAGACGAACACAGTTATCCTGTATTACAATCTGAACTGGCTTTTATCTGTTGGAACAAATCTGGTGTGGATTTGTAAACAGATTAGGCAGTTATTAAAAATATTTTATTTTTGTGATAGTGAAGGTGGAATGTGTTATAACACATTGTATTTACATTATAAGAGATAAAAAGTTTTTTGTAAACGGTTTCTTGATATATTTCATACCAAATCTGTAATAATAACTATTTTGACGCTTTTTGCAATTTATTGATCATCTTTAATGCTTTCCCGGTTCCGATGGCTACGGCTTCCAAAGGATTTGGCGCAATGTGTACAGGTACGATGAGCTCAGCAGACAGCCATTCCTGAATGCCTTTTAGCAGAGCACCGCCGCCAGTAAGTACTATTCCGAGATCAACGATATCCCCGCTTAATTCCGGCGGACATTTTTCCAATGTTACATGAATCGCGTCTAAAATTTTTTCCAGGGATTCTTTCATCGCTGCATGCACTTCTTGTGAATCAATTTGAATTGTTTTCGGCAATCCTGTAACCATATCCCGTCCGCGAATGTCCATCGTTAACGTTTTATGATTCGGGTGGGCGAAGCCGATTTCCATTTTAATCATTTCTGCCGTCCGTTCGCCAATCAGCATATTATATTGTTTGCGAATGTGATTGATTATGTCCTCGTCCAGCTTATCACCGCCGACCCGAACAGAATTCGAAGCAACAATTCCGCCGAAGGAAATAATTCCGATTTCGGATGTTCCCCCGCCAATATCGACGACAACATTTGCTGTCGGGCTTTCCACTGGCAATTCAGCTCCAATTGCAGCGGCGACCGGTTCTTCAATGAGGTGTACTTGTTTAGCTCCATAATTGGATACGGCGTTATGAATTGCTCTTCGTTCCACTTCAGTACTGCCGGATGGGGTACAGACGACAACCGTCGGTTTCCGCATGGAAGTGCCTATTGTTTTGCTTACTTTTTTTAAGAACTCCGCTAACATTTGGGCCGTAACGTCATAGTCCGCAATAACCCCTTCTCTTAGGGGACGGATAGGGATAATGTTCTGCGGTGTTTTTCCAATCATTGCCTTCGCTTCTGCACCGACAGCGACGACTTGTTTTGAATTTATATCAATTGCAACAACAGATGGTTCATTTAAAACGATTCCTTTATTTTTGGAATAGATAAGGATGTTTGCGGTTCCGAGATCGATTCCAATTTCTGCGTTTGAAAACATAGTTGGTTCCTCCATTTATTTCAAGTGATAGCATTGCTTAAAAAAATTAACATATATTTAAAAAATAAAGGATAGAGCGCTTACAATTCAAGTTATATTATCATTACATATTAAGACAATTTATGACAAATATTACAATCGGTGTAAATGTTTCGAATATTAGTGTTAAATGTTCCTGATGAAGATAGTCTTATTTTATGGCTTTTTGCCGTTTCTAAACAAAGGAAATTTATTAAACACAGATGCTTCATGCGTTAAAGCGCGGAATACTGCCGTTTCCCTAATCTTTTAAAATAAATGTCCAAATAGTATAATAATGTAGTAATAGAGACTCGGAAATTAATTAAGTAATTTCGGGACTTTTGGAGGTTTCGCGTAACCTAAAATAATCCTTAGGGTGTTAGAGATAAAAAACTGCATGCCAAATAAACCTGCGA
>NZ_BMEV01000065.1 GCF_014637175.1 Compostibacillus humi | reverse complement strand
CGCGTAGTATGTCTCGAGTCGGTAACTGTATTGACAATGCTCCGATTGAGAGCTTTTTCGGTCATTTTAAATGTGAATGTTACAACCTAAAGCAGTATAAGTCGTTTGAGGAATTAAAGGAAGATATTGATAAATATATAACATTTTATAACAAAGAACGATACCAAGAGAAACTAAACAGCCTAGCACCGTTAGAATATCGGCACCAGGCTGTCGCATAGATTTTTTGTTTTTTCACTGTCTACTTGACAGGGCGCAGTTCAAACAATGTAGTGGCGTTTTTATTTGATAATACGGAAAAAACTTTGTTATTCCATCAGTCCGTATTTTTTTAAACGTTTATATAAGGTAACCCGGGAGATTCCCAGCTTTTTGGCGGTGGCTGATTTATTCCCGTTGTTTTGTTCCAACGTTTCTAAGATTAACTGTTTTTCCAAGTTTCCTTTTTTCAACTTTAACATTTTATTTTCATGGATTGGCAATTGGATTTGAGAAGTATGATGGAATAGTTTCTCAAGATGTTCTCTCTGAATCACCGCATCCTCTGCTAAAATAACCATTCTTTCCATTATATTTCTTAGCTCCCGAACGTTACCCGGCCAATCATAATGGAACAAGAGGGATAGAGCTTCTTCATCAATTTTTGGAACAGGAGTTTCATATTTTTCCGAAAACTGTTTCAGGAAATACGGTACTAGCTCTTGAATATCGATAATTCTTTCCCTCAAAGGAGGCATCGTAATTTGAATGACATTCAGGCGATAATATAAGTCGGACCGAAACTTTTTCTCTTTCATTAACTGATGTAAATTTTGATTAGTTGCCGCAATAAAACGGACGTCTACTTTCCTTCCTTTTGTACCGCCAATGCGGTAAATTACTTTTTCCTGCAATACCCGCAGCAATTTTACTTGCATATCCAGCGGCAGTTCTCCGACTTCATCCAAGAAAATAGTTCCCCCGTCAGCGATTTCAATTTTCCCAGCTTTTCCCTTTTTTTCTGCGCCGGTAAATGCGCCGCCTTCATAACCGAATAATTCGCTTTCAAATAGTGCACTCGGAATAGCACCGCAATTGATCGGAATAAAAGGCTTCTTGTTTCGAGGGCTCGCCTCGTGAATAGCCCGCGCGCATATTTCTTTACCCGTTCCGCTCTCTCCGAGAATTAATACAGTAGCATCAGTTTTGGCAGCTTTCCGGGCAATGTGAACCGTTTGTTGTAGAGCATGGCTAGAGCCTTTCAGTTTGGAAAACGGGGATTCTTCATTTTGCGTATTTATTTGTTGTCTTAGCTGCTGCAGTTCGGCAGAGGTAGAGACTAAATGGTCATTCAGTTTTACGATTTGGGAAATGTCCCTTTCAATCGACACGGCACCGATTACGTCTCCCTTATGATCGAAGACAGGTGCAGCGTTAATGACTACATGTTTATCTTTGCGGGGACGGTGGTATTTATTCTTGACCGGTTCCTTCGTTTTGAGGACTTTGCGAACCATTAAATCGTCATGATGGAAAAAATGATCGATTTTTTGGTGAAGGATTTCTTCTTTCTCGATTTGATACGTATTTACTGCCGCTTCATTCCAGTAAAGCACTTCCATATCTTTATTTACAATCGTAATGGCATCGTCTTCCGCGGCAAGCAATGCTTCTAAATAAAGGGAATTGGCCAACTTTCCTCCCCCCTATTTGTTTAAGTGTAAATATATTTTACAACCGTTTACATAAAATGTAAACAAAATTAACAATATTGTAAAAGGAATGCTGAGCAATATCAATTTTCGTCAATCAAAGTCCATGTTTTTCCATTGTAATGAACTGTTCCAAGATGTTGGCACAAATTTTGCAATATTAATTATGAACAATTATAGATTTAGAGAAAAGGAGAGTGTTTTTATGGTATTGCCTTTTACCCATGAGCCATTCACTGATTTTTCGAAAGAAGAAAATGTCAAGGATTTTCAAGCAGCACTTGAAAAAGTAGAGAAGGAATTAGGAAAAGATTACCCGTTAGTTATAAATGGAAAACGGATTTACACCGAGGATAAGCTTATTTCCGTCAACCCGGCAAATAAGGAGCAAGTTGTTGGAACCGTTTCCAAGGCGACTAAGGAACATGTTGACGAGGCAATGAAAGGTGCTTTGGAGGCATTTGAGACATGGAAGAAATTCTCTCCCGAAGCCCGGGCAAATGTATTATTTAAAGCAGCAAACATTGCAAGGAAACGGAAACATGAAATTTCTGCCTGGCTTGTGTATGACGCCGGAAAACCATGGGATCAGGCCGATGGAGATACTGCTGAGGGCATTGACTTTTTAGAATATTACGGTCGGCAAATACTTGAGCTGGCAAAAGGGAAAAAAGTAAATGACCGTGCACATGAACATAATCATTATTTCTATCAGCCGCTTGGCCCTGGAGTGGTAATTCCGCCATGGAACTTTGCGTTTGCAATTGTTCTCGGCACGACCGTTGCTCCAGTTGTAGCTGGAAACCCGGTTCTGCTTAAACCATCGGAAAATACTCCGGTGATTGCCTATAAGATTATTGAGTTATTGGAAGAAGCAGGATTGCCGAAAGGCGTTGTGCAATTTGTTCCGGGAGACCCGGAAGAAATCGGGGATTATCTCGTTGATCATATCGAAACGCGTTTCATTAATTTTACTGGCTCCCGCAATACAGGAGTAAGAATTTATGAACGGGCCGCAAAAGTGCACCCTGGACAGCAGCATCTGAAGCGGGTCGTGGCAGAAATGGGCGGAAAAGATACAATCATTGTCGACAAAGATGCTGATTTGGACTTAGCTGCAGAATCTATCGTTCACTCTGCCTTTGGTTTTTCCGGACAAAAATGTTCTGCCTGTTCCCGGGCAGTCGTCCATGAAGATGTTTACGACGAAGTGTTAGAGAAAACGGTTGAATTAACGAAAACATTAACAGTAGGCAATCCGGCAGAGAAAAACGTTTATATGGGTGCTGTCATTAATCAGAAACAATTCGATAAGATTAAGCATTACATTGAAATCGGCAAAGAAGAAGGGAAGCTCGTTTACGGCGGCGAGACCGATGATTCGAAAGGGTATTTTGTCCATCCTACTATTTTTAAAGATGTGGATCCGAAAGCAAGAATTATGCAGGAAGAAATATTTGGACCGGTCGTTGCCTTTACAAAAGCCCGAAATTTTGACGAGCTGTTAGAAATTGCCAACAACACCGAATACGGGTTAACCGGAGCGGTGATTTCCAATAATCGGGAGCATTTGGAACGGGCCCGCTATGAATTCCACGTTGGAAATTTATACTTTAACCGCGGCTGTACTGCTGCGATCGTCGGCTACCAGCCGTTTGGCGGCTTCAAAATGTCGGGAACCGATTCGAAAGCAGGAGGACCAGATTACTTGCAGCATTTCATGGAAGCAAAGGTCGTTTCAGAAAGATTTTAATGTTTTGCGGCAGCAGCTTTTGTTGCCGCGCTCTTTTTCTTATGTTGCTTCATAGAGAGGGAGGATGCACGATGTCAAATTGGACGAGAGATTTTTTTATCTATTTGTCACAAAATAAATTTTTAAATGAAAGTGCCAAAAAATGGGGATTTCGCTTAGGGGCGGAGAAGTTTGTTGCGGGAACAACCATCCGGGAAGTTGTACCGGTAATCAAGAAGTTAAATGAAAAGGGGATTCACGTTACCCTTGACCATCTTGGCGAATTTGTGAATGAAAAAAAGGAAGCGACTTTGGCTAAAGAAAAGGTTCTTGAAATGCTGGATGTCATGCATAATGAAAATTTAGATTCCCACCTGTCCGTAAAATTGACCCAGCTTGGATTGGATATTGATTTTGATTTTTGTCTGGAAAATATGAAGGAAATTGTTGAACGGGCCAAGGAATACGGAATCTTTGTCAATATTGATATGGAAGACTATAGTCATTTAGAGGACACGTTCAACATTTTATTTGAATTAAGAAAGGAATCGGATTTAGTAGGAACGGTTGTGCAGAGTTACCTGTACCGGACAGCAGATGATATGGAACAGCTGAAGGATGTCAGATTGCGAATTGTGAAAGGGGCATATAAAGAAAACGATGACGTTGCCTATCAATCTAAAAAAGAGATTGACGCCAATTTCCTGAAATTGGCTAAACAACGCCTATTAGATGGAAAAGCCTTTACCTCCATTGCCACCCACGACCATCACATTATAAACGAATTAAAACAATTTGTTGAAGAAAATAATATTAAGAAAGATACCTTTGAATTTCAAATGTTATATGGATTCCGGCAGGAGATGCAGTATGCACTAAAAGAAGAAGGGTATGCCTTTTGTACGTACATCCCTTTTGGCCAGGATTGGTTTGGCTATTATATGCGGAGACTGGCAGAACGGCCGCAAAACCTTCAGCTCATATGGAAAGATATGCTCTATGATGATAAAGGCAAGGTGAAAAGGAAACCGGTTGCTGCATTAGCCATTATGTCCATCGGATTATTATATCTGTCCCGCAAAAAGAAATGGGAAAAAGCTTCTTAAGCGAACGTTAATACGTTTTCCCTTCCTTTGAATTGGGCTATACTGGATAGAAAGGAGGGGAACTATGTTATCCGAAAAGGAGAAAGCAAATTTTTTAACGAAGTTTCCGATATTGGAGAAAATCACCGATTTACAGCCAGTTACATGGCTGAATCCCAATAAAAGGAATATCGCTTCTGCGAATTTATCGTTACAATTGCAAGATATGAAAGAAGCGGAAGCAAGATGGCAACGCTTTATTCCCTTTTTCCGGCTGGCATTTGCGGAAATGAAAAATACGGATGGAATCATCGAGTCTCCGTTGCGTTCAATCGCTCAAATGAAACACGCTCTAGAAAACAAGTTTTCCAAAGAAATTGAAGGAAATCTATATTTGAAGTGTGATCATGAACTGCCAATTGCCGGTTCCATTAAAGCAAGAGGCGGATTTTACGAAGTGCTGCATCATGCGGAAAATTTGCTGCAAGAAGCGGGATTACTAAATTCCCCGGCTGATTATGAAAAACTTGCAAAGGGAGAATATCGCTCCTTTTTCCAATCCTATTCAATCGGGGTTGGTTCGACCGGGAATTTAGGATTAAGTATCGGCATATTAAGTGCTAAACTAGGATTCAATGTTTCAGTTTATATGTCCCAAGACGCAAAACGATGGAAAAAGGACTTGCTCCGGGAAAAAGGTGCCATTGTACATGAATTTGATGGAGATTTTAGTGAGGCAATCGCTGCTGGACGAAAAGAGACAAAAGCAAATCCAAACGGGTATTTCGTCGACGATGAAAACTCAAAACATCTATTTTTAGGATATAGCACTGCAGCCTTTCGCCTAAAAAAACAGCTGGAAGAGCAAGGGACACAGGTGAGTGAAGAACATCCGCTCTTTCTCTATCTCCCTTGCGGCGTTGGCGGTGCACCGGGAGGTATTACCTTCGGCATGAAACAAATATTTGGTGATGCCGTTCACTGCTTTTTTGTTGAACCGACCCATTCTCCTGCTGTGCTGATCGGTTTATTGACGGGGGAAAAGGAGAAGGTGTCCGTCCAGGATTTTGGCATTGATAATTTAACGGAAGCAGACGGACTGGCAGTTGGCCGCCCATCTTCCTTTGCCAGCAGTTTTAGCGAGCAATTAATCAGCGGCATATATACAATTGAAGATAGGCTGCTTTTCCAATTGCTGGCTCTTTTAGCAGATGCGGAACAAACTTTTGTTGAGCCGTCAGCAACGGCCGGATTAATTGGACCGTTAAAAATACAACAAACGAATTATATGGAGAAGAATAATATAAATCCGAAAAATGTCACCCACATCGTTTGGTCTACCGGCGGAAGTCTCGTACCGGAAAGAGAAAGAAAAGCTTTTTATGAGAAGGGAAAAAACGGTGACAGAGCGAAAACCACCCGTTAAAAGGGTGGTTTTTTAATTTGATGCGACAAAACGATAAATGACATCATCATTCTCTTTGTCATATGTAATTTCAAAATCATATCCGCTGAAAAACCATTCATCTCGTTTGTCGATGAAGTATGTAATGCCATCTAATTCAATTTGTGTCAGTATATCTTCAGGTTCGTCAAGGCGCATGCCAACAGAAAAATTATCATGTACATCTGTTTTGCCGTACAATTTCCCGAAAAACCGGACTTTGTCTCCCTTTTCCAGCCCCATTTCTTCGATAAACCAGCGATTTGCTTCTTCCGATATCGTTATCTTCATTTGGATTTCTTGAAGCCTCCCTTCCTGCCAATACAACAATAGTTTACCATAAAATGGCGAAGAATCCTGTAACTTTGTTTTTTAGTCCTTCAGTTAGTTTTTAAATCTGCAAAAAATTTATGCATTAATCCTTCCTCCGAAAACATAATGTCAAACAAGCAAAATCACCCTATTTACATCTTGAATATTAAGTATATAATCTAAATTAAGAAAAAAGTAAAATTTAGAAAAAAGTAAACCGATTTAGCAGGGAGGCAGGAAATGAACAATACTTTTCCATTAACAATTAAAGAGGTGTTAAAGCGGCCAGTTTTTCAAGGGGCGGAAGTGATAGCCGGTCATGACGGGTTATCCCGGCCGGTCCGCTGGGTTCATATTATGGAAGTAACAGAGATTGGCCATTTATTAAATGGAAATGAATTAATATTGTCTACGGGCATCGGCTGGAAAAATAATCCCCGGCTGGCACTATCTTTATTGGAGCAAATGGTAGAGAAAGATGTATCCGGACTATGTCTGGAGCTGGGAACATATGTTAATCACTTGCCGGAGGAATTAATCCGCTTTGCCGACAAACACCAATTTCCTATTATTATTTTTAAAGAAAAAGTTAGGTTTATCGATATTACTCAAGATTTGCACCGGTTATCGATTCAAAATCAATACGATTTAATGCTTCGCTTAGAATCTGCATCCAACCAGTTCAATCACTTGCTTCTTGCTGCCAACAGTTTTCGCAGGATTCTCCGCTTAATTCATCAGTATTTGCGCGTACAAGTTGCCTATCATTCGGTAGACGGGAAGATAGAATTCTATCCCAATATCGACCCGAAACTGCAAAAGGATTATATGGAAAAAATAAAAGCTGCTCAGCCAAACCTGATTATCAACTCCAGTGCGACTAGTGCTTCCAAACCAGTTCAGGCGATGGGAAGAAAATTTGGAGATTTAATTATCATGTCCGAAAAGGTTTTAACAGATTTCGACTACTTAGTTTTGGAAAGAGCTGCAACCGCTCTGTCATTAGATCGAATGCGCCTTCTATATACCGAAGAAAAGAAAAGACAGAAAGAAAACGATTGGATTCTTGCCTGGCTAAGGGGTGAGCATAGCAAAGAAACGATTGTCCAATTTTTGAATGAATTGGACGCCAAAATAATGGCGGATAAAAGCCTGACATGCCTTTGTGAGATCGATTCTTCCGACAGGGACCTTGATCTTACCTATTACTCTACCTTATTCCAAAATATTTTCATGCAGCATGGTTTTTTTCCTCTGACATCTTATAAACGTTCTTATCTTATCTTCGTTCTTCTCAATCGGGAGAAGGAGCATGACTACAGGAATCGTCTAAAACAAGCATTGGCGCAAATCTATGAAAATAAACAATTAAAGAAGTACTTAAATAACCCGTTTCGCTTTGCGGCCGGCAAGCTGCTTCCGCTGGAAAAACTCAATGAAAGCTATGAACAGGCGAAGAAAACAATATATTTGCAAAAGAAAATGAATCTTTCCCAATGTTATTTTTACGATGATTTGTACGTGTACCAAATTATTTTGCAATTGGACAGGCAAAATGAGCTGCAGGAACTGGTAGATACTTATCTGGGGCCTGTGATTCAGTTTGATCAGGAAAGAAATGGGGATCTGCTCAGAACATTATCCGTGCTGCTGGAAGTCAACGGTTCAAAAAAAGATGCAGCAGAACGATTATTTATTGTTCGCCAGACGTTATATCACCGAATCGAAAAAATTAAGGAATTGCTTGGAGAAGATTTTATGGAATCCGAAAAGCGGCTGGCGATTGAATTTGCTCTCTATGCCCATCAATTTTTGCGAAAAAAAATATCAGCCCAAACATAAAATCTATAGAAATTCTTGCCACAAACAAACGTTAAAATTTGGACCGGAGAATTTTTACAATCTGTCTAGTGTTGAAAAAGCTATTCTTTGGTACGATTTACCTAACTAAAATATTTTGAAAACTAAAATAAATGGAAATGTTCATTTAATCTTTAGGTGCCATATGCAGAATAAAGGGGGAAGCATTCGTGGAAACGATGGTACAGCTCGATAACGTATCAAAAAAATTTGACGAATCCTATGCGGTCGAAAATGTAAGTTTAAATATTAAATCTGGAGAGTTTCTTACATTGCTCGGACCTTCTGGGTGCGGAAAAACGACAACGTTGCGTATGATTGCCGGGTTTGAAAAACCGACTTCAGGATCCATTTATATTAACGGGAAAAAGATGGACAATATTGAACCTTATCACCGGGAAGTAAATACTGTCTTTCAAAGTTATTCCCTGTTTCCGCATATGACGGTATTTGATAACATTGCCTTTGGTCTGAAAATGAAAAAAGTGAAAAAGGAAGAAATCGAAGAAAGAGTAAACAAAGTTTTGAAGATGGTACAGCTGGCAGATTTCGGAAAACGCAAACCGAAACAATTGAGCGGCGGACAGCAGCAAAGGGTTGCTATCGCCAGGGCTATTGTGAATAATCCGTCGGTTTTATTGCTTGATGAACCGCTTGGGGCATTAGATTTGAAATTGCGAAAACAAATGCAATTGGAGCTAAAGCATTTGCAGCAGGAATTGAATATTACATTTATCTATGTTACTCACGATCAGGAGGAAGCGCTTACAATGTCGGACCGGATCGTAGTAATGAATGCAGGAAAAATTGAACAGGCGGGAACACCATACGAAATTTACGAAAAACCTCAAACTCGATTTGTTGCCGATTTTATCGGCGAAACAAATATTATCGGCGGGAATGTTACAGAAATAAAAGAAAATTATGCCGCACTAGAGTTTGGCAGCCAAGAAGTATATGTGCCAAACAACAATTATCAGACAGGAGAAAAAATGTTTATTTCTGTACGTCCCGAAAAAATACACTTACATACTGTTCAGCAAGAAGGAAAAATTTCATTAAAAGGGAGGGTCAAAGAAAAAGTATACATCGGGTCTTTAGTGAAGTGGATTATTGATGTCGGCAATGGAAATGAAGTGAAAGTACAGCAAAGTGCAAGCGATGTAGAAGATTTGGCGTTAGACACAGAAGTTTTTGTCAGCTGGAATCCAGATAATTCGGTTGTGTTAAAACAATAACGATAGGAGGACAGAGCGATGAAAAGATGGATAAGTTTATTAATCATTCCTTTTATCTTCGCACTATTAGCTGCTTGCAGCAGTGATGGCAATTCTGAGTCATCAGATTCGGAAACAAGCGAATCGGCTGAAGGCGGTGATCAGGAACTGTCTGATCAATTGTACATTTTTAACTGGAGCGAATATTTGCCACAGGAAATACTAAATAACTTTGAAGAAGAATTTGGAGTAGAAATCATATACGACACATACAATTCGAACCAGGAAATGTTAGCCAAGTTATCCAGCGGAACCGTAAGCTATGATTTAGTCGTCCCTTCCGATTTCTACGCCCGGTTGCTCCTTGAAGAAGGCCTGATACAAGAAATCAATTACGACAACATCCCAAACTATGAAAACATTGACGACGTATGGAAAAACATGCCGTTTGACCCAGAAAATAAATATACAGTTCCGTATGCATTTGGGTATGACGGCATCGCTTATAACAAAGAAGTAATCCCGAATCCGCCGACAAGCTGGGAAGATTTATGGAATCCGGAATATGAAGGCAAAGTAATTGTCATGGAAGAGCCGAAAGAAGTATTCAACATGCTAAACCAGACTTTAGGCTTTGATCCGAATGACCCGACAGAGGAAGAATTAGAACAAGCAGGAGAAAAATTAAAAGAGCTTGTCCCGAATCTGCTAGCTTTTGATTCCACACCGGAAGCACAGCTTGTATCTGGGGAAGCATGGATTGCATATGCGTATTCAGGCGCAAGTGCCGTCGCCTATCAGGAGAATGAACATGTCGATTTTGTTCTTCCGGAAGAGGGGGGCATTGTCTGGATGGATGTGATGGTTATTCCGGCTAATGCCCAAAACAAGTATACTGCGGAAGTGTTTATCGATTATATGCTCCGTCCGGAAGTGAGCAAATTGTTAACAGAAGACTATCCATATGGAAATCCGAACACAAAAGCAGTGGAATTGCTTGACGAAGATTTGAAAAACAGTCCTGGATTAAATTTACCGGAAGAAGATATTGAAAAGGCGGTATGGACTGAACCGCTGGATGAAAAACGAACAGAAATTATGAACCGTTTATTCCAAGAAGCAAAAATGGAATAGAAAATAGTCGTACTTCAACAGGACTTAGTAAATATGAAACAGTTTTGGAAGCAATAAGTTGCAATACAAATAAAGCTCTAATGGAGGAATAGGATGAAAAAAATTACAACTTTTCTTTTCATCGTTTTAATTGCTTTACTATTGGCAGCATGCAGCAGCAGCAATGAACAGGCAGATTCCGCGGAACAGGAATTGGCCGACCAGCTTTTCGTATTTAATTGGGCGGACTATATTCCCCAGGAAGTAATAGATGATTTTGAAGAAGAGTTTGGTGTAGAAGTAGTTTACAGCACCTTTTCTTCCAATCAAGAAATGCTGACAAAAGTAAATAGCGGAACGGTAGCATATGATGTTATCTTCCCGACGGATTACTTTGTTGAATGGATGGCGGAGCAAGGTTTATTGCTGGAACTGGATTTAGATAACATACCAAACTTTGAAAATATCGAAGAACCATTCCAAAACCGTTCCTTTGATCCAGAGAATAAATACTCTGTCCCGTTTGTTTATGGAAGTATTGGGATGATGTACAACAAAGAAAAGGTGACTGAACCTCCAACGAGCTGGGAAGATTTATGGAATCCGGATTATGCCGGCAAAATAACTGTTCAGGAAACCCCAAGGGAAACCGTTTCCATGGGATTGCAGCTCTTAGGGTACGATATTAACGAGTACACGGAAGAACAAATTGCGGAAGTAAAAACGAAGTTAGAAGAGCTTCATCCGAATGTTTTAGCCTATAAAGCAAGTGTTGCTGCTCATTATATCAACGAAGAGGCGTGGATTGGCCAGGTGTATTCAACACAGGCAGGAATGGCGATGAAAGAAAATCCAAATATCGAATATTTTCTCCCGGAAGAGGGCGGAATACTGTGGATGGATAATATGGCCATTCCAAAAACATCGAAAAATAAATATACTGCCGAGGTATTTATAAACTACTTGCTGCGTCCGGAAGTATCTAAGGCAATTACTGATTATTCCCCGGGCAGCAATCCAAATGGAGCAGCTAAAGAATTAATGTCAGAGGAAGAACGGAATAATCCGGCCTCTTACCCGGAAATACCGGATAATGCGGTTTACTTTAAATATTTAGAGGCGGATGAATTGAATATGATGAACAACTTAATGAAGGAAGTGAAAGTAGAATAAAAACGTGGCAATGGGATAAAAGGGATATGTTTACAATATCTCTTTTATTCTTGCCACACTCTTTTTAAGGTGGGGTTACAATGCGACAAAGAACAAAGCGAATTTTATTTGGTTATAGTCTACTAATCTTTGCATTTTTCTATGTACCGATCATCATCCTCATGATGTTCTCGTTTAACGATTCCAAAATCGGAACGGTGTGGACCGGGTTTACCTTTGACTGGTACGTCAAATTGTTTTCTAATACACAAATGTTTGGTGCTTTACAAAACAGTTTGTACATTGCTGTTATTACGACGGTTTTGGCAACTATTCTTGGAACGATGGCAGCGCTTGTCTTTCACCGCTATAATTTTCCGGGAAAAAAAGCAATTGATTTTCTCTTTTATATTCCTGTTGTTATACCGGACATCGTTGTCGCCGTAGCTTTGCTGGCAATTTATGGATTTTTGGATATGACCCTTGGACTGATTACAGCTATTCCAGGGCATGTGGCGATTTCCATTTCTTTTGTCATGTTCGTTGTTCTGGCAAGGCTTGCAGGACTGGATGATTCCCTTGAAGAAGCAGCAAAGGATTTAGGGGCAAACGAATGGCAGACCTTTTGGAGAATTACCTTTCCTTTAATTTTTCCAGGAGTGCTGGCTGGAGCCCTTTTAGCATTTACGATTTCCATCGATGAGTTTGTCATTTCCTTTTTTACAACCGGACCAGGATCAAATACTCTTCCTGTGCTAGTTTATTCGATGGTGCGTTTAGGGGTTTCGCCGGAAATTAATGCATTATCTACCATTATGATTTTACTAATTGTCATCGCAGTTTTGTTCACCGGCAGAAAAATGATAAGCCCGAACAAGAAAGGAGAGGAATAAACGATGGACCGAATGATTAAAAATGCCTATTCGATGCTTTCGCCCAGTTTAATTTGGCTGCTGCTTTTCCTCGTAATACCGGTGATATATATCGGGGTTATCAGCTTTACGACGAACACAGGATTCGGCGGTATTTTATATGAATTCAGTACAGAAGCATACACTGCGGCTTTCAGCTCCCTCTATGCCAAAGTGTTATGGCAATCATTAGGATGGTCCCTGCTCGCTACGGTTTTATGTCTCGTTATCGCCTATCCATTCGCCTATTATATTGCCCATGCAGGCAAATGGAAAAATCTCTTGCTTTTGCTAGTAATGGTTCCTTTTTGGACGAATCTGCTAATCCGTCTATATGCATGGATTATTCTTTTAAACAATCATGGTGTCATAAACAATTTGTTAATGAAATTAGGCATTATTTCTGAACCATTATCTTTAATGTATAGCCCATTTGCTGTCATTATTGGTCTCGTTTACGGATTTTTGCCTTTTATGATTTTGCCGATTTATGCTTCGATTGAACAATTGGATAGATCTTATTTAGAGGCTTCAGAAGATTTAGGCGCAAGTCCTGTCAAAACATTTTTATATGTCACATTGCCGCTGACATTTCCTGGAATCCTTGCAGGAATCATTATTACTTTCGTACCGGCAGTAAGTGTGTTTGTCGTTACTGATTTGCTCACCGGCGGCAAATTGCTCATGGTCGGGAATGTCATTAAAGATGCATTTCTCATCGAAATGAACTGGCAGCTTGGTTCCGCATTATCCATCTTGCTTATGGTTTTAGTGCTTTTATCCATCGTAATTTTCATGAAATTTACTTCTGGAAAAGACCGAAAATTTTTAATTTAACAGATGTGAGAATGAGGTGTTTGCATTGGAGCAATTATCATTATGGGAAGCAACAGCAAATAAACGGACAGATTTCCCTCAATTGGAAGGAGAACACTTTTGTGATGTTGTCATCATTGGGGGAGGGTATTCCGGACTGTCAACGAGCTACCATTTACAGGAAAAAAACTGCAATACGATTGTTTTGGAACAAAATCGGATTGGAAGCGGAGCAAGCGGCAGGAACGGCGGAGAAGTTCTGACAGGTTATCTCGGATCCATGCAAGAGTGGGCGAAGAAAAAAGGATTAGAAGAAGCAAAGCAAATGTGGCAAATGTCTTTAGATTCTATTGATTTAATTGAGAGCATTATTAAAAAACATGAGATTGATTGTGCCTTTGTCCGCAATGGTTCCTTGTATGCGGCATATAAACCGAGTCATTTGGAAGCGATGAAAAAAGAACAGGAATTTATGGCAAAATATCTCAATTATGAACATATGCACATTGTAGAGAAAGAGGATTTACAGGAAGAGCTGAATACAAACTTCTATCATGGAGCGAGCGTTGATGCCAAAAGCGCCCACTTTCATCCGCTAAATTACGCCCTCGGTCTTGGAAATGCAGTCCATCAGATGGGAGGGAAAATATTTGAGCATTCTAAAGCGTTGCGCATTGAAAGAAAAGCAGGCGGAAAGGTGATCGTCCTTACGGAAAAAGGAAGAGTCATAGCGGAAGATATTGTTATCGTCACTAACGCTTATTCCGGAGATTTGCATGACCGGATAAAACGATCCATCGTACCTGTGGAGAGCATTATGATTGCAACAGAACCGCTCCCGACTGAGGTGCTGGAAGATGTCATAAAGAAAAACCGGGCAGTATCTGATTCGAAAAGGCTTCTATATTATTTCCGCCGAACGGCAGATAACCGTTTAGCATTCGGCGGTTCAGGAAGGGCATCAACAAAAAGGGATCAGGAAAATTTATTCCATAACTTGCGTCTAGGAATGATCGAAGTCTTCCCGCAGTTAAAGGATGCCAAAATTGACTATGAATGGGGAGGGAAAGTCGGTTTTACAAAAAGTATGCTTCCATATATAGGGCAATTGGAGGATGGCACCTATTTTGGATTTGGTTATGGCGGACACGGTGCTGCAATGGCATCATTATTCGGAAAACTCATTGCCCAAATGATCTTAAAGGAGGCTGATATAAATAACCCGTTAATCGTAAAATCGCTAAAACCTATACCATTCCACAGCCAGCATGCTAGGGCGGTAGGAATATTAAAGTTTTACAAGAAACTGCAAGATCGTATTTCCTAAACAGTCAACAACAGAAAGGAAGAGTTATGTGAAAAAACATGTCCTGAACGGATCGCCTAAGGAAATCGGTTATCAGCATGGAAGTATTGGAAAAAAGCAAGTGATAAACAGTCTGGAAACCTATGAAAAGCTGTTCTACGGCTATCAGAAATTGACGTGGGAGAAGGCTCGGGAAGAAGCGAAGCGCCACGTGGAAGCCATCGAAAAACATGATGCGGAACTCATCGAAGAAATGGAAGGAGTAGCCGACGGGGCAGGAGTAGATTTTGAAGATATACTTGCGCTGAATGCCAGGACAGAAATCGCGCTGGCAAACTATGGCGGAAAAGGGTTTACGGACGGCTGTACGGCCATTGGGGTATGTAAGCCAATCTCCCAGGACGTGATAATCGGTCAAAATTGGGATTGGAAAGGAAGCCAAAGCAACAGTTTGCTGCTTTTGGAAATTGAACAAAAAAATAAGCCTAAAGTTACGATCGTTACGGAAGGAGGGATGGTCGGGAAAATCGGCTTTAATGATGCAGGTGTCGGACTTTGTTTCAATGCACTTCTGACCGATAAAAAGTCATCTGCGGTTCCTATTCATCTGGCATTGCGAAGTGTGCTGAATTCCTTCTCACTTTCAGAAGCTGTTTCCAAATTAAAAGGCGGCCAAGTCGCGGCATCTGCCAGCATGCTAATAGGAAAAGCGGAACCGGATGGGGAAGGGATGGCCGTCAACCTGGAAGTATCGCCTTTTGGCATTGATTACGTTGGAGAAGACTCCAGATTAGTGCATACGAATCATATACTGTCTAATGAAATAAAAAAATTTGTGGATGACAGAAATGAATTTCGCTTCGAAGATTCCATGCTGCGGAAAAAACGGGCAGAGCAGCTAATTGCGACTTCCTTAGCCAATGGGGAAGAAATAACGGAAGAAACCTTTAAAAAATGGCTTTCGGACAACTTTAATGCACCAAATGGAATTAATCATGACGAAAACCCGTTAGCACCGGAGCACCGAAGAATGGAAACCGTATTCTCAATTATTATGAATCTGTCAAAACGGAACGCATTTCTTTGTGTCGGCAAACCGCGAAACGGGGATTATATAAAATTGGACATATAAAATGAAAATTTTAAGGGAGAGGAAATTGTGACTCAATTAGATTTATCTAATGAGGATCAGAAATTAATTGTCAGGAATATTCGGAAAGAAGATGTGGATGAAATTGTAAAACTGGCTCAGCTCGGATTTGGCAATCCGGCCATCGCTTTTACGAAAAAACAATATTTAAGCCATATTGAAATTTTTCCTGAAGGTCAAGTATGCGTCGAGTATAAAGGAAAAATTGTCGGTTCTTGTTCCAGTTTAATTATTAATTTTGATGAGTACGGCAAAGAGCATACAATTGACGAAATTTCCGGAAATGGCTATATTACGAACCATAATCCGAACGGGAAAAACTTGTACGGCATTGATGTTGTAGTGCATCCCGACTACCGGCATATGAAAATTGGAAGAAGGTTATATGAAGCGCGAAGGGAAATTTGTAAACGGTATAACCTGAAAAGTATTATTTTTGGCGGACGTCTGCCGAATTATCATAAATATGCCGATAAAATGTCGGTGCATGAATATGTAGAACAGGTGCAAAAAAAGAATATTTATGATCCTGTTCTTACTTTCCAGCTAATGAACGGATTTAAAGTGAAAGGGATACTGCCTGATTATTTAAAACATGATACGGAATCGTTAAAATATGCAACATTGATGGAATGGGAAAATGTCGATTATGTACCTAAAAATATTACTTATTATCAGCACGCCAGACCAGTCCGAATTGCTGCAGTCCAGTATAAATTGAGAGAACTGACAAGCTTTGCCGATTTTAAGACACAATGCGAATTTTTTGTCGACATGAGTTCCCGGCGAAGAGCCGATTTTGTCGTCTTTCCCGAAAACTTTACATTACAGTTATTGTCTTTTATCGATGAAAAGGTGCCTAGTAAACAAGTAAGAAAGATCAGTCAATATACGGAGCAATTTATCGAAAGCTTTTCCGATTTGGCCATTCGACATAGTGTTAATATCGTTGCCGGCTCCCAATTCGTAGTAAAAAACGGACACATATACAATGTCGGCTATTTATTCCACCGCAATGGAAAAATAGATTCCCAATATAAATTGCATGTAACGAATGATGAAAAAAAATGGTGGGGAATCCAGCCGGGCAAAACATTAAAAGTTTTTGATACGGACAGCGGTAAAGTGGCAATATTACTTGGCTATGATATTCAATTTGCCGATGTAGCGGAAACTGCTGTAAATGAAGGAGCAGAAATTCTATTTACTCCTTTTTCTGCAGAAGATATGCAAGGGTATTTGCGGACACGTTATTGCGCACAGGCTAGAGCAGTGGAAAATCAAGTATATACAGTCCTGTCCGGCTTAGTCGGTAACTTGCCAAACGTACATCATCTTAACGGACAGTATGCCCAATCGGCAATTTTCTCACCGGCAGACTTTAGTTTTCCTGGAAAAGGAATTGTTTCAGAAAGTGAAGCAAATACGGAAACAGTCACGATTGGTGATGTCGATTTGGTAGCTTTACACCGTAACCGCAAAGTCGGAACGGTCACACCGCTATTGGACAGAAAACAGAGGAAGTTTTTGCTTGCAGTGAAAAAGAAACAGGATGATGTCAAAGTATAATTCGAAAGGGAGGAAAAACCATGCTTTATATTAACGGGGAATGGAGAAATGCTTACTCAAACGAAACGATGGATGTAATCAATCCGGCTACAGGAGAAGTGATTGCTCAAGTTGCGTCCGGCGGCAGCAGAGAAACAAAGGAAGCGATTGCAGCAGCTGACGCAGCCTTTCAAGAATGGAAAAATACTACTGCTTTTGATCGGGCTCAATATATGAAAAAAGTAAGCGAATTAATGCGGGAGAGAGCAGAAGATTTAGCTAAGACGATTACGATGGAAATGGGCAAGCCTATTAATGAGGCACGCCGTGAAGTAAATAGTGCCATCAATTACAATGATTGGTTTCTTGAGGAAGCAAAAAGAGTATACGGCGAGACAGTTCCCGCTTCCCATCAGGATAAACATTTAATGGTTCTGCGTGAACCTGTCGGTGTAACCGCAGCCATTACACCGTGGAACTTTCCGCTATCGATGATTACGAGGAAGATTTCTCCTGCCATTGCGGCCGGATGTACTGTAATAATTAAACCTGCTCCAGCGACCCCATTATCTGCCATTAAACTGTTTGAATGCTTCCATGATGCCGGATTGCCTGCTGGAGTCGTAAATTTAGTCATCGGACCTGCTGAGGAAATTGGAAGTGAATTGACAAAAAGTCCAATCGTCCGAAAACTTACTTTTACAGGTTCAACAGCGGTAGGGAAAAAACTGCTGCGTGATTCTGCCGATACAGTGAAGAAAGTTTCTATGGAGTTAGGAGGTCACGCACCATTTATTGTTTTCCGCGACGCAGATCTTGACTTGGCTGTCAATAGTGCAGTAATGACAAAATTTGTAAATAACGGACAGACGTGTATTTGTACAAACCGAATTTATGTAGAGGAAAGTATTGCTGAAGAATTTGGGGAAAAATTTGCAGCAAAAGCAAAAGCTTTGCGGGTTGGAAACGGATTGAACGAAGAAGTGCAAGTCGGCCCGTTAATCAGCGAACAATCATTGAAGAAAGTAGAGTCCCATGTTCAGGATGCACTTGCCCATAACGGAAAGCTTCTTTGCGGCGGCAAACGCTATGAATCGGAGGGGCTAAACGGATATTTCTACGAACCGACGGTTATAAACTACGCTAACGAAGAAATGAAAATTGCGACAGAGGAAACGTTTGGCCCGGTTGCACCGATCTTTTCCTTTTCATCGGAAGAAGAAGTGATTGAAAAGGCAAATCAAACAAATTATGGATTGGCAGCGTACTGCTTTACGAAAGATTTGGGCAAAGCGTTTCGGATGATGAAAGCATTAGAATACGGAATTGTCGGTATCAATGACCCTGCCCCAATCGTCGTTCAAGCACCATTTGGAGGCTATAAGGAAAGCGGAATTGGAAGAGAAGGCGGTCGTTCCGGTATTTTAGAATATGTAGAAGAAAAGTTCGTCTCTATTGGTGGACTATAATTTTACGAGAGTTTCCCAGCCATTATACTTCTGCCTTAAGGAAAGCGGTCGCCAATGCAGGTCATTAAAGCAAACAGGGGGGGTAATGTGACACAATCGGTGGAGGAAATCCAAATATTAAAAAATTTTATTAACGGACAGTGGATGGATGCTAGCACAAATCAATATCAGGATGTGTTTAACCCAGCAACGGAAGAAAAAATCGGCCGTGTACCAATATCTTCTTACAGTGACGTTGACGAAGCGGTTGAGACTGCAAAACTAGCATTTATGTCATGGAAAAAGACCCCTGTCCCTAAACGGGCGCGCATATTATTTAATTTTCATCAATTATTAATCAAGCACAAAGAAGAGTTAGCAAAGCTCATTACGCTGGAAAACGGCAAAAGCTTGAAAGAAGCCCGCGGTGAAGTGCTGCGGGGAATTGAATGTGTGGAATTTGCATGTAATGCGCCAAGCTTGATGAAAGGGGAAAACCTTGCAGAAATTGCCGGTGATATAGATTCACAATTGTTCCGCTATCCGTTAGGGGTAGTTGGAGGGATTACACCTTTTAATTTTCCAATGATGGTTCCGTGCTGGATGTTTCCTTTAGCAGTTGCCTTAGGAAATACCTTTGTCCTAAAACCGTCGGAGCGAACCCCGCTCTTGGCAAATCGGCTAGCCGAACTGTTTTCACAAGCTGGCCTTCCGCCGGGGGTTTTCAATATTGTCCACGGAGCACATGACGTAGTGAACGGACTGCTGGAACATGAAGATGTGAAAGCCATTTCCTTTGTCGGTTCGGAACCGGTTGCAAAGTATGTATATGAAAAAGCTGCGGCCAACGGAAAACGGGTTCAGGCGCTAGCGGGAGCAAAGAACCATCATATTGTGATGCCTGATGCGCAGCATGACGAAACGATTCAGCAAATCATCAATTCCGCTTTTGGAAGTGCTGGTCAGCGCTGTATGGCGTGCAGTGCAGTTGTGCTGGTGGATGAAGCAGATGATTTTGTTCATCGGCTTACAGAAAAAATCCGACAAATCAAAATGGGGAATGGAATGGAGGACGACGTCTTATTAACTCCGGTTATCCGGGAAAAAAACTATGCCAATGCGGTCGAATATATTCAAAAGGGCATTGAAGAAGGTGCAAAGCTGGTCCTCGACGGGAGAATGCAGAAGGACGAATTCCGCAAAGGATATTTCCTCGGACCGACGGTATTCGACGGGGTAAAACCAGACATGTCCATTGCCAGAGAGGAAATTTTTGCGCCAGTACTAAGTCTATACCGGGCAGAAGATTTAAATGAAGCATTGCAAATCGTGAATCTGTCGAAATATGGTAATTCAGCAACGATTTACACAAATGATGCCGGTGCAATTCGCAAATTCCGGGAAGAAGCCGAACCGGGAATGCTCGGTGTCAATGTCGGAGTCCCTGCGCCGATGGCATTTTTCCCCTTTTCCGGAGGGAAGCAATCCTTTTATGGAGATTTACATGTAAATGGGACAGACGGTGTCTATTTTTATACTCGGATTAAAATGGTTACATCCAGGCTTGTGTACTCCAGTTAAAATGAAATCAAGCGGAAGAAATTCCGCTTGATTTTTTGGTGTGCCCGGCATGGGTGCAGACTATAGGGTGAAAGTCCCGAACAGTGAAGGCAGTAGTAGCTGTAGCTTAAGACAAGGGCATGGGGGGTGACCGTCATGTCTGAAGGAA